>QIAJ01000256.1 GCA_003225495.1 Acidobacteriota bacterium
CGCCCAAATTCAGGCGCCAGCGCGACCCCATGAACCCCGGGCGTATCCGGAATCTCGGTCAGCAACTTTCCCGTATCCTTATCCACCACCATCACTCGCGTCGAGCGCGCGATGAACAAACGATGCCCGTCGGCATCCACGGTGAGATAGTCCCATCCACCTTCGCCGCCGAGCTTCCAGGTCTTGGAAACTTTGTAACCCGGCGCAGGCTGCGACCACGCAAGCAGCGATAATGCCGCCAGAGTAAACAATGCGACCGGCAGAACGAAAGCCTTTTTCATGAGTTTGATTTCCTTTGTGCCCTGGCGTCTTGTCACCGCTCTTGCGGTTTAAGATTTTGATTTTTTGCGTAACCGGACTTCATTCCGGTAGTTCATTTCTGTACTTCTGCAACCGCATTTGCAGGCGCTAACTTCGCCAGCGCTGCCTTCAAGTCGTCGGGTTTAAACCCAAACGGTCCCGGACGGCTCTTATAAACAATCTTCCCGTTGCGGTCGATCAGATATAGCCGGTCCGGCCATCCGGTGTAGGCTTTTTCCACCGTGTTGTCGAAGCCGTCGAGTACGGCGGGGAACTTGATGCCAAGTTTTCTCACGCAAGCGCCCGCTACAAACGCACGCTCTTCCTCATTCTTCGGAGAAGCGAAGACGACCTGGTCTTCCAGATTGCTCTTCATCTGCCAGACGTCACTCGGATGCGCTTCGAGGATGTACACCGCCAGAAAACTGACCTGGCTCCCATACTCTTCGTAAAGTTTGTTTAGGGCGGGAACCTCCCGCCGAAAGGGCGGTCAAGTGTAGCTCCCGAAGACCAACACCACCGGTCCACGAGCATTCAGAGACGAAAGCGCCACGCGCGAAGTCTTGTCGAGCGTCTGAAGGTTGAATTCGGGAGCGGTATCGCCCGCATGCAAATCGCCCGCCCGTGCGCGAACCCACATTGTCTCAAAGGGTGCCGCGAGAAAGACTGCCGGAATCGGCATGTGAGCCATCACAGCGCCAAACACAAATCCCAGCCAAAGAACAAAGAGCGTGATGGCGGTCTTCAGAAGAATGGGTTTCCAGCGCCGCTTTGCGGGCGGAACTGGCGCAGAAGGCTGAGAAAGAGGAGCCGAGGACATGTCGATTCAAGGAGAAGTGCCCGATCATTTTCTCACAAAGCCGCTCACGGGTGTCAGGCGTCATCTCGCCGCGACACCCGCGAAAATGAACTGATACTGCTTCAGCAAATCTCGCTACGCTTATCCGTGACATCCTGCAACGCACCGCGCTCTCAGTCTGTCCGCCGGACAACCGTTTTTAGTGAGTGAATTCCCATTCTGTTTAGCCTCGGACCGATGCGCTCTTCCACAATTGTGCAAACAATTACTCCGATTCCCTTCGTAACCGGCATGAATACAGCTCTTAACACCAAGCCTTTGGCAGCGCGCTTACTGTCACCAGGTAAGACGTCGCCTGCGCGGACTCTTGTGCGAAGGCGCCATGATCCCACCCCAGGGAGTTCCGCCAACGGAGATCGCCAATGAAATCGACCCTATTCGCCCTTTGTATCTTTTGCGCTACCGCAGCCTGGGGACAGGCCGCCAACTACTTGAGCAGCGAACCGCAGCCAATTCAAATGAGCGGTCACAGGCTGCGCGCCTCCCAACATTCGATGGAGCAGGAACAGACGCTTCTGGTTAACTCCAACAATGTTTACGGCCATGGTGAGCGCCCGCTCTGGGAATTTCCCTCGAAGACGGTTGCCGAAACTCCGCTCGGTGATGTAGCTCGTCTCCTCAGGAACCAACACACCATTGCCAAAAAAGCAGCCAGAGTTGTGGAGCAGTAAATCTCCTGAGCAGGCATTTCGCCCGAATCGTAACGGCATTACTTCTTCCAGTCGGCGCAGGCTGCCATCCGGACCCTGAATAGCGGCCATTGGCGGTTGCTTCGGCCCTGTCACATTACCAAAGGCGCTCCCCCGCCCCCGCCTCTCGACTCTGCACCAAGCGCATCTGGAGCAACTCCTCACTCCTCGCTAGACTCTTTCTCGACGCGCTCAATCTCCCCCAAACATTGAAGTGCCCAGCGCGCATCGGATCAGGAGCCGCCGCTTCCATGAATGTGATGAACACCCTCTATAGCATCCCGTTCACGGCATTAATTGCTTACATTCCGGTGCTCGCCACCGTTGTCACCTGTTATTTCAGCATCGTGCTGGCGCGGGCTACTTTGCGGTATGTCGCGGCGACCGACAAGGGACTAGCACTAGCACGCGAAGAATTCGAACGCGAGTGGTCGCCCGAACTTCATCTGAAGATCGAACGTATTTCCACGACCGAAGCTCGAATTGTAGTCACGAATCTGGCGAAGCTCTCGGTCCTGCTACAGCTTCTTCAGATCCGGAAGATCACATTCCTGGTGCCATTCGAGCGTTGCGTTTTGAACGATCCCCTGGTCGGCGGCATGACTTATACCCAGGACATCGGCAAGCGGCTGGTCGCCTGTACAGGAGCCGACTACGAAGGCCAGATCGGTGCATCGATGACTTTCTTTGCCTCTGGGCGCATGTTCCGCACCGATTGGTTCCGCTTTCACATCACCGTGGAGCGCGGCCGCATCCTCCGCTTAGAACCCAGCAACATTCCTGCCCGCCGCGTTCGAGTTCTGACGAATCGTGAAGGAGCGGAGCGCCGCCGTGAATTCGTTCAGGACGTCGCCGCCGCCGGCGCCCCTTCCGTGAAGACTCCGGATAGCGCGCCCGTGTGATCTGCGTAGCGAGTCGGAAAACCAACGTCGCAATGAGTGATCGTTCCTTAGAGTCGGTGTGGACTATTTCATCCTGCCACTAACTTATACAGGTTGCCGTTGTAGTCCAGTACGTACAATTCATTGTTACCGGCGCGGCCGAAAGCACTGATGTTGAAATCTGCCGACAGCAGGGGCGCACGCGTCCACGTGCCGGGCTGTGTTTCCTGCAAAGTCCAAACCTGCCCGCTTCCGAAATCGCCAAAAACGTACAGGCCTTTGAGAGCAGGAATAGCCCCGCCACGATAGACGTATCCGCCGATCACTGCGATGCCTTCGGAATGGGAGTACTCAGCGATGGGCTGGATCAGTCCCGCCTGATTGCAGTTTGTTCCCGGAGGATAGCAGTGCTTGCCTTCCATGATGTTCCAGCCAAAGTCGCCGCCCTTGGTGACGATGTCCACTTCCTCCCAGGCGTCCTGTCCGACGTCTGCCACGAACAGGCGTTTGGTGGTCTTGTCAAACGAGAATCGCCAGGGATTGCGGAAACCGTAGGCCCAGATCTCGCCTTTGGCGCCGGACACGCCCACAAACGGATTGTCTGGTGGAATCCCATATGGAGGGGCTGAGTTGATATCGATGCGCAGCATTTTGCCGAGTAGTGTTGAGAGCTTCTGGCCGTTGCCCTGCGGGTCGCCGCCGGAACCACCGTCGCCAGTGCCGATGTAAAGAAATCCATCCAGGCCGAAAGCGATCTGTCCGCCGTTGTGATTGTCGAAGGGCTGGTTGATCACGAGAATGACCCTGCCGCTGTTCGGATCGGCAAGATTTGGGTTCGACGAGGACACATGATATTCCGCGATCACGGTCTGTAGCTGCCCGTTCACCCGCCGCGTATAGTTCACGAAGAAGCGGCCGTTGGTTTTGTACTGAGGATGGAACGCGAGACCGAGTAGTCCGGTCTCTCCGCCCGAGACGATGATCGAGGAGATATTCAGGAAGGGCGGTGCCAATAACTTCTTGGCCTTGAGGATGCGAATAGTACCGCCCTGCTCCACGATGAAGAACCGGCCAGTGCCGTCACGGGCACTCTGGAAATCAAGTGGCGCGACGAGTCCGGAAACAACCAATTGCAAGTGGGCGGTTGCCGATGGTTGGGCTGGCTCGGCGGCCCAGCCAACCCCGACGGCCAGTCCACTGATGACAACCAGAACCAGAAAAATAATACGTGCACTCCTGATTCCGAACATTTGCAGCCGCTGCCACAAAAAGAACGAGAAAGACTGGGAATTGTATTGATCTTGCCGCATGGATTCCTCCGAGAGGTAAGAAATTGCTCCGTTGGATGCGCGAACGCAGTGTGAGTTGTCTTGCCCGTGCAACTCGGCCTCCGCATGGAACCGCTTTCGACATACGCGATATAATCGCGCCCGCATCGGGGAGACTATTAGAACATGGGGGATGAAAAGCAAGACCGCGAACTCGGCATGGGATGCCCGATTTCGCGTCGCGACTTCCTCAATGGGGCGGCCCTTGGACTCGGCGGGGTGCTGGCGAGTCAGAGCATGCTGGCGGCTCTTGCGCCCACCGAGTTTGGCGTCGAACCGGGTGATTCGGCCGCCGTCACGCCCGAAAAATCGCCAGATTACTATCCTCCTTCCCTGACCGGCATGCGCGGGAATCACGACGGGAGCTTTACCTATGCGCATCACCTCCGAGACGGCGACGCGTGGGATGCCGTCGGCCGAGCACAGGCGACCGGCGAATATTACGATCTGGTGGTCGTCGGGGGAGGTATCAGCGGACTCGCCGCCGCATATTTCTTCCGCAAGAGCTTCGGAGAGAAAGCGCGCATTCTGGTGCTCGACAATCACGATGACTTCGGCGGGCATGCCAAGCGCAACGAATTTCACTCCGGCGGCCGTCTGTTGCTCGGGTATGGCGGCACGCAGTCGATAGAAAGTCCCGGAAAATACAGCACTGAAGCGAAGCAGTTGCTGGTTGAACTCGGAATCGATACCGAGAAGTTTTTGAAAGCCTATGACCAGAAGCTGTACTCGTCCCGGAAGATGGGAACCGGCTTCTTTTTCGATAAAGAAACCTTCGGCGAGGACCGGTTAATCGCGGACCTAGGCTCAACGCCTTGGACAGAATGGCTTGCCAAGACGCCGCTGACCAGCGAGGTGCAGCGCGACGTCGCGCGCGTCTATACAGAAAAAGTCGACTATCTGCCCGGGCTCTCCCGCGACGAAAAAATCGCGAAGCTGTCGAAACTCAGCTACGCCGATTTCCTGACAAAGATATGCAAGGTGCGTCCGGAGACATTGAAATTCTTTCAGAGTTACACACACGATCTGTGGGCAGTGGGAATCGAGGCGGTGCCGGCGATCGACTGCTTCGTGGCGGGCGATGACTACGGCGGCATCACTTATGCGGGCTTTCAGGGTATGGGTTTCGGAGAGGAAGAAAGAGAGGAGCCTTATATCTTTCACTTTCCTGATGGCAATGCCTCGATTGCGCGGCTGCTGGTGCGCTCTCTCATTCCGCAAGTGGTGCCGGGGCACACCATGGAAGATGTCGTCTCCGCCCGCGCCGACTACAGCCGGCTCGATCGCGTTGGCGCGCCCGTTCGCATACGGCTCAACAGCACCGCCATGAACGTGAAGCATGCCGGGACAGACTCCGCAAAAGAAGTTCAAGTCGCCTACATTCGCGGGAAGAAACTGCAAACATTGCGCGCAAAGCACTGTGTGCTCGCTTGCTACAACGTCATCATTCCGTATTTGTGTCCTGATTTGCCCGAAAAGCAGAAGGAGGCGCTGGCATACCTGGTCAAAGCACCTCTGGTATACACGCACGTGGCGATCCGAAACTGGAAATCATTTGAGAAGCTGGGTGTCCGCCACATCGAGTCGCCGGGA
>QIAJ01000257.1 GCA_003225495.1 Acidobacteriota bacterium
GTGTCGCCCGTGAACAGCAGCCCGTTTGCACGATCGAACAGCGCAAGTGAATCCGGCGTGTGTCCTGGAGTGAAGATGACTTCAATAATCCGGCCGCCAAGGTCGATGCGCTCATGATCTCGCAGCCAGTGAGTACTCTTCCAAGGACGAATTGAATGCGACTTAGTATCGGTCCCGGAAGGCAATGGCCCGCAGAGGCGCTCAGGTGCCAGCGTATCGCGCGAATAAATGTTGGGCTGCCCGCGCATGTTCTTTCGCGTGTAAGGCAGATCGCGGTTCCAGATATTTTTAAACTCGACATTGCCGCCGACGTGATCGAAATGAGTATGCGAATTGATGACCGTGACGGGCAGCGAACTTAGGCGAGCCACGACGTCGCTGATCTGTCCCACGCCCAGTCCAGTGTCGAGCAAAAGCGCGCGTTTTCCTCCCAGGATCAGATAGGAGATAACTTCCTCAAACTGTTTCGGTTCGTAGATCGCGAACACCCCGGGACGGATACGATAAATTTCAAACCAGGGCTCGTCCCTTAGGACGCGCTCCAGAGACTTGTACTCAGGCCGCGGCATCTGGCTGCACCACTCCGGGCGGAGCGGTTCTCTGGATTGCTGGGCAGAGGAAATTACCGCAATGCTCGCCCCTAAAAACAGTGCCAGTAGCAAACGGATCACTTCTTGTCCCAGGTATTACCGGCATCGGCTGTGGTCCATGATTCGTTGTTGCCCGTGGTGAGGGCAATTTCCGTTGCGCTGTGGATCTCGATGCCAACGATATCGTTACTCAAAGACCCGGCTTTCGTCGAAGGTTGAACGATCGTCCAGGTGGTACCGCTGTCAGTTGAGTGAAAGAGCGCGCCGCGCTGACCGCCCGCCCACACGTCGCTTCCGAGCGCGCCGAAAGTCAACAGCGGATGCTCGACCTGCAGCGCAATCTGCCACGACGCGCCGGCATCCACTGAACGCCGCAGTTTGCCACGCGCCAGGCTCCACTGCGCGGGAAGATCTTTTGAGCGCTGTTTTTTCAATGCAGAGGCCGCTTCTGAAGTGGAATAGGCATTGGCAGGCTGGCCGTAATTCGAGTTATCTTCAACTTGCGCCTTGCGATGAGCTTCCTCTTTCGCCGCAGGCTTTGCCTTCTCCACCGGAGCGACCGCCTCGTTGCGAGCCATCATCGCGCCATCCGTCCGGCTGGGTTGTAGCTCGACGGCGGCGCTGGTCACTTCCACCGCCTCGCTCGAAGAATGGATCACTTGGTCCGATAGACCCTTGGCCACAGGTCCGCCGGAAGCCGGGGCGCCGGCAATTTGTGGAACGGTTGGCAAACTCTCGGGGACGAATCGTCCGGAGCTTTTTTTCTCGAGCAAGTTTGAGCGCTTGTCGTTCGCGAGTTGAGCTGCTGAATCCGCGGCCGACGGGCTTGGCACCAGTGAAGGCTGAAACCTGGTCCTTGCCCCGGCGGCCTCACGCCCAAACTTTCGGGCTTGGAGCGCCAGCGATGTGTCCGATTTTGATGGACTGCCGGCACTGACCGCTGCCTTGTCGGCTAAAGGCGCTGGCGGCTTGGTGTTTGCGTAGTAGGTGGAAGGTGCCGCCTGCTCCGCCTGCTGGTTCACGGCGTCCACCATGGACTTATTCTGCTTCCCGGGACGCACTGCCAGCACCGACGCCACCACTACAACTGCTGCCGCCATCGCCGCCCATCGCAAATTCGGCCAGACAAACCAGTTTCGCACTCCGACGTTTGTAGTCGGTCGGACAGCAGCACTATTTTCCCGAGCCACCTGCGATTCTGCAACGCTGTCCATCGGAGGCAGACCTAGCGCGACAACCTCTCGGCAGTCTGCGCAACGGGACAAATGCCGCACCACGTCTTCCCGTTCGGTTCCAGACAATACCTGCTCGGCAAAAGCCGTCAACACATCTGCATCGGGATGTGCTCCAGTGGCCACGCTCGCTCGCAGCCGGTCTTGCACGATTTTTGGTGCCTCAGACATGGGTTCCGTCAGTGCCCGCGCCCGGCGCGGAAACCTTTCCTCCAGGGAACGTTTTTGCCGCGGAATCTTGCGCCAAACGTGTCCTTAAATCGAGCTGTATGTCCCTAACATCCGTCTCCAGAACCTCTTTGGCCTGTGCGTGGCTCATCCCACGTTCCCGCAGGCACGCCAGGATGCGCTTACGTAACGTCGTAGTAACCCGGTCCAGCCGGCGGCTGATGCTCGATTCATGCAGTCCCAGGACTCGCGCAATTTCCGCCAGCGTCCGGCCGTCCAAGTGATAAGCTGCCAGCACATAGCGGTCCTCGGACGACAATTCTGCCAGCGCCTCGTCGGTAGCCGCTTCCAGCCGGGCGTCCGCAGCCATCACTGGTTGCGGGTTCGGCGCCACAAACTGCGCACCCTCTTTTTCCTGTTCGTCGAGACTCACCACTCGCTTTTGCTTGCGATAGCGGTTGATGAACTCCTGCGCCATCACGGTGCGTAACCACCCTTCCAGTGACCCGCGTGCTGTATAAAAAACGAGCTTCGATCGGCGCATTCCATCGCGGGTGCTCACTCCATACAAATCGGCAAAGAGAGAATCGGCGAGTTCGGCCGCGTGCGCCGCGTCGCGAGTGATATGCAGCGCCATCGCATGAAGTTTGCCCCGGTAGCGACTGATGAAATCCTGCCAAGCTCGTTCGTTTCCTGCCGCGCAGCCCCGTGCCAGAACAAGTTCTTCGAGGCGCAGCGCCCCGCAGAAATCAGCGGCCTCATCGGGCGAAGCCAGAGGCAGATATTTGGTCTGAATGTCGCGCACGATTGACGCGAACTGTTCGCGATCCAGTCCATAAGCCGCAGCGCCGCAGCGTTCGTGGAGTGCGAATGCCTTTTCGTCTGACAAAACGGCTTGAGCGGGTGCGGGCATGTCCCCAACTGGATGCTAGCAATTTTTTAGACGCAAGAGCGTGAAATTCGCTCGTTCTCAATTATCGAGGCAGGAAAGCAACCTCCTGGAAGGCCTGCACTGGTCCCCGGCACGTGGGGTGAGCGTGCCGGGGTTGGGATTCAGGGAACGCGGGTTTTCATGCTTTCCTGCCCGGAGGATTCTATGCGCCTAAGTCTAGTGGTTGGTGGGATAGTTCTGCTCGTAGTGGCAGCGATTGTCGTTCCGTGCCTGCTGGACGCAGGCGAAGTTAGTCCATCGTCAGGTTACGCTCTACTTGAACCGATCCATAGCGGCAACCTGACCGTTTTTCCCGTGGTTGCCGGCAAATCGTTCGAGACTGGACAGTTCCTCACTCTCGATGAAGGTATTCGTAGCGGCGAAGTAGTGGTCACCGAGGCAGGACAAGCCCAGGGTCTGATTCGCCGCCGTCCCGGTTTGCATCCCACGCCTCACCTGGGGGGCAACGCCGAAGTCAATCAACTCGTACTCATCAACAATTCCAAGCGCCCGCTCCTCTTGCTCGCCGGTGAGATTGTCACCGGCGGCAAGCAGGATCGGGTCATCGGCAAAGACCGCATCGTGCCTGCCGAGAGCGATCCTGTGGACCTGAGCGTCTTCTGCGTGGAGCCCGGCCGCTGGACGGCCGCGCAGGGCAAGATCGATTTTGGGACCTCAAGAGGAGAGATGCCTTCTGTGATCGCTGCCCCAGCCGTGCGCAGCAAAGCGATGGGCGCAAAAGATCAACAGCAGGTTTGGGACGAAGTGCGCAAGTCGCAACGAGCTATGGCGTCATCCGAAGCTGTCGTCGTTGCCGGACAGGCGCCTACGGTGGAATCAACCTCTTCATACGCGAGGGTGATGGGAAACAAGGAAGTGGCCAAGCAAGTCGACTCGGTAGCGGCACCCATGCAGCACAACTATGAGAGCGTCATCCGGCAGTTGCGAGACAGGAATGCAGTCGGTGTGGTCGTCGCGGTGAACGGCGAGGTAGTCTGGGCTGATCTCTTTGCCAGCACACAGTTGCTCCAGAAGTATTGGCCGAAGCTGGTGCGATCCTACGCTACGGAAGCTGTCGTGACCCGCGCCAAGTCTGCCGAAGCCAGCCCCCGCCAGGCCCAAAAGTTCCTCGACGACCTGCAAGGCCGTCACGAAACCGCGGATACCGAACCAGGCGTCTACCGGCAAACCGAAATCAGCGGCAACGGTTTCAGAGTATTCGAACTGACCTCGTTGCTCCCGAAGACGGGATTCCCGGTGCACGTGGCAAAGATGGCGGAGTAAGGTCAAATACTGAAACTGTTGTCCTGAGCCAAGCGAAGGATCTGCGTTTCCGGGGACCGAAACGAAAGCAGGTCCTTCGTTCATGATGACAGTTTTTCTGACGTATTGACTTCAGGCTTAAAATCCAATCCCTTTCCGATTACGTCCTGGGTATCGAGTGGCAGGCCAAGACTGCCCAACTCTGCGCGAGTGAACCAACGTACAGCCGCCGCATCGCTGCCAGCTTTTAGGTCTCCCGAAATGACGCCGCACAAAAAATCAATCAGCACATAGTGATACCGCACTCGCCCGTCATCACTCCGAACGACGCGCTCATACACTCCAAGCAGTTCGCCCGTCTCCACCCCGAGTCCGGTTTCCTCGCGCACTTCGCGGACAATCCCCTCCCGCAGGGTCTCTCCACATTCGACCACGCCGCCCGGTAGCGACCACTCCCCCAGCAGGGGCGCGTGACCGCGGCGGATCAGCAAGACACGCCCGCCCTGCACGATAACGGCTCCAACCCCAACCACTGGATTTGTGGGAAACTCGCGGCTCATCCAGTTGCAGTTTACAAGGATTTCTCAAAGCTCGAAGCTCGTAGCCTGAAGCTGTCTTACTCTAAAATACTCACTATGTCCCTCGATGAGTACAAACGAAAACGGCGCTTCGAGGAAACGCCTGAGCCGCCACCGAAAATTGAGAAGCAGTCGAAGCATCGTTTCGTCGTGCAGCGCCACGCGGCCACGCGCCTGCATTATGACTTCCGTCTGGAGATGGAGGGCGTGCTCAAGTCATGGGCGGTCCCAAAAGGCCCTTCCCTGGATCCCGCCGACAAACGTCTTGCGATGCAGGTCGAAGATCATCCTGTCTCGTATTTTGATTTCGAAGGCACCATTCCCGAGGGCAACTACGGCGGCGGCACAGTCATGGTCTGGGACGTGGGCACCTGGCAACCGCTGTCACCAGTGCCGGTCAACGGCGAGTATGTTCCCGGTACCGAAAAAGAAGCTGCGGCCATGTTGGCAAAGGGCGATTTGAAGTTTCGGCTGAAGGGAAAACGGTTGAACGGGGATTTCGCGCTGATTCACATGAAGGGCCGTCGTCCGGGAAGCAAGGGAACTGAGTGGCTTCTCATCAAAAAGAAAGACGAGAGCGTTGTTCCCGGATTCGATATCGACAAGTATGATACTTCCGTTCTCACGAGACGAACCATGTCTCAAATCGCCGGCGACAAAGGCTCCGCCAAATGGACGAGCAGCCGTCCCGCCTCGGGAGGCAAACTGAAAGCCGCGTGGCTCGCCGATGCGGTGGCGCGCGCCGACAAAAAACGAAAAGCATTGATCAAGGAAAATGCGGAGGACACGGCGAAAACCAAAAAAAAAAGCCTCGCAGAAAAGGAAGTGAGGACTAGCTCCGCTCATCAGTCCGTATCCGCAAACTCCGGATCGAAAAAGAGTACAAAGAAGTCTCCAGTGTCCTCCGTGATTAAGACCTTGCCGGGGGCCATCGAACGGCCGATGCCCACGAAGATCCGCCCTATGCTAGCCACCTCGGTAGAGCACCCCTTCGACAATCCCGCCTGGTTGTTCGAGATCAAATGGGATGGCTACCGCTCTATTGCATTCATCGACGGCGGCAGCGTGCGCCTGGTGTCGCGCAACCAAAATGACCTTACGGGTCAATTTCCGGAGCTCCGGGACTTGCCGAAATTTGTGAAGGCCAGCACCGCCATCCTCGACGGAGAAATTGTCGCGCTCGACGACCAAGGGCGTCCTTCCTTCAGTCTGATGCAGCAGCGCACCGGATTCCAGCCCGGCAAACGTCGCGTGCCTGGCCGCGAAGGATTACCCATCCTCTACTACGCATTCGATCTGCTCTATCTTGATGGTTACGACCTCCGCAGAGTGGGTCTTGAAAAGCGCAAGGAGCTATTGCAGTCCGCGCTCACGAGCGGAGAAATCGCTCGATATTCCGACCACTATCCCGAAAAGGGCCGCGAGCTATTCGACGTCGCTCGCAAGAGCGGCCTCGAAGGCATCCTGGCCAAGAAACGCGACTGCCCTTATCAGGAAGAACGCTCGCGCGATTGGTTGAAAATAAAAATCACGCAACGTCAGGAGTGTGTAATTGGCGGCTTCACCGATCCGGAGGGCAGCCGCCAGTATTTCGGATCACTCGTGCTGGGACTGTACGATAAACATGGACACTTGATCCACGTAGGACAGGCCGGCACCGGCTTCAATTACAAAACTCTAAAGGAACTATATGACAAGCTCCATCCGCTCGAAACCAAGACCAATCCGTTTCACGGCGAGATTGGCGGCCTGCGGAAAGTTCACTTCGTGACCCCGAAGCTTGTTGCTGAAATCAAGTTTTCAGAGTGGACGCACGAAACCGCCGAAGGTGGAATGAAACTTCGTGCGCCGGTTTTTATGGGATTGCGCTTCGACAAGGATCCGAAGGAGTGTGTCCTGGAAGAGGCGGTACCAAGCGCAGTACCAAAATAAGGAAACTAGGTGCTGCTATGTGCTGGCACTGCTTTCTGTATTCCACTTTTGAACCACCAGATGACTCCTCCGCCGACGACGAGCAAGAGGGAAATAAGCTGTGTAAATGTCATGACTCCGCCAAAAACTTCGCCCCGGCCCGGATCGCCCCGCAGGAACTCAATAAAGTAGCGCTCGATCCCGTAGAGGATCATGAAGGTAGCAAACACCTGCCCGTCAAACTTCTTACGTTTCAGCAGCCACATCAGCAGAACAAAATTGAAGAACTCGGCGGCAGCTTCGATCAGCTGCGTCGGCTCCAGGGCAACTCCGAGCGGCGTTCCGGACCAGTCGTGCGCCAGTTGGCTATGGAAAGTGACGCCCCAGATATGATGGGTTTCTTTTCCATAACAGCAGCCCGCAGAAAAACAACCGAAACGCCCGAGCACATGACCGAAGGCAAGCCCGGGCGCGAATCCATCGCAGGTACGAAGCGGAGGCATGTGGCGCCGCCGCATATACCACGCCGCCATCAGTAGAGCGCCGATCAGACCGCCAGAAAAAACTCCTCCTGACTGCAGCGTGTTGAGGCTGAAGATCTCGCGCCAGTTACCAGCGTAACGATCCCACTCATTGATGATCAGCAGCACCTTCGCTCCAACAATTCCCGCCAACACCACGAGGATCCCGAGGTTCCAGGCATCATCGCCATTGATGCCCTGTTTCTCGGAATTGCGCACGCTGATCCAGAGGCCGATCAGTACGCCGGTTGCGACCAGCAAGCCATAGGTAGGAAGACTGAAACTGCCAATGTGGAAGAGTCGGGGAAACACGTTAAGTTAGATGCTCCGATTGGGTGGCGCTAACTGAAGTCTAACAGGAAAAAAGGTGTCAGGCCGCAGGTGTCAGGTGTCAGAAAAACCGACCAAATTCACGGTGACAAGTGTCACTGCGCCGGTCGCGTTGGATTGATGACGATGAGCTTAGACGAGTCCTGAATGGCCTGATTAACCGTTTCCA
>QIAJ01000062.1 GCA_003225495.1 Acidobacteriota bacterium
ATTCGCTTCGAGGCCGGAAATTTCCCGAGGCCTTCATCTTTCAATTCGTCCGCGTCTTCCCATGCCAGCGGGAATCCGTCGTGCGCCAGGCGAATCGCCGGTGCCATCACTTTGTCGAGAGAGAGTTTGCCGTACTGTTTCTCGGCATAAACAAGCCCCGCAACCGAGCCGGGCACGCCAATTGCTTTATATCCGATCAGGCTCGCGTTCTCGATGACGTTGCCTTTCGCATCGAGATACATGTTCTCTGTAGCCGCCGCCGGCGCTCTTTCGCGGAAGTCGACAAAGTGCACTTCGCCAGTCGCCCGCCGGAACAGCATGAATCCGCCGCCGCCCAGGTTTCCCGCCTGCGGATGTACGACTGCCAGTGCGAACCCCGTAGCCACTGCTGCATCAACCGCGTTACCGCCCGCCCGCATCGTTTCGACGCCAGCGCGCGATGCCAGCTCGTGCAGGCTCACAACCATCGCATGCTGCGCGTGCGAGGGACGAAGCGGAGCTGCGGCCAGGCTGCCTGTCAGCAGAGCCAGTAGGCCGCAGACGACCATTACTTTGAATTGAATTCGCATTCGGCCGCGACGCTAGCGCATCCGTATAGGTGCGCCGTCGTAGAGGGAACTCATGAGGCTAGCCTAGCGCGATTGCGAGAGTCAAACGGATCCAAGTCAAGAGCACTCCGTCGATAGATCAAGGTCTCTACCTTTTTGCGCCGGCGCCTTGAGGGTACCGTGTTGCGCGCAGTCTTCCTTGCTCTTGCAGGCGTCTTGGCAAGGACCAACTCATACGACTGCCGAATAAGATCCTCCAGGTCCGCCGACATCAGGACGCTGGCGCGCTCCAGTAGCACCCACTTGTATCGTCCGACGTACGGGGCCGGAGCAATTCCCTCCATCTCCAGCAACTCTTGGAATTTTTCGGTTGTGCACTTAAACGAAATCGGCGCCAACTTGCCCTTCGACAGGTCAACGATCGCAAATATCTTTCCATATACTTTGAAGCACAGGTCTTCGCCCCACTGCATGTTCTCAGTGGCATCTACAAGGGAAAGACAAAACTTCCGGATCGAATCAACGTCAGGCACGCTGTTATGATAGCTCGCCCCTGACGAAGCAGTAGATACGCGGTCGGCGGCGTCTCTGTTGAATGCAATCAAGCCGGCTGCTGCTTGATGAGAGTTGCCTTGCTATAAGCTACTCGGAATCCCAGGCGTTCGGCATTTCGCTGCGAAGTCGTCCCACCCAAGGTGACGATCACCGCATATTCACATCCTGCTTCTGCGGCGGCCTGCATACGCCGCTCGATCATGGCGGTCTGCAGGCCTCGTCCGCGGTGCTCATTGAGCGTTGCGGCTCCGTATAATCCGACGATTTTGTGCTCCGGGATAATCATGCCTGCGCCGGTGGCGACAAGTTCGCCATCGATCTCCGCCACAAAGGTCAGGCTGCCCGGGAAAGCGAACATCGGGGAAAACATCTCGTCGAAGCCCTCGGGCTCGCCGCCCTCGGGGAAAAAGCTTCGCCGGAGGATGCTGCTGAAGGCTAGTGCTTCGTCAGGGGTTGAGGCACGAATTGTGAATTCTGTACGTGCAGGAAATCTTTCCGTGGGCTCCAATTTGCGGACGAGCACGTTATTCAGTTCGGCGATTCCATATCCGCGCTGCTTGGTGAGTTCCAACAGGCTCGGATCGCTCAGGGGACAGTAGTCTGTCTGAGCGGGCGCTTTGCGGGAAAAATAGAAATGTTCTAATTGATCCATTTCAGCGGCAGTGACGGGCGCAGCGAATCCCATGCCGACGGCACGTCCGATGGGCGATCCGAGTCCGGCAAAGATCATGTGGCCACCGGAGATTTCTTCTACAGCGGCGCCAACGGTCGGCTGATTTTTCTGACACCATTCGGCATGGTGTATCTGCGGCATCTCTTCCGCAGACTCAAGGCGGCGGGCCAAAGCCCGATCCACGAAATGCATTTGGTGATCCTTTCTGTTGGTGAAGGCAGGAAGCGAGCCGAACCCGTACCTATCGCGCAACGGCCGCCAGAACAACAGAGGGCCGAATTAGAGGACGGCGGTCATAGGCAGGAGAATAGGATACGACAGTTACAGCTCATTTTGTGATGGCGAAATCGTCCCGCCAAATCCCGAGGGGCTTTCGCAGCCCTCAAAATCAATCCTTGAGCACGCGGCAAAACTGGACGCAAAATCTGGCCTTACACTTGCTCCCTTGCCTCACCCAGCACCACACTCACATTCATCTTCTTCTTGTTGCGAAAAATGGCAACGCTCACCGTGTCTCCGGCGCGATGATTGTTCATCACCTGCGCCAGATCCTGCTGGCTCTCGATTTTCTTTCCGTCCACCGCGACGATCAGGTCGCCGCCGATCATGATCGGGATGTTGCCGAGGTACGCTCGCTCGCTGCCACCGCGCAGTCCGGCGCGATCCGCGGCGCCGCCAGGAATGGCTTGCACAATCAACAAGCCGTAGTCAGCGGCCAGATTCATCTCGGTTGCCAGTTCGCCCCCGATGGGAATAGTCCGCACACCCAGCGCGGGACGACGTACGCGGCCGATAGTAACCAGATCGTTCAGCACGGCCTTGGCGGTATTGATGGGGATCGCGAAGCCGATACCGGCACTCTGTCCGACGTTCGAGGCGATCATCGTGTTAATGCCGATAACTTCTCCGTGCCAGTTCAGCAGCGGTCCGCCGGAGTTGCCGGGATTGATGGAGGCATCGGTCTGGATCGCCTCTTCAATTACCATACCGTCGGGTTCTTCTACCTGACGGATAGAACTGACAATGCCGCGCGTGAGCGTGCCCGAAAGACCGAAGGGATTCCCGATGGCATAGACTTTTTGGCCGACCTGAAGATTGGTCGAATCGCCCAGGGTCATCGGAATCAGGTCGGTCGCTTTGACCTGAACGATTGCAAGATCATGTGCACGATCGGTGCCGACAATCGTCGCCCGATACTTCTTGCGATTGTGGAGTGTTACCCAAACCTCGCGCGCATCCTGGATTACGTGATAGTTGGTGAGAATGTGCCCCGCTTTGTCGATGATGAACCCAGTGCCTTGTCCGTCCTGCGGCATCAGGCCGTAGAAGAAGTCATAGGTCATCACCCGCGAGGTTATGTTGACGACCGAAGCGATGTTCCTGCGATAGACGCCGATATTGTTCTGCTCTTCCGCGTCGAACGGATCGCCGCCCGCGGCCTCGGTAGTCTCCACATTGGTAGGCCGGCTGGCCCAACCGGCAGGGTGCAGACTCCCATTATGGTGAGTGGTGAAATAAAAAAAAGCTCCCGCAATCAAGACGGAGAGAACGAGTGGACGCACAACTCTCATCGACGGCTCCCGAAAACTCTGACACAGGAATTCTAGCGAAATTCGCGAGAACTCGTTGGGGGATGCATGGCACCAGATCTAACGAATCACGATCCAGGTGTGAAGTCGTCCTTGCCCCATCCGCCGCCCCCGGGAGACTCCACCCGGACCCTTTCTCCCGAACGCAACTGGACACTCGTCTTGCCCGCTAGTTCCTCTTCCGAGCCGTCGCGCCGAACGACGACCGTACGTCCAAAAGCGCCGTCCGCGCCACCGGAGAGGCCATATGGACCCCGCGCACGCCGGTCGGCAAGCAGAGTGACTTGGGCATCGGTCAGAACCTCGATTTCGCGCACGATTCCATCTCCGCCGGTATGCAGGCCGCGGCCGCCGCTTCCCGGCCGGAAGGAATACTGCCGCAACCTCACAGGGTAGGCATATTCGAGCGCCTCCGCCGGAGTGTTCAGCGAATTCGTCATGTGGGTATGAACACCGGACACGCCATCTTTGGTGGGACGCGCGCCCATGCCGCCAGCAATAGTTTCGTAATAGGCAAATGGTTCGCCGGATCGCGGATCGATTCCACCGATGGTCAGATTGTTCATGGTGCCCGAGGCAGCCGCGGGAACGCGGTCCGGAATCGCTTGGGCGAGCGCCCGCAAGACCACGTCAACAATGCGCTGCGAGGTCTCCACATTTCCCCCGGCAACTGCCGCCGGCGGTCTCGCGTTCACGATCGTGCCTTCAGGCGCGATGACATCGATCGGCCGCATAAGACCGGCGGTCGCCGGAACATCGTCGCGCAACAGGCACCGGAAAACGTAAAAGCACGCTGAGACAACGATTGCCTCGACCGCGTTGATTGCACCTTGAACCTGGTTATCGGATCCGGTGAAGTCGACGGTGATCGCCGCTTTTTGCGTCGCTCTTCGAGATGACTTGCCGCTGCCCCCGCGAACGTACAGCAATACGGCGATTCGCACCGGCTTGTCGTCGATGCCATCGTTGTCGAGGAAATCTTCGGCGCGATAGGTTCCCCGGGGGACAGTGCCGAGAAACTTGCGCATCATTTCTTCGGAGTAATCGAGCAGTTCGGCGGAGGCCCGCTTCGTACGAGCCACTCCATAACGGGCGCATATTTCCCCGAGCCTTCGCGCGCCGGTTTCACAAGCGGCAATTTGCGCGCCCAGATCGCCCTCGCGCTCCTCGGGTGTGCGCACATTGTTCAGCAGGAGCGCCAGCACATCCGGGACGATTTCCCCGCCGCGCATGATTTTGACCGGGGGAATGCGCAACCCTTCCTGATAAATCTCGCGGCAAGGCCCCATCGATCCCGGGTAGGTTCCGCCGACGTCGGCATGATGCGCGCGCGAAGCCACATAAAAGTCGGGAGCTGTGGTTCTTCTGTCGAACGGGCGCCCCCGCCCGCTGCCTTTGATTTTTTCCACGAACACCGGCATCACCAGAGTGATGTCAGGCAGGTGAGTTCCACCCCGAAACGGATCATTCAGCATCACAATGTCGCCCGGTGCAAGCGGTCCATGTGCAACCGCCGCAGCCACCGACATCGGCATCGACCCAAGATGCACGGGCATGTGATCGCCCATGGCAATCACCTGCCCCGACGAGTCGAAGACAGCGCACGAGTAATCCCGGCGCTCTTTAATGTTGGGTGAGAAAGATGTCCGGCGCAGCGCTGCCCCCATCTCCTCTGCAATCGAGTGATAGAGGTTCTTGAAGACTTCGAGCTCGATGGGGTCGCGCATCAGTGATGAGAGTCTACTGCAACCAACAACGCTGCGAGCATCAAGCCGCGAGCTTCGAGCACCGGATTCGCTCGGAGATCAAGCTCGTAGCTTCGCCGCCGGTGCTACACTCTTCTGATTATGGCTGAAGGACGTTCTCGTGTGTGGCTTTGGCTGCTCCTTGGGGGCGGCGCATTTGTGCTTTTTGTAGTTGCGGTGTTCACGCTCGTTTTCTTGAGTTTCCGGGGCGGCGATCAGGAATCGTTCAATGCCTTCGGCGACAAAATCGCAGTCGTCGATCTGGACGGCGTCATTCTTTCACCCAAGCAAACAGTCTCCCAACTGAAGAAATTCGCGGACGACGATTCCATAAAAGCCATCATTCTTCACGTCAATTCGCCCGGTGGCGGGGTGGCTGCGTCGGAAGAGATCTATCGTGAAGTGAAGCGTATCCACGACGCGAAGAAGAAACACATCGTGGCCTCGATCGAAACAGTTGGTGCGAGCGGAGCTTATTACGTCGCGTCGGCCAGCGACAAAATCTATGCCGACAAAGGCAGCATCGTCGGTTCCATCGGCGTGAGCGCGCAGTGGGTAAATTACGGTGAGTTGCTGCGCTGGGCGAAGCTCAAGGACATCACCCTGAAAGCCGGAGAATTCAAGGACACCGGTAATCCCTCGCGCGAGATGACTCCCGCCGAGCATGAATACCTCCAGAGCCTGATCGACAACATGCACACCCAGTTCATCCAGGCAGTGGCGGACGGCCGGAAGGCCAAAGAATCGGACATACGCTCGATCGCTAACGGCAAGGTGTGGACCGGGGAGCAGGCGCTATCCATGAAACTGATCGATCAACTCGCCGATTTCGAGGAAGCGGTGAAGGATACAGCCAAGTCCGTTGGAATCAAGGGCGAACCGTCACTGGTGTACCCTCCGAAACCGAGGAGATCCGGGCTCGACCTCGTTTTTGGGGACGTTTCCGACTACCTGCCAACGCGGGAGAAGCTACTTGAACAGGAAGTCGGCTTTTACTATCTGTGGAAATAGGACCTCCTGTCCCACTTGCGCAGAACCCCTGAAATTTGAGAAGGTTATAGACAAAGACAGCCCTTGATCGCAGGGGGCAAGATGAGCCCGGGCAGAGACCCTACC
>QIAJ01000063.1 GCA_003225495.1 Acidobacteriota bacterium
ATTCGAGGGAGCTAAAGGTATTTAGGTGAATGACCTCATTTTTGACACGGAAGAGGTCACAGTTCCTCGTGTCCATTTCGCGTTTTTCCCCGTGCCGTTTTCGTTGCCAGGAAGTTCTCGGCACGGCTCGCTCAGGCTACTGTACCCCCGAGGGCTCGGTGCACCAGCTCTAATTGCCCAGAACGGAGCCTCAAGCTGCTACTGTCCCGAGCAGTGTCCCGAAACTGACGAATGAGGTCACATTGGGTGAGATTTGGTGCGGGAGTGCGACTGTAAGTGATTGGGACTGCTCGGCGTCACATCGGCGGAGACAATTGCTAAACCGTTGTACGGGCTAACACCTGTACCGAGGGTTCGAATCCCTCCCTCTCCGCCAGATTTCCCCGCACTATTTCATTCGATCGTCCTTTCGGTCAGGTTTGAAAGTTGCCGGGCACACTCTTTATACTGAACCCCCTTTATGAAGGTTTTTGTAATCGTTCCGGCGGCCGGCCTCGGCACCCGTATGATTCAGCCGTCGGCGGCAAAGGCCAAGAAGAAGGCCCCTTCTAAACAATTCAAGGAACTCGGCGGCATACCGATCCTGGTCCATACCTTGCGGAAATTCGCGGCTTGCCCGGAGGTATACGAGATCGTGGTGGCGCTTCGGAGGAACGAGATTGCCGGATTCCGCACGCAGATTGAAAAGCAATATCCAGAACTTCTGAACAAGCGATTGCAGATTGTCGAAGGCGGCGAACACCGGCAGGATTCCGTCGCCAGCGCACTTGCGAAAGTAACGGCGGACGCGGACGATATTGTTCTGGTCCATGACGGGGTCCGGCCTTTCGTCACGCCAGAGATTATCAGCGACGTTATCGCAGCCACTCGGAAGAATGGCGCCGCCATCGCCGGAATGCCGGCCATGGACACCGTGAAACAGGTCGAACGCACTGCTCAAGGGGCCTTGATTAAAACAACCATTCCACGAGCCAGCGTCGTGATGGCGCAAACTCCGCAAGGATTCCGGTACCAGCTACTGAAGAAGGCCTTTGATGAGGCGGCGGCGGACGGTTTTCTCGGCACTGACGAAGCTTCCCTGATCGAACGCGCAGGTCATCCGGTGGCGGTTGTCATGGGGTCGCCGAGAAATTTGAAGATCACCACCCCCGCGGACATGGAACTCGCGGAATTCTACTTAAAAAGCAATGGTCAGTGATTTGTGCCAGGCCCAGAGTTCATTTGCTAAATACTAACCACAAAATACTGACCACTCTCCATCATGAAACCTGACATACGTATCGGCTACGGCTGGGACTCCCACGAATTCAAGGCCGGCATTCCGCTCAGGATCGGAGGAATAACCTTGCCTTTCGACAAAGGCTTAGGCGGTCATTCCGACGGCGACGTGTTGCTGCATGCGATCACGGATGCGCTGCTCGGCGCCATCGCAGGCCCGGACATTGGAACATTGTTCCCGCCTTCCGATTCCCAATGGGCGGGCGCGGATTCGGCGGTGTTTTTACGTGAGGTATTGAAACGAGTCGGTGCTGCCGGATATCAAGTGGTGAACCTGGATTCGACACTCATCCTTGCGGCGCCCAAAATCAGCCCGCATGCTGAAACTCTCCGCCAGCATGTGGCTGAATTGTGCGGGATTGATCCGGATTGCGTCGGCATCAAGGCGAAGACGCCCGAAGGTATGGGAACGGACAATGCCGCAATCGCGCACGCAACCGTTTTGCTGAAGCTAACAGGCTAGGCAACGGATATAAGTCCGCAACAGGAGACACCAACCCGCGTCTGTCAGATTATTTTGTTGCGGACTCGAATTCTCCCGTGAGTTCTGCGTGTTTCGCTCGCGCGGCCTCTATAAAAGCCTGGAAGATTTTCCTGGCGGGCTCCGCAACTTCCTTCGAGTCCTTCACAGATCGCTCGGGATGCCACTGCACGGCGAGCACGAAATGTCTGGGCAGTGTGCCTTCGAGTGCTTCGATTATTCCGTCTAGTGGGGAGCGGGCAACGACTCGCAGACCGTCGCCGATGACATCGGCCGATTGGTGATGCGAGGAATTTACCGGTACCTCTATGCTTTTCTTGTCTACACCCACGATGCTCCCCAGTTGCGAGCCGGGCTCGACTTCAACGGTATGCGCTCTCTCGACCGCGCGTCCGGCATTGTGATTGATTGCCGACTCGATGTGCTGGACCAGTGTTCCCGAGCGGTGCACATTCAGGATTTGCAGGCCGTAGCAAATCGCCAGCACCGGCTTATGCATGTTGTAAGCATCTTGCAGTAGTAACTCATCTACGGTGTCGCGCCTGGAATCGGCGGGAGCGGTTTTAGCATGCCGCTCCGCATCATACTTCTGCGGATCTACATCGGCGCGGCTGCCCGGCAGAAGCACGGCGTCGCAGCGCTCAATCTGCTTCATTACCTGTGCAGGAGTCTGGTCAAGTTCGATGCGCACCGGTTCCCCGCCCGCCAACCGGACGGCTTCCTCGTATTGCGGCAGAGCGCGCTCGGCGTATTCGCGGTCGCCGGAGTGTGGAACGGGAATCGCAATTCGGGGCGTCGTGGTCATTATCCTGCCCGCTCGATATCGGCCAGTGTTTTCCGCTGACGGTAGTATTTGATCTCCATTGCAAGGGAGAGTGCTAAAACAATTACGCCCACGCTGATCGCAAAGGGAAAGGCCACATAACGGTACGCGAATGGCATGTTGGGTGCGACGTGTTCGACCTGCGAGTAGACGACCGTTCCAAGGATGCTTAACAGCAGGCTGACGGCGAACGCGAGCAGGGTGAGAATTGCTGTCATGAGCAGGACGCGCAGCGGGATTCCTATCCACCGCGGGCGTCCCGATGATGTTTCCTGCATGGTTCTAGGCTACACCAACGCATTGGGCTTCCGCACCGACGGCGGTGCAGCGTGCGCTACAATGAACCTATGTCGCAAGCCGCCTCGGCGATTACCCGCACGCCCGCGGAAATTGTCCGGTTAACGCCCGTTTCGCAGGCTCCGAATGGTATTTGTTACGCGCGCGCGGGCGAAGTCACGATCTCAAGTGCGGACTTGGACCGCATGATTGCGGCCGTACCGGTGGCTGCGGCTGCCGCACTCTCTCGCAAGGCGTATTACTTCGTGCCGCTGACGGTCAGCCAGGGCGATGAAACTGTGATCGCCGACCGCTACGATGTCGCGCTGAGCGATAACGCGGTCTGTCATCGCAACCTGAATCTGGGCGACGCGCAGTGCGTCTTCATTTCCACCCGGCTGATGGACGACAAGTTTTCCGTGGCCTTCGAGTTCTACATCAATGTCGGACATGCCTTGGTGGAACGCGCGGGCGTATCGCACCCCTTCGCGGACATGGTCTGGCAACAAGTAGAATCGGGCGTAAAGGGAGAGACTTCGCTGGACGCGTGGGAGTCGCGCAAACTGTCGACGGCTGGGGGGCCTGAGGCTGAGAAATTTAAGAACGAATATCTGACGGCGACCTTCGCCGATGCAATTTCTATCTATCTGCTGTCGCTTTGTCTGGACGTCGACTACTACGATCTGCGCGAGCGGGACTATCCGCTGTTGGCACCCACTCCTCTCGCTGAGCGCCTGCGCAAAGTTGCCGAAATTTTCCCGCCAAATCCGGGATTCGAATTCAACATTTTTTACAAGCGTCGCGGATCAGGATCCTAATTTCCAGCCGATGCTAGCCGGTTGCGAGCTGCTCGTGCGCTCGCAGTGAGGCAGCGCGTTCGCGGGCATTCTGAAGAGCACGTTTGACGTGCCGCGGCGCTGTTCCGCCGGCGACATCATGCAGCGCGAGCACTTCCGGAAGGCCGAGGCGGGAGTGGAAGGCTGCATCGAAGCTGGGATGAAGGGCCTGCAAGTCGGCGAGAGCCAGCTTTTGCAAGTCGCATCCTCGCTCGGTTGCCAGCTGTACGGCTTTACCAATTGTTTCGTGAGCGAGACGCGAAGGTACGCCACGGTCCACTAGGTAGGCAGCAGCGGCCCAGGCGTTCATGAATCCCGAACCCGCCGCCTGATTCATCTTGGCTTCGTTGAACTCGACGATCTGCATGAAGCCGGTGACGAGCGGCAATATGTTGATCATCGTGTCGGCCGCGTCGAAGAGCGGCTCCTGGGTTTCCTGCAAATCCTTGTTGTATGCGAGAGGCAGGCCCTTCACAAGAGTTTGCAGCGTGGTAGCGCAACCCACGACGCGCGCCGCTTTTCCGCGGACCAACTCCAGCAAATCAGGATTCTTCTTCTGCGGCATGGCGCTGCTGCCGGTCGAATAGGCCTCGGGTAACTCAACGAATCCGTAAGCGGGTGTCGAGAACAGAATCATCTCTTCCGCCCAGCGGCTGAGATGCAGGGCGAGTTGCGAAAGCCCATTGACGAATTCGACCGCGAAATCGCGGTCGGCTGTCGCGTCGATGCTATTGGCTGTCGGACCATCAAACCCAAGCTCCACTGACATCACCTGGCGATTGAGCGTCAGCGTGGCTCCGGCGACGGCGCCCGATCCCAGCGGGCAGAGATTCACGCGCTTGCGGCAGTCAGCGAGGCGGTCTGCGTCGCGGAGAAACATTTCCACATAGGAGAGCAACCAGTGCGCTATCAGGACCGGTTCTGCCGGCTGCAGGTGAGTGTATGCGGGCATGGCCGCGCTGCCTGCTCTTTCCGCACGAATAAGAAATGCCTCGATCCAGCCGCCCAGTAAATTTCTCAGAGTGTCGATGCCCGCGCGGACGAAGAGCCGCAGGTCGGTGGCGATCTGTTCATTGCGGCTGCGTCCCGTGTGGAGCTTGTAGCCGGTGTCGCCGATCAAGATCGCGAGTTGCTTTTCGACGAAATGATGGACGTCTTCCGCTTCGGGATCGTCTAGAAATTCAGGATTGGATTCAGCATTCTGTCCGATTGCATCCAGACCGCCGACGATTGCAGCGAGTTCGGCTTGCGTAAGGACACCGGCGCGTTCAAGGGCGCGACCGTGCGCCTGGCTGGCGGCGAGTTCGAAGGGCAGCAGGCGGCGGTCATAAGGAAACGAGCGCTGCCATTTTTCGAATTCTCGATCGAGCGGCTGCCGGAAGCGGCCGGACCACATCTTCATGGAGCGATCTCCGGGACTGAAGCCCTCCGCCATCGGAATAGCTTACGCGGCCCTGAAGGGCCGCTCTTTCACGCCGCGCGGGCATTCATGCGACTTCAACCCGCGTCTTTGCGCGGCAACGCGATGGCAAACCCAGAATCCGGATGAAGCCTTCCGCGTCCTTCTGATCATAACTCGCACCCATGGTGAAAGAGGAGAGATCGGTGCGGTAGAGCGAATACTCAGACTTGCGGCTGACCACATTGATGTTGCCTTTATAGAGTGACAACACGACGCTGCCCGTCAGATTCTGCTGCGTCGTTTCAACGAATGCGTCGAGCCCTTCGCGCAGCGGAGTGAACCACAAGCCGAAGTAGACAAGCTCAGCATATTTCAGGGCGACGTGCTGCTTGAAATGGAGAAGATCGCGGTCCAGGCACAGCGCTTCCAGTTCGCCATGCGCGGCGAGCAGCAAAGTGCCGCCAGGCGTTTCGTAGCAGCCGCGCGATTTGATACCGACGAAGCGATTCTCAACGAGGTCGATACGGCCGATGGCGTTGCGACCGCCAATTTCGTTCACCAGTTCAACCAGGGAAACCGGATCAAGAGCCTGCCCGCCGACCGAAACCGGCACGCCCTTCTCGAATCCGATTTCAACCTGCTCCGCACGATCCTGCGCTTCTTCGGGAGATTTCGTAAGCTGCCAGGTGCTCGCAAAAGGCGCGTTGGAGGCGTCTTCCAGTTCTCCACCTTCATGGCTCAGATGCCAGAGGTTGCGATCGCGGGAGTGAATTTTCTCGCGACTAGCAGTCACCGGGATGCCGCGCTTCTCGGCATAGTCAAGGCAGTCCTCGCGCGACTTCAAATCCCACTCTCGCCACGGAGCTACAACTTTCAACTCGGGCGCGAGTGCCTGGTAGGCCATCTCGAAGCGCACCTGATCGTTGCCCTTGCCGGTACAGCCGTGACTGACAGCGGCGGCGCCTTCGCGCAGCGCAACTTCGACCTGATGTTTCGCAATCACCGGACGCGCGAGCGAGGTGCCGAGCAAATATTTGTTCTCATACACCGCACCCGCTTTCAGAGCGGGCCACACGTATCCGGTAAGAAATTCTTCGCGCAGGTCTTCGACTACAACCTTGCTCGCGCCGGTCTTGTAAGCCTTGTCGACAACGGCTTCCACGTCGTCACCCTGGCCAACGTCGGCGACCATGGCGATCACATCATATGCGTAATTTTCTTTCAGCCACGGGATGATGATCGAGGTGTCAAGTCCGCCGGAATAGGCGAGAACAATTTTGTCAGGCATGCGCGCTCCTAACGGGCAAGCGTCCCACGCCGCCCAACAACCACATGAGAATGGCTTTCTGAATGTGTAGACGATTTTCAGCCTGCTCGAACACTACCGAGTTGGGCGCATCGATCACTTCGTCCGTCACTTCCCATCCGCGATGTGCCGGCAGGCAGTGCATGAATAACGCATGCGGTGCAGCGTCCTGCATGAGACCGGAATTGATCTGGTAGGGCGCGAACACCGCGTTGCGGGCATTGGCTTCGTCTTCCTGTCCCATGCTCGCCCAGACGTCGGTGTAAACAGCATCGGCTCCGGCTACGGCTTCGCGCGGATCAGTATAGATATTGATGGCTGCCCCGGTCTCCCCGGCAATCTCTTCGGTGGCTTCGACGATGGTCGCGAGCGGAGCATGTCCTTGAGGCGTCGCGATCGAAACAGACGATCCCAAGGTTGCGCCAGCCAGCAGCAGAGAGTGAGCGACGTTGTTACCATCGCCGACATAAGCCAAGTGAATTCTTGAAAGATCGCCAAAATGTTCCTGCAATGTGAACAGATCGGCGAGTGCCTGACAGGGATGCTCCAGATCGCTGAGAGCATTGATGACGGGAACGTCGGCATGCGCGGCCATCTCTTCTACGGTCGCGTGGCTGAAGGTTCGCAGCACGATCAAGTCGATCCAGCGCTCCAGATTATGGGCGATGTCATGCAGGGACTCGCGGGCATCGATACGGCTGCCGGTCTGGTCAACGAAGAAAGTCGAGCCGCCCAGGCTATCCATTCCGGCTTCGAAGGTCAGGCGGGTGCGGAGGGAGGGCTTCTCGAAAAACATCACCATCTGCTTGCCGGCCAGGGCGCTGCGAAAATCAGCGGGCCGCTCTTTGAGCATGGCGGTGAGGTTAAAAAGAGCGTGGATCTCGTGCGCGTCGAGGTCGTGCGTCGAAATCAGGTCGCGCCGCGGCGGTCCGGGCTTGGCCTGCGGTGAATTCAGTTCGAACGTCTGGGTTCTCAGTGTCATTGGCGTTTCTAATGCCGCTCTCTTCCTCGCGGACCTATGTTGGCTGCGCCTTTTGCTTGGTGAATTAATATGCATGTAGATGCATAAGTATCCAATCCGGGTTGCGGCATGTCAAGTGGAAATATGCGAGAAATCGTCCGGGGTAATCAGAACAGCAAGGAGAGCGCGAGAGAAGGATAGCTAGAGCCATGAGCGATGGGCGCGCCGGATGCAGGAGATCGCTCGAAGCCCGAAGCCCGCAGCGGTTATGCGGGGAAAAGCATACCGTCCGTACGTTGCCGCCTGGAAGGAGCGGCAAGACTAGCGCTTACGGCTCCGGTCATCACCTTTTTAAACGCGGCCTGGAATTGCTCCATTTCGGGGCGTGTCCCGACGGTGATTCGCGAATACGTCGGCCAAAGAGGCCAGATGCGTCCGATAAATACTTTCTGAGCGGCCATCGCGTCGATCACCGCTTTTGCCGGACGCTTGGTGTCCAGCATGAAGCAATTGGATTGCGAGGGAATGTAGGAGTAGCCGTTGGAGTCGAGCCACTGGAAGACAGCGTCGCGCGTGTCAGCGTTGATCTTTTTGCGTTCCTCAACCAGTCCAGTATGTTTAAGGCTGGCAGAAGCCGCTACCAGCGCGGTGATCGGCATAAAGTTACCGCCACCGTAGTTGTACATTTTCTCGAGCAGATCAGGACGCCCGAGAGCGATACCGCATCGTATGCCCGCCATCCCGTAGAGTTTGGAAAAAGTGCGCAGGACGATCACGTCTTTGTCCGCTTTCACCAGATCCACGGCGGAAGTCGCATCGGAAAAGTGAATGTAGGCTTCATCCACCAGAACGATGGAACCCTTCGGCTTTTTCTCCACCAGATATTCGATATCGGAATGGCTGGTGAGCGTACCTGTGGGATTGTTGGGCAGGCAGATGTAGAAGAGTCCGGCATCCGTACCGGCTGCGAGCATCGCTTTTACGTCATGGGCGTAGCTCTTGGCGAGCGGCACCTTGACCACGCGGGCGCCGATCGCTTTAGCAGAGAACATTCCCGCCTCGAACCCAGGATCGGCCGTGACATAGCTGCGTTGTGGAGACGTGAACGCGCACACGATGTGGTGAAGCGGTACTATGGATCCCGCATGTACGATTACGTAGTCAGGTTTCATACCTTCCATCTGCGCAATCGTATTCACCAGGTCTTCGGTGAGACCGTCGAGGTAGCGTCCGCCCTGGGGCGTAATATTCACGATCGCTTCGCGCGCCGACACGCAGGGCCCGAGTGGATTCTCATTCGAGTCGATCATGATCGCGTCCGCCGGAGGATGATGATCACGTGCCCGGGCCAGCATTGGTTCGGTCACAATACGTAGCGCGACCGCGGCCGAAGCGGCAGCCGCCAAACTCAGAAAGGAGCGACGTGATTTCGAGGACATTTTATTGGCGGCCATGGGGACCTCACGAGCCGCCATCTTACCTCAGAACGGTGCAGAAATCGCCTTCCGCAATGCCGTGAGTCGACCCACGCCGTCCTGTGCTAGTCTTGCGTCGCTCATGGTTGGAGAAATCGGGGCTCGCATCCCCGGGAGGCGTTCTGTGAAAACTAATTTCATCGGAGTAGCGCTCGGTGTTGCGCTATTCGTTCTTGTTCTAGCTCCCATCGCCCGACCGGCCCATGCCGGCAGCGGAACCAAATCCAGCGATGCCACAGCCGATCTCTCCGCAGCCGCAGATTATTGCGTGGCAAATGGCGGCGAAGTGGAAAATCGCGCGCCCTACTTCAACACCAACGACGATCCGAAGAACTGGTTCCGTCTTTCCGGATTCCGCAAATTCTGCCAGTTCACTTTGAAGAGCGATGGTTCCCGCATCCACGTTCTTCTTTCGACGCTCTACACGCAACAGCCCAGCCTCGCGGCCCTGGCCTATTACGCCAAGGTGCCGTTTGATGGGAGCACCTGCCACGGCAATCCTGGGTCCTGCTACTGCTCGCAATTGGGCGGCACCGACCTGTTTGGAGGGATTAATCTGAATGGAGGGGGATGGGTGCTCAAGGGTGCGATCGACGAAGTGCTCGAGGCCTGCATCTTCCCGGATTTGTCGTCAATCGATTCCTGGGGACTGACCTATCATCAGGCGGACATTATCCGCGGCAAAAACCTCAAAAAGGTGCTGCGGTATCACGACCCGTTCGCCGCGAAGCAATAGTATCGAATGGCTGGAGTGAAAAAGCCGGATAGATCCGTCCTAGCTGGCTGCGGAATGTTCGGCCGCAGAGGCGGCATGATCGTGGTGGGTGGAGCGATGTTCTTTTTGAGCTGCGCGAAGATCGGCGTGCAACGCGTCAAGAGCGGCGGTGGGTAGTTCGGAATTCCATTCGTCCATCTCGCTCTCGTCCCAGTGCCCGTTAAGACGGATGGTCGAGTCGGTCATGTCTTCCGGAAATGCCAGGCGGTAACTGCCTTCGCGGCTGAGCACGTCACCGATCTGCCGTCCGGAATGCATTTCGAATATGCGGCGCGTCGAATGATCTCCGCTGTTACTGTAAACGATGAGCACTTCGCCTTCTTCGCCGAAATCGGGGCGATAGAACCATGCCTGGGGAGCGTCGGACTTAGGGCGGTGACGCTTTCTTCCATGAACCACCGCGGCCGCCGCCTCGGTTTCTTTCATCTCGTTCGCCGGATCGAAGTGCAGAATTCGCTGGCAGGAGTCGCAAACCACAAGTTGCTCGCCGTTCCGCACTTCATTGTAGGTTTGGGGGCGGAGCATGACCTGGCAGCCCATACATTTGTGGTCGCGGACTTCGGCCAGTCCGCTGCCGCGGAATTTCATCACTCGCTCGTAGTGGCGCAATAGGTCGTCCGCGATGCCCTGGCGCAGCCCGTCCCGCTTCGCATTCCACTCGGAGAGCTTCGCCTGATCGGCGGCGGTAATCTTACGGGCTTCTTCCTTCTCTTTTTCGATCTCGGCGGTTTCAGCCTTCAACTCCGCTTCGGCTGCTTTGACTTCCCGGTCCCGCGTCTCCGCGTTTACCATCACTTCGAGAATACGGTCTTCGTTGAGCCGGATTTCCTGCTCGGCAAACTGGATCTCGTGGAGCAAAGCCTTGTACTGTTCGTTGGTTTTTACTGCAAGAGATTGGTCGCGATATTTTGAGATTTTGCCTTGCAGGTCTTTGATAGCAGCTTCAAACTTCTTGCGATTGACTTCGTCGCCTTTGGCGGCGGTGCGGGCTTTTTCAAGCTGGGCTTTCGTGCCTGCCAGCTTCTGTTCGATTGCCGCCACCCGCTTGGGGAGTGCGGCAATCTCCTCCTGCAGTGTGCGGATCTCTTTATCCGCGACCTGGAGCTGCAGCAGCTTTTCGATATCAGGAAGCATCGGTTAGAAGGGGCATCTCCACTGATTCTAGCACGCGGAAAAATGCCTCGCGCCGAAACCGGCTAACGTTTCCTGGCGGCGGCAGTCTTGTTCATTCAAGGCACGGCCGATGCCGAAGTGTCATCGCAACCGGACCTCCTGCGGCCAGTTCCATCGGTTTGTGTTAGGCTGCGGGTTTTACCAGGGTTCAGCAGGCCCATGGAGGACAGTTTTGAAGTCATTTCTTTCTGCAATTCTTGTTCTGATATTAGCCATTTCTGCCCTTTGCCAGGAAAAGGCCGGTTCAGTCGTGGTGGAGCGCGTGGGCGACACAGCTTTCATTCAGCTGCGTGCACCCAGCTTCCAGGCCCTTTCGTCCCAGCAGCAAGCCCTGGCGTACTGGCTGGTGCAGGCTTCGATTGCCATTGATCCAATCATTTACGACCAATTCTCCGCCTATGGTCTGCGGCAGAAACGCCTGCTCGAGGAAATCATGGCGTTTCCGAAGGGAATCGATCCGGCGACGATGCCAAAAATCAGCGAATTCACAAAGCTCTTCTGGGCCAGCCGGGGCAACCACAGCGAGCTTACGTCGCAGAAGTTCCTCCCCGGTTTTACTTATGAGCAACTGGAAAAGGCCGCGCTGACGGCCCAGAGCAATGGAGCCTTTCGAACCTCCTATGCCGATCTGCCTGCACTGAAAACAGCAGCGGATCTCACCAGGGAATTGGAGTCTTTACGCGCTTCTCTCTTTGACCCCGCGTTTGAACCGATGACGACTGCCAAAAATCCGGTAGGTGGAAAAGACACTATCCAGGCAAGCTCCAATACTTTCTATCCGGGATTGAGTTTGGCCGATCTGAAGGGCTTTCAGGACAAGTATCCGCTTAACTCTCGAGTGGTTAAGGGCGCGGACGGCAAACTGACCGAACTGGTCTACCGGGCTGGGACGCCCGACGGCAAGGTCCCTCCCGGACTGTACGCAACTTTCCTGAAGAAAGCCGTCGAGTTCTTAGAGAAAGCACGTCCTTATGCTGAGCCCCAGCAATCGGAGGCGATTGATCACCTCATCCGCTTTTACCAGACCGGCGAATATGCGGAGTGGGTTGCATTCGGGACCATCTGGGTGCAGAACGATGCCACGGTGGATTTTGATAATGGATTCATCGAAGTGTATCGCGATGCACGTAGTGCGAAGGGAAGCTCACAGAGTTTTGTCACCATCACCGACAAGCCGGTCACTAGTGCAATGAAGAAACTGGGTGACAATGCCGCTTACTTCGAGGAGAAGGCTCCGTGGGATGCCAAGTACAAACGAAATTCGTTCAAGCCTCCGGTACTCAAAGCGGTAGAAACCCTGGTGGAAACCGGGGATTTCAGCGTGAATACTATCGGCGACAATCTGCCCAACGAAAATGAAATTCACGAAAAATACGGCTCAAAGAATTTCATATTTACGGGCAGCAAACGCGCGCTCGAGGAGGCCAATGGCAAGACCGCCGCCGCGGAATTCGCCTCCGACCCAGCCGAAGTCGAACGCAACGCCAAATACGGTACGGAAGCCAGCGATCTGCTGGTTGAGATGCACGAAGTCATCGGTCACGGTTCCGGGAAGTTGAGCGACCGTATGAGCGGCGGGGCGCAATCTTACCTCAAGGAATATTTTTCGACGCTTGAAGAGGGGCGTGCCGACTTGATGGCGCTGTGGAACGTTTGGGATCCCAAGCTGAAAGAACTACGCTTGATTTCAAATCAGGAAGAAGTGGCCAAGGCGATGTACGACAACGCAGCCTCGACCGCCTTGGTCCAGTTGCGGCGAATTCAACACGGCGACTCGATCGAGGAAGACCATGAGCGCGATCGGCAACTGGTCACGCGCTACATTCAGGACAAAGTACCCGGCTCGATCGAGCAGTTCACGCGTGATGGCAAGACCTACATTCGGGTGGTCGACTACCAGAAAATGCGTCAGGGCGTAGGCATGCTCCTCGCCGAACTCATGCGCATCAAGGCCGAGGGCGACTACGATGCCATCAAGAGTCTGGTCGATCAGTACGGCGTGCACTTCGATCCGACGCTTCGGGACCACGTGCTGGCCCGCTATCAAAAGCTCAAACTGCCCACATATTTTGCGGGCGTTAACGCTCGGTTGACAGCAAGTTTTGATGGCAAGGGCGAGGTTCAGAAAGTAGAAATCAATTATCTGAGTGATCCCGTCCAACAATACCTGGTGTACGGTGCCATGTACGACAAGGGTTTGGAAGGAAAACCTGCCCGATAGCTTCTCGCTGACCGCTGAGAGCTAACGATTTAGACTTACTTCCGTCGCTTGTAGTGGATTGGCCACACGACTTGCCAGGTTTTTCCGCCATCTTTCGATCCTTCCCAGCTCCAGTCGAATTCATCGGAGGCGATGTTCTTGAACACCATTCTCTGCACGGCCTTCGTTCCGTCTGGACGCGTCACGTCGCGGGTTAAGGTCATCTGGCCATCTTTGAATTCACCCACGAAGTCGAGATAGCCGCCTTCATTGTCCACCCAGGTCTGTTTCCACTTTCCGGCGCGAGTGTCGAAAATCGACATGCTCTTTCCACGCAGGTGCATTTCACTCTCGCCGGAGAAGTTTTCTTCGACAACACAACCGTCCAGTACGCGCCGGATAGTGTTGGTTCCATGCTGCACCTCTCCGGCGTTGTTGCCCGGCCAGGTAAGGTCCCACTCGCCCACCCAGAAATTCAGCTGCTGTTGTTGACTGGCCAAACATGGGTTCGGTGTAGGAGCGGCCTTTTGCCCGCTCGCACTCATTGCCGTCATCATCAGACAAAACACTAACGCACTGATCAGTCGCATATGGGCTCGCTTCGCTTTCTCTCTGACGATGCACAGCCAGGAACGTTACCTCGCTGGAGGCGTTTTCCCTGATTTCATTCGCGGTGTGATACATCTGTTATTTGGACCTTCACACACTTTTTTTTCTTCTATTCGCGGGAATCCTGGGCGGCGCGCTCAACGCGGTGGCCGGTGGCGGCAGTTTCATTGCCTTTCCCGCGCTCATGTTCTCGGGAGTGCCTCCAATTCAGGCCAACGCAACTAACACCGTGGCGTTGTGGGTCGGAGTCACAGCCAGTTCCGGCGCTTACCGTAAACGCCTTAATCTCTCGCGGCGGCTCATGGTGCCGCTGGCTGTCACCAGCATCATCGGAGGAGTTGCCGGGGCCTTCCTTCTCCTGAGAACGCCCGCTGACAGATTCCTGCGCGTTCTTCCATGGCTCATGTTGGGCGCGACGCTGCTTTTTGTGTTGGGCGGGCGGCTTTCGCGCGGGTCAAAGAGCGGTCTCGCGCACGATGCTTCCACAATGGCGATTGTGGTGGCGGCGATCTTTGAACTGATCGTGGCGGTCTATGGCGGCTATTTCGGAGGCGGCGTCGGCATTATGAATCTGGCCATGCTCGCGGCACTGGGCATGACAGATATCCACGCCATGAACGCTCTGAAAGTTGTTCTCGGCGGGATCATCAATGCCATGGCTGTGGTGACTTTCATTGTGGCGCGTGCGATCGCCTGGAAACCTGCGGCCATCATGACCGCTGGCGCGATCATCGGTGGATACTTCGGCGCGCACTACGCGCAGAAGTTGCCGCAATCGTGGATTCGAGCCTTTGTGATCGTGGCCGGGACGGCGATGACGATTTATTTCTTTTGGAGAGCCTATTGAATTCGGCCAAATCGTTGGCATTATTCCACCTCTCCCCTGACGGTTTTTTCCCTGAAATTTCGTAATGCGATGTAGAGGGTCCTTTCGGGCTCAGGAGGAGGATTCAATGAAGTTGTTCTCAGGCTCCCTGGGTAGCGGGATAACTAAAGGATTGGTCATCACAGTGATCGTCGTTTGCGCCGCGATCGCGGCACAGGCACAGGTCTACACGCCGCTCTATAACTACGGTTCGACCGCCAGCGATCCTATTAGCCCCGCTACTTTCAGCGCGATTGCGCAAGGCCGGGATGGTCGTTTGTACAGCACGACCGGGGGTGGCGGAACCAACAATTGGGGAGCCGCCTATGCCATCACGACCAGCGGCAGCCTGTCGAAGCTCTACGACTTCGTGGCCTACCCTGCGCCCAGCGGTCCCGCTAGTGGCTTAACCCTCGGCACCGATGGCTTCTTTTATGGCTCCACCACCACCGGCGGCGCACACCGCCTCGGCACGGTGTTCAAGTTGAGCGATATCGGGGTGTTTAGCGACTTGTGGGACTTTGGCAACAAAGTCGACGATCAAGGGAGCCCAGAGGCTCCGCTCGTTCTGGGCGCCGACGGAAATCTGTACGGAACCAACGACGGCGGCTACAACGGACAATACGGCAGTGTCTTCAAGATCACCCCAAAAGGCGCCCTCACGACTATTCACGTTTTCAAGGCGACCGACGGCACCACACCATACGGGATGATCCTCGGCCTCGATGGCAATTTCTACGGCGTCACCCGAGCCGGCGGAGCCCACAACCTCGGCGTGGTTTTCAAGATGACCAAGGCGGGGAAAGTCACCGTGTTGTGGAGCTTTGCCGGCTACCCGGGCGATGGCAGCCAGCCGGTCGGCGGTCTGGTGCAAGGCAACGACGGCGTCATCTACGGCACCACATACGCGGGTGGCAGTCTGAACCAAGGCACCATGTTCAAGATCTCTTCCACTGGATCCGGCTATCTCGTCCTGCACAACTTCGACTATACGAAAACCGTCAATGATGGCCTCCAGCCCCTGGGCGATCTGGCGCTCGGAACCGACGGCAACGTCTATGGAACCACGTGGAAGGGCGGAAAACAGAATGTCGGAGTGCTCTTCAGGATGACTCCGTCCGGGCAGTACTCGATTCTCTACAGTTTCTGCTCCGTATCCGGATGCAAGGATGGCTCCTACCCGCAAACGGGCATGATCCAGCACACCAATGGCAAATTCTATGGGGCGACAGAGTCCGGCGGGCAAACCGTGAATGGCGGGGAGTTTTATAGCCTCGACATGGGCCTGGGTCCGTTTGTAGACCTGGTCGCCGTCTGGGGCAAGGTGGGGTCGACGATCGAGGTGCTGGGGCAAGGCTTTACCGGTACAAGCGGTGTCAAACTCGGCGGTACGACGGCGAATTTCACGGTCGTCTCTGACACCTACCTGACCGCGAAGGTTCCCGCCGGCTCCTCAGGATTCGTCACGGTGACCACGCCCGGTGGCACTCTCACCAGCAGCCGAAAGTTTTTCGTGACTCCTGAAATCACCAGCTTCAGTCCCGCAAGCGGCCCGGTTGGAACGCACGTTGTCATTACTGGAAAAGGCCTGATTCAGGCCACGAAAGTGACCTTCGGCAGCAAAAGCGCATCATTCGTCGTGAATTCGGACACGCAAGTTACTGCTACTGTACCGGCGGGAGCTGTCACCAATAAGATCTCGATCACGACGCCTGGAGGCAAAGCGAGCAGCAAGATAAAATTCACGGTTACGCCGTAGAAGGGCGTTAGACGATGGCGTGACGATTTGGACGAATGCCTTTGGTAATCTGCCCCGTGACCCAGCGGTCATGCGATATTGCCAGAGGATATGTCCCGGTCCAGCACCAAAGCCGGCCAAAGGAGGGCCCGAGTCAAGCTCGGCGGCTCCGTACTGGCAGTCGTGCTGCTCGAAAATGGCCGGCAAATTCGAGCCCGCTTGAATCAGTTATCGGTCAACGGCGGGTTGTTGTCTCTGGAACAGCCGCTCGACGAAGGTATCAAGGTCACGACGCTGTTTCACATCGGTACCACCAGTCTCCGGGCACGGGCCGAGATGCTCTTTCCGATGTGGGCTACGAAGGGCTGTTTCCAGCCTTTCCGCTTCCTGGATCTGCCTGACCAGGACCGCAGCAAGCTAGCCAGAGAATTGGAAACCCTTGTCCGCGCCGGCGCGCCGGAAGAAGAAGAGTAACTTACTTAGAGGTGCCTACCTCTTTTCGGCCTCCAGCGGCAACGATCTGATCGAGAGAATACTTCTGAAATTCACCAATCCTTCCCAGCGTGATGTCCGGCGTTGGGTACTGCGCGACCAGCTTTTCATCGAGGGCATAATGACCCTGGCGCGGGAATACCGTGGTGACGCGTCTACCCCAATACTTCTTTATCGCCGTCAAAAGGCGTACCTTGTCGTCCACCATGACGTAATGTTCCGCTGGATATCTCGCTTCGACGTCCGGCAACTCCGCTTCCTTGTGCACGTAGATGAGGACGTGTCCCCCAAACTCGTCGTACAAACCTGACCGGTCAACTTTTCGCGGCTGAAAGACGACATCACCATCACTGAGGATGACAACTCGCCCCAGCTTTTTCGCATGCTCCACCGCATCCAACGATTCGGGGTACAGGCGATTGGCGAACGGATAATTAATCATGAAGTACGACACTTCCAATAGTTTCGGCTCACGCGGCTGTTCGACGCGATAGCGCTGGAGAGCGCCGAGGTAGTCGGCGTAGCCGAGTTCGCTCCGCAACTTCTCGAATATGTCCCAGTATCGTTGCTCACTGACTGCGCCAACTTTTTCTTTGAGGTGGCGTTTCAAATCCTCGGCCACACGGTCATTGTCGATCAGGGTGTTATCGACATCGAACAGAAACACGGTACCCTGACTACTGTCGTCGCTCACGTAATCTCCACGATGGAATGGCCCTTATCTTGCCAGAAAGTCACGATCGGCGGTGCAATTGGTCGCAATTTTTCCCATATTTGGATAGTTGAAAAACCCAACTTCAAAGCATCTAATATAGCTAGAGGATCCTATGCTGGCCTGTACGCGCGCCTGGTTACTGGTATCTGGTCTGTTGTTTTTGGTCGCCATTTCCCCGGTAAGAGCACAGATTCACGGAGTTCCCGCCTCCGTTACCTCGTTCGGATTCGGCGGCAGGAACTCATTTTCGCCGGGCGTCGCAGCCAGCGTAACCTCGCTCGGCCCAAATGGATTCGGTGGCCACTCCCGGTTTAGCAACTGCTGCTTCAGTCCATTCTTTCAGAATGGTTTCCAGTCTCGGGGCGTCTTTCGCGGGCATCGTATCCATCGCGGTTTTTCTCCATTTCTTGGCGCGACTTACGCAGTCCCATACCCGCAAGTAGTGGTCGTTCAGCCGGACATGGATGCGTATGACGAAGATTACGAAGGCGGCCCCACGATTTTCGACCGTCGCGGCTCTCAAGGACACCGTCCGCGCGTGCAGTTCGTTGAACCAGAACCGGCGCCTGCCCCGCAATCCGTAGCCACGGCAACGGCGTTGGAACCGGTCGTATCTCAGCCCAGCACGCTGCTCGTGTTTCGCGACGGGCATCAGGTAGAGTTGCAGAACTACGCCATTGTTGGCGGCACCCTGTTCGATCTGGCTGACAATAGGTCGCACAAGATCCAGCTCGCCGATCTCGACTTGGCCGCGACCCGCAAAGCCAATGACGCGCGCGGTGTAGATTTTCAGGTGCCCTCCGAGACCGCTCGCTGACTCTTCAGATCTGAAGTCTGAGCAATTTCGAACGATTGTCTGATCGCTCGAGCGCACGCATTTCGGTTTAACATCGCTTGATGCTCAAGACCTCGGCTGCGCGCACCTCTGACGCGCCATTCTCCGTCAAAATTTCACCACGAGGTGTAGACCGTTTGCACAGCGGGCACCCGTGGGTCTACCGCTCCGACGTCGCTGTCTTCGGGGATGTGCCCAAGGGAGCCCTCGTCGGTGTCACCGATCCGCGCGGCAAGTTTCTTGGTTCAGCCCTTTACAGTAGTTCTTCTCAGATCGCGATTCGGATGATTTCCCGCGACCGGGTTTCCAATCTCCCGAACCTGGTAGCGGAACGCATTCGGGCGGCGATCTCGTTTCGCGAGCGAACCGTCGCTAGCACCAATGCCTATCGCCTCATATTTAGCGAAGCGGATTTCCTGCCCGGGCTGATTGTCGATTGCTACAACGACGTCATTTCAGTGCAGATCCTAACTCAGGCTATGGACACCGATCCCGTTCGTACGGCATTGCTCCAAACTCTGTCCAATGACCTGAACCCGGTTGGGATTGTCGAACGCGTGGATGGCCGGATCCGAGACTTGGAGCAATTGTCGCCGCGGCAGTCCGGGCTGTTGTGTGGAGAAAAGAGTTCCACCGTCATCAGAATGAATTTCGAGGAGTCTCCAGGCACCCAGGCCGGCGGCGTTCAGTTTCACTACGACGGATTGGAAGGCCAGAAGACAGGAGCATTTCTCGATCAACGAGAGAACTACGCGGCCGCAGCGCGTCATGCGCATGGCGAAGGGCTCGACGTCTTTTGCTATCAGGGAGGATTCGCACTGCACCTGGCGGAAAAGTGTTCGAGCGTCACTGGAGTGGACAGCTCACGCCCCGCACTGGAGATGGCCGAAAAGAACGCGGCTCTGAACCGGCGAGAACTGGAATGGATCGAAGGCAATGCCTTTGACCTGCTTAAGGACTATGACACGGCCAAACGCCGCTATGACACGATCGTGCTCGATCCGCCCGCCTTTGCGAAAAGCAAGAATGACCTCGAAAAAGCCATGCGGGGATACAAGGAACTCAATCTGCGCGCACTGAAAATGCTTCGGCCGGGAGGCATTCTCGTGACCTGCTCTTGCTCTTTCCATGTGAGTTCGCAGGAGTTCCTCGGAATGGTCTCATCCGCAGCCGCTGATGCCCATCGCCAGGGCCGCATTCTGGAGAGCCGCGGGCAGGCTCTGGATCACCCGGTTTTGCTCAATGTGCCCGAAACCTCTTATCTGAAGTGCCTGGTTGTTGAAGCTAAATAATTGAAAAATAGAGGTAAATGTGTATTGACATGAATGCACTCATATTTTATGCTCCTTCTCGTATTAACTATTCATCGAATGGTTGTAGCGCAAACCATTCACTCTCAGAAGAAGCAGGAGGATTTTGTTATGACGCTGGTTACCCGTTGGGATCCGTTTCGCGAGTTTGTCACCATTCAGGATCGACTGAACCGTCTGTTCCGCGAGTCGCAGGGAAGCGAGGGAGGACAAGAGTCATTGACCACCTCGAGCTTTGCGCCGCCGGTTGACGTCTATGAAGACGAACACAATGTTGTCCTCAAGATCGAAGTCCCTGGGATTGAGGAAAAGGACATTGACGTACGGATTGAGAACAACACCCTGACCGTTCACGGGGAACGCAAGTTCGAAAAGGAAGAAAAGGAAGAGAACTATCGCCGCGTGGAGCGCCAGTATGGCAGCTTCACCCGCACGTTCGCGTTGCCTAACACGGTTGACGCTGAGAAGGTGCAAGCCAACTACGACAAGGGCGTGCTCCGGATTCAGCTCGCCAAGAAGGCGGAAGCCAGGCCGAAGCAGATCAAGGTGAACGTCGGCAGCGAGCGGACACTTGAAGGCAAGAGCGCCAGCAAGGCCGCGTAAGACTTGAAGCTAATGCTCTGTTCGACGGGAGGCAGGACCAAGCCTCCCGTTTCTATTTTGTGATGTCGCAATCAGGTACCCGTCTAGCCGTTCGAACCGCTGAATTACCCGATTGCAAAATTGAAAAATCAGGCTAGGCTCAGAGCTATCAGGAGTGGACGTCATGGCCGTTCGTTGGGACAAATTCACAGTAAAAGCGCAGGAGGCCGTTCAGCGCGCGAGCGAACTCGCGTCCGAACATGGGAATCCGGAGGTCATGCCGATTCATGCCCTGGCGCCGCTGCTCGAGGACAAGGAAGGCATTGTGACTCCCGTGCTGGAAAAGATTGGTATCGGCCCGCAGGGCGTCCTCAGCGAGATTTACCAGGAAATCGAAAAGCTGCCGAAACTGTCAGGTGCTGCCGCGCAACCCACGATGTCGTCGCAGCTCAATCAGCTTCTCGACAGGGCATTTAAAGAGGCTGACACATTCAAAGACGAGTACGTTTCGACCGAGCATCTGCTGTTGGCTGTTACCGCTCTCAAGCGCGACCCCGCACAAGAATTGCTCGCCCGCCACGCCGCTAAGCATGACGCAATTCTCAAAGCTCTCCAGGCTGTAAGAGGATCGCAGAAAGTAACCGACCAGAATCCGGAGGCGAAGTATCAGGCGCTGGAGCGCTATGCCAAGGATCTGACGGAATTGGCGCGTCGAGGGAAACTCGATCCCGTGATCGGGCGGAATGAAGAAATCCGCCGTGTGGTTCAGGTGCTGTCGCGGCGTACGAAAAATAACCCCGTGCTGATCGGCGAGCCTGGCGTGGGCAAAACCGCAATTGTCGAAGGACTGGCGCAGCGGATCGTCTCGGGCGATGTGCCGGAGGCGCTGAAGAACAAGCGCGTCGTTGCGCTCGATCTGGGCGCCATGGTCGCGGGCGCCAAATACCGCGGCGAGTTTGAAGACCGGCTGAAAGCTGTCTTGAAGGAAATCGAGGATTCGCAGGGACAGATCATTCTCTTCATCGACGAGTTACATACCCTGGTCGGGGCGGGAGCCTCCGAAGGCTCGATGGACGCTTCCAACATGCTGAAGCCGGCGCTGGCGCGCGGCGATCTGCGGGCGATCGGCGCTACCACGCTGAATGAATATCGCAAATACATCGAAAAGGATGCGGCGCTCGAACGCCGCTTCCAGCAGGTATTCGTGGGCGAACCGACGGTTGAGGATACGATCGCGATCCTCCGCGGGCTCAAGGAGAAGTACGAAGTTCATCACGGCGTCCGCATTAAGGACTCTGCCATCGTGGCGGCTGCCACTCTATCGCACCGCTACATCTCCGACCGTTTTCTACCGGACAAGGCGATCGACCTGGTCGATGAAGCGGCCGCCTCATTGCGAATTGAAATTGACTCCATGCCGACCGTGATCGATCAGCTCGAACGCCGTGCCATGCAACTCGAAATCGAGAAGCAGGCCTTGAAGCGGGAGGACGATGCGAACTCGAAAGAACGATTGGCCGTCGTAGACAAAGAATTGGCCGAAATCCGCGAACAATCGAACGCACTCAAAGCGAAATGGAAGCAGGAGAAGGACCTTATCGCCCGCATCCGTGGGCTGAAAGAAAAGCTTGAAGAGCTCAAGGCTGAAGAAGCCACCGAAGAGCGCAAGGGAAATCTCGAGCGTGTCGCGCAGATTCGATACAGTCTGATCCGCCAGACGGAAGGGGAAATCCAGAAGCTTACGGCGCAGATGGAAGGCAAATCCAGCCGCATGCTCAAGGAGGAAGTTGACGAGGAGGACATCGCCCGCATCGTTTCCAAGTGGACCGGCATACCGGTTTCGAAAATGCTCGAGGGCGAGGTCAAAAAGCTGATCAGTATGGAAGACCGCCTGCGGCAACGCGTGGTTGGACAGGACACCGCTCTCGAACGCGTGGCGAATGCGATACGCCGCTCGCGGGCGGGGCTCAGCGACCCCAAGCGTCCCATCGGATCGTTCATATTTCTGGGACCAACCGGCGTCGGCAAAACCGAGCTGGCGCGGGCGCTCGCGGAATTCTTGTTCGACGACGAGCATGCCCTGCTGCGCATCGATATGTCGGAATACATGGAGAAGCATGCCGTGTCGCGGCTGATCGGAGCGCCCCCTGGATATGTCGGTTATGACGAGGGCGGCCAGCTGACCGAGCAGGTTCGGCGGCGTCCGTATGCGGTGGTGCTATTCGACGAAGTCGAAAAAGCGCACCAGGACGTGTTCAACGTCCTGCTGCAGATCTTCCTGCAGGCGGAGGGCGGAATGTCGGGCGATGCCTTCGAGCGCGCCAGTCAACAGGTGATGGCTACGCTTCATGGTCACTTCAAGCCTGAGTTCCTGAACCGCGTGGACGACATTATCATTTTCCGTCCGCTGGGTAAGGAGCAGTTGGTGAAGATTGTTGACCTGCGGCTGGAAGATTTGCGGCGTCTGTTGGCGGAGCGAAAGATATCGCTCGAGCTGACGGAGCCCGCCAAGGAACTACTCTTCACCGAGGGATATGATCCAAACTTCGGAGCGCGCCCTCTGAAGCGAGCGATCCAAAAGCTGGTGCAAGACCCGCTAGCTTTGAAGATCCTGGACGGCGAAGTACTGCATGGAGATCATGTGATCGTCGACGCCGACAAGAAAGCGGGCAAGCTGTCGTTCCAGGTGAGCAAGCGCGTGGGCGAGAAAGAGCCGGCGGGGGCGAAGAAGTAGATCTCTCCGAGAGGTCTGCCCTACGTGGAGCGTTCAGTCTTAAACTCGTCCGCAATGTGGCCTTGGGATAGATACCACGCCACCATCGCGCGGACGATGATGCCGAGTCCGCCGAGCACCAACCCCTTTAGTCTTACCGACACTACGGCTCCCGAAACTGATGGGATCAGCATCACGATTCCGGCGCAGGCGGCGAGGACGGCGGCGTGGCGCATGATGTTGTTGAGACGCATGAGCCCCCAGGCGATGGCGCCCCCTCCCATAGCAAGCAGCAGAAACATGTACGGCCCGGCGAGTTCGAGGCCGAAGAGGAGTGGAGCGGCGGCGGTCAGGGAGATCGCGCCCGGACTGACCAGCAGAATGATCGCGAGGATCGCCAGATAGATTCCGCAGAAGGCGAAGAGGGCGGCGATGAGGCGTACGCCTTCGGGGAACGGAGTGGAATCAGAATTGAACACGGGATGCTATCGCGCGAGCGAGCCCTCGCCAATTCTAAGGCTTCAGTGGGCAACCATTCTGACCAGCGCAAGAATTGCCAATACGGCCATCACCATGAGTGCGGCTTTCCAGAGATTTTCCATGCTGTGAGGATACTCATGACGGAACTATTGTGTCACTGCGTCGGCAATGCGTCTGCACAAGAAGACGACAGTCGGGGGTGAAACCGTCTTTGTTTGACAGTATCGCGTTTGACAGTATCGCCGGGGTGAAGACGGGCTCCTCCACCAAAACCTTCCGAGCGTCGATTGCGAATTCTTGTCGGTCCAATTGTGGAGCATCGACCGCTTGCTTGACCATTCATGTCGGATGTAATGTACCCGATCAACTCTTGTGAGGGGTGAAATGAAACTCTGTCGTTGGTACGGGCTCATTCTGTTGCTGCTGATTGGGAACTTCACATGGGGACAGTCCACGCCGGTTAAGAGGGTCGTTATTCACGCTGGCCGCCTGCTGGATGTGAAAAGCGGACGCCTTTTGGTTCAGCAGCAGATCGTGATTGAAGACGGCAAGATCACTGCCGTGAGGCGCTATGACCTCACCCCGAACGCCGAGCCGTTTATCGACCTTTCCAACGCCACCGTTCTTCCCGGATTGATCGACGCGCATACCCACATCACTTTCAATCCGAAATTCGGCTATTCGCAGCTGGCGGATTCGGTATCGCGGGAGGCGCTGTTTGGCGCCCACAATGCCAAGGTGACGCTGGAAGCGGGATTCACTACGATTCGCAACGTCGGCGCCCGCGGCTATTCCGATGTTGCCTTGCGCGATGCCGTGAACGCCGGAGATGTTCCCGGGCCTCGAATGCTGGTTAGCGGTCCGGCTCTGAGCATTACGGGTGGACACTGTGACAACAACCTGCTGCCATTCGAATATCACCGCACCAGCGATGGCGTGGCCGACGGCGTGGAAGCGGTCCAGCACAAAGTGCGCGAGATCATCAAGTATGGCGCGGACCTGATTAAAGTCTGCGCTACTGGCGGCGTGCTCTCGCATGGAGACAATCCACAGGCGTCGCAGTACACGCTCGAAGAAATGAAAGCGATTGTCGCGGACGCGCATCGCCTGGGACGCAAAGTTGCCGCGCATGCACATGGCGCAGAGGGAATCCGGTGGGCGTCGATGGCAGGAGTGGATTCGATCGAGCACGGTTCCTACATCGACGATCCGGAGATAGCCGAGATGAAGAAGAACGGGACGTATCTGGTGCCGACGCTTTATCTCATGGACTGGTTTTTCGAGAATGCCGAGAAGATCGGCACGCCCGCGGAGTTGATCGCCAAAGGGAAAGAAGTGATGCCGGCGGCGCGAAAGAATGTCGCGCGTGCATTTGCGGCGGGAGTGAAGGTCGGTTTCGGAACCGACGCGGCCGTTTATCCGCACGGATTGAACGCCCACGAATTCGTCGTGATGGTCAAACTTGGGTTAACGCCGCTGCAGGCGATTCAGTCGGCGACGGTCAATGACGCCGATCTGCTGGGATGGTCCGACAAGATCGGGACGATCGAGCCCGGCAAGTGGGCGGACATTATCGCTGTGGACGGCGATCCTCTGGCCGATGTGACTACGCTGGAGCGGGTGAAGTTTGTGATGAAAGGCGGCGAGGTGGTGAAGAATCAGTACGCGAAGTGAGAGTGAATTGCCAGGGGTATGGGTCCGAGAAGGGGAAAGGTATCCAGCCGCTAAGTAACGGTGAAAGTCACGTCCGGGCTGTCGCCGCCGCTGTCACAACCGAGGTCTCCGGAGAGGTTGGCAGGAGTGTGCACTGCGATCTGGGCGGTACCGGGAGCTGAAATCTGGGTGGTGGTGATGGTGGCCTGCAACTCAGTACCACTCACTACGGTAGTGGGCAGGACTGCTCCGTTCCATAGGATGACGGAGTTGGAATAAAATTTGCTGCCCGTGACAGTGAGCAATAATCCCTGCTGGACCTGACTGAAGGCTACCGGGTTCGGCGCGAGGGAAGTCAGCAGAGGTTTCGGGCGGGCAGTTCCGCACAGTGGGTTGAGAGATTTACAAGCAGCGAGGAACAGTATCAGGAATAGAAGAGCAAACGGCGCTCGCTTTTGATTGCAGAACATTCTTCGAGAGTACACCTCACCGGCAAGCCAACTGCGAGTCTATCCAAAACCGTACATTCCAAGGTAACGGTTGCTCGCTCAATGGTTGCCAATGGCTCTGAAATGAGGCCATCAGTCGCGCAAGCCTATCTCCAATAACCGGCGCTACTGATTGAACTGCGGCCTGCCGCCGCAATTCCTTTAGAATTCTCCCCAGTGTCCATCCACTTTCAGATTGAAACGACGGCGGGGGCCGTCCGGTTAGCGAAACTCACCACTCCGCATGGCGAAATCGAGACCCCGGTATTTATGCCGGTTGGCACGCTGGCATCCGTCAAGGGAGTCCCGCAGGATGTGCTGGAAGGTCTCGGCGTTCAGATTCTGCTCGGCAATACCTATCACCTCTATCTGCGGCCCGGCGTCGACACCGTTCGAACGATGGGCGGGCTGCACAAGTTCATGTCGTGGGATCGGGCGATCCTTACCGACTCGGGCGGTTTTCAGGTTTTCAGTCTGACTGAGTTGCGCA
>QIAJ01000258.1 GCA_003225495.1 Acidobacteriota bacterium
AAGGTTTTCAAAGAAAAAGATCCTGCTGCGCTGCCCTGGGAATCGGTGGGCGCCCAAGTCGTGATCGAGTCCACGGGGCGGTTTACTGACGCCACCGAAGCGAAGAAGCATCTGCGCGGATCCGTGAAGAAGGTCATCATCTCCGCTCCCGCTAAGAACGAGGACGTCACGGTCGTGCTGGGCGTCAACGAAGACAAATACGATGCCGCTAAGCATCACATTATTTCGAACGCCTCCTGCACGACGAACTGTCTCGCCCCGATTGCTAAGGTCATCCACGAGACTTTCAAGATCGTGAGCGGGACCATGACCACGATCCACTCCTACACCAACGATCAGGTGATCCTCGACTTCCCGCACAAAGACTTGCGGCGCGCTCGCGCGGCGGCGCTCAATATGATTCCGACTTCAACCGGGGCGGCCAAGGCGCTGAAGTTGGTCCTGCCGGATTTGGCGGGCAAACTGGACGGCTTCTCGATGCGCGTGCCGACGCCAAACGTTTCCGTCGTAGACCTTGTCGTCTTTGTCGAGCAGAAAACGACCAAGGAAGAAGTGAACGCCGCGCTGAAGAAGGCTTCTGAATCCGGCTCGCTCAAGGGCTATCTGGGATACGAGGAGAACGAACTGGTTTCGTCCGACTTCAAGGGCGATGCCCGGTCCTCGATCGTAGACGCGCCTTCGACTCTGGTGGTGGGCGGCAACTGCGTGAAGGTGATCTCCTGGTACGACAATGAGTGGGGATACTCCTGCCGCGTGCGCGACTTGATCAACTATATGGCAGCCAAGGGTCTCTGAGACATCATGGCGAAACTTTCGATTCGAGACCTCCCCATCGCCGACCGCCGCATTTTCATGCGGGTTGACTTCAACGTTCCGCTCGACGACGGCCGGGTTATGGACGACACCCGCGTGCGCGAGACACTGCCCAGCATCGAGTACGCTCTCCGACATGGAGCACGTCTGATTCTGGCTTCGCATCTCGGACGTCCCAAGGGCAAGCCCAATCCAAAAATGAGTCTCAAGCCGGTCGCGGAGCGTCTCCGGATGATGCTTGATCGCGACCTCGCACGAGGCGAGAACGTTGGCTTCTGTCCGGACTGTGTCGGCCCCGAGGCCGAGGAGATGGCGCTCAAGCTCGAGAAGGGGCAGACACTGCTCCTTGAGAATCTGCGCTTCCATCCGGAGGAAGAGGCGAACGAGGAAAACTTCTCAAAACAGCTCGCGAAGTTGGCGGATTTTTATGTCAATGACGCCTTCGGCACTGCGCACCGGGCCCACGCCTCCACGGTTGGGATCACAAAATTCGTGCAGAAATCCGCAGCCGGCCTGCTGATGCAGAAGGAACTGGAATACCTGGGTCGGGCGCTGCAGGATCCGGAGCGCCCGTTCGTCGCCATCTTAGGAGGAGCCAAAGTCAGCGACAAGATCGGCGTCATTAAGAATCTTCTGAGCAAGGTCGATGTGCTCATCATCGGCGGCGGTATGGCCTATACCTTCCTGAAAGCGCAGGGAGAAGCAGTCGGCAAGTCGCTGGTGGAGGAAGACAAGGTGGCACTCGCGAAAGGACTTTTACAGGAAGCAAAGAACCACAAACTGAAAGTCCTTCTGCCGACGGACCACGTCGTGGCCGACCGGGTGGATGCTAACGCCGCACCGAGAATTGTTAAAGCGGGCGAACCGATTCCCGCCAACATGATAGCGCTTGATATCGGTCCGGAAAGTATTGAGGCTTTCTCGGAAGAAGTCTCACGCGCCCGCACCATAATCTGGAATGGACCGATGGGCGTTTTTGAAATGCCGCCGTTCGCGAAAGGCACGTTCAAGGTCGCTCATGCAGTCGCGGAGAATGCTGGAGCAATTTCGATCGTCGGCGGAGGAGATTCCGTCTCGGCGGTAAGAGCGGCGGGCGTCGCCGACAAGGTCACTCACATTTCAACCGGCGGCGGGGCCTCCCTGGAATTTCTGGAAGGCCAGAAGCTGCCGGGAGTGGAAGCGCTGACGGACAAACGGTAGCGCACGAGGTATCAAATAGAGTTCGCATCAGGTTTTAATTAGTATCGGCGCATCGCTTCAGCGATGCGATTCGATTTCTTATTGGATTGCCCCTTCAGCGGCCGCTATGTCCGAGTTCGAATCCCGGCTTACTTTCGACAATGGCAAAACGCTGGAATTTCACGGCCCAGCCGATATCACCAAAGAGACGACAGAAGCCATCGTGAATGCCGCCAATTCGTATCTCGCTGGCGGAGGTGGAGTCGACGGCGCCATTCATCGCGCGGGTGGAGTTTCCATCATCCAGGAGTGCCAACGCATTATCGCGAAGATTGGCCGCTTGCCTGCCGGGAAAGCTATCATGACGACCGGCGGTCGGCTGTCCTCCTAATACGTAATCCATACCGTGGGACCTAAATATCTGCGAGGCAGCAAGGAAGAAGTCGAGGCGTTGGCAAGTTGCTATCGCGAGTCAATGCGCCTCGCAGATGAGCACCAGGTTTCCTCCATCGCCTTCCCTTCGGTTTCCACTGGCGCTTATGGATATCCCGCACAGGAAGCGGCAGAAATTGCGGTTTCGACGGTTGCCGAAAACCTGGCGGCGACGAGTCACTTGAAACACGTACGGTTCGTACTCTTTGACGTGGGTACCTGCAAGGCATATATCAGGGCAGCAGAGAAACTGGCTCGGGCTATTCCCGCCGCTATCTTCGACAAAAGGTCTTCATGAGAAAAAAAGTAATCGCCGCAAATTGGAAGATGTACAAGACTCCCGACCAGGCGCGGGAATTCTTCCGCGAGTTCCTACCCCTTGTCAAAGATCATGACCGCGATGAAATCGTCGTCTGCCCCACGTACCTGTGCATCGACGCCGCGGTGAATTCGGTCAACGGGAGCTGCGTCGCAGTGGGCGCGCAAGATCTGCATTGGGAAAAAGAGGGTGCATTCACGGGCGAGATCAATGCTGCCATGCTGGCGGCTGTAGGGACGACTCATGTGATCATCGGCCACTCGGAACGTCGCCAGCACTTCGGCGAAACGGATGATACCGTGAATCTAAAACTCAAGTCCGCGCTGGAAGCGGGGCTCGCACCCATTGTCTGCGTCGGTGAGGTGCTCGAAGAACGCGAAGCTGGACTCACCGACGACGTACTCCGTCGCCAGTGTTTACGCGCCTTTTACGCGATCTCCGCGAAAAAGGCTTCGAAGATGGTGGTCGCTTACGAACCGGTTTGGGCCATCGGAACCGGCAAAACAGCCACTCCGCAAATGGCCGCCGATGCCCATACCATCATTCGCGGGGAAGCGGCGAAAGCATTCGGACAGGAATTCTCAGACGGAGTGCGCATCTTGTACGGCGGCTCCGTCAAGCCTCAGAACGCGAAGGCGCTTATGTCTGAAGCAGAGATTGACGGCGCACTGGTTGGTGGCGCGTCCCTGGATCCGAAGTCGTTTGCAGCGATTGTGAGGTACTAGCGCTGCGTTCACTCACAGGTCAGACGGTTTCAGTCCGGTATGCTTCGCAATCCGGGACAGCATCTTCGGACCTATTTCGACGTTGTCATGAAAAGCCCACGTGAAGTCGGGGAGACCCAGTTTTTGGAGTGAGATATGAGAGGAACCCTTGGACGACTTAGGAGACCAACCAGTACGGAGTATTGCCTTAAACACTCGGTGAGCTTTCGAACTCGGCCACTTGCTCACACTGAAGCAAAACTAATTGTTTTTTGCCCAACTTTCTCGGCTTCAATTCGATCCGCGATCACGCGCAGTGCGAGGGCCTCGACTGCTGCCTCGGCTTCTTCCCTGGTCGCACCATAAGCCAGAACGCCCGGAAGATCAGAAATTTCCGCGAGCCACCGGCCATCATCTTCACGTTCGAACTCAATTCTGAAGTTCATGGCATGTGCTCCCGTTAATGATGCTATGGGATACTCGCAGCGCAATCAAGTCTACCCTGCAACCTCCGTGTTATCCTCGGTTTGGGAGCTCTCATGAAATTCGGCGTCATTATTTTTCCCGGGTCGAATTGCGATCACGATGCCCATTGGACCATCCAGCAAGTCGCCAAACAGCCGGCGACCTTCTTATGGCACGAATCGCATGATCTTCAAAATTGCGATGTGATTATCGTTCCGGGCGGCTTTGCTTTTGGCGACTACTTGCGAACCGGAGCGATCGCAAAGTTTTCTCCGGTCATGGAATCGGTGCGCAAATTTGCGGAGGGCGGCGGACTGGTTCTAGGGATCTGCAACGGCTTCCAGATTCTCTGCGAATCAGGGCTGCTGCCGGGCGCGCTATTGAGAAACGTTGGGCTGAAATATGTCTGCAAGCCTGTGCATGTGCGCGTCGAGAACAGTGAAACACCCTTCACCCAGACCTGCCGAAACGGTGAAGTGTTGACGATCCCGATCGGACACATGGAGGGCAATTATTTCTGCGACGAGTCCACTCTTGCCGAACTGAAGCGCGGCCACCGGATCATCTTCCGCTACACAAACGCACAAGGGGAAATTACGTCGGAAGCGAATCCAAACGGCTCACTGGAAAATATCGCGGGCATCTGCAACGCGGGGCGCAACGTGCTTGGGATGATGCCGCATCCTGAACGTTCCGCGGAACCGGAACTGGGCTGCACGGATGGCTTTAAGATTTTCGAGTCGCTCGTGGGAGCAATGGCAACAAAATAAGCTTTCAAGTATCAGCTCTTAGGTCTCAGAGACCTCGCGAAGCGTTCAGCATTTCCTGCCACCTGCTCTAGTACGCCCACCGCAGCAGCGTCGCCCCCACGGTGAATCCAGCTCCCACTGAGGCAAGCAAGACCAGGCTTCCCTTCTTCAGCTTTCCTTCCTCACGAGCCGTCTCCATGGCGAGAGGGATGGTGCCCGCCGTCGTGTTGCCAAAACGATCAATGTTGATGATTACACTCTCCGGACGCATCTTGAGACGGTCGGCGGTGGCGGTGATGATGCGCTGGTTAGCTTGATGCGGGATGAAGGCGTCGATGTCGCTCCCGGTCAGGTGATTGCGTTTGAGAATCTGTTCGCAGAGGTCGGCCATCTTGCGCACGGCAAATTTGAAGACGGCGCCACCGTCCTGATGGACATAGTGCATCTTCTGATCCACGGTCTCGTGCGTGGTGGGATTCAAGCTGCCGCCGCCGGGCATGTAGAGTGAGCAACCGCCGGATCCGTCGACTTCGTGGATGAAATCTATCAACCCTACAGAATCGTCTTCCGCTGGCTCAAGCAGCACGGCGCCAGCTCCATCGCCAAAGATCACACACGTCGCTCGATCGGTGTAGTCG
>QIAJ01000064.1:0-7315 GCA_003225495.1 Acidobacteriota bacterium
TCTCGCGGTTTTGGAGACGTGGGCAGCATCGGCAATGGCAGTCTCGGTTTTTGGCCATTCGGGCGGGTGGCCCCCTTCTCCCCACGATGCCGCGTTTTGGAGCGAAAATCGCAGTGGGTGCCCCACGTCTCGCGGTTTTGGAGACGTGGGCAGCATCGGCAATGGCAGTCCCGGTTTTTGGCCATTCGCAGTCCGGATTCGTCAGGCGGGTGGCCCCATCTGCAAAAGAGTATCGCATTTTGTTTTCGCCAACGGATGATCTGAATTGGGTGCCCCACGTCTTGCGGTCTTGGAGCCGTGGGAACAATAGACGAATGGAAGCAACGGAAGCGCTGCACGACTCACGAGTCAGCGTGGGGCCGCCGATTTGTGTTCCGCAAATGGCACCGCCAAAATCAGTGCGAGAACGCGACTTCTGATTCGACGCCCGCGTAGTTGTAGTTTTCTCCGTAGATGTCCCGAAGAATTTTGAAGGCCAGGTTGCCGGTGCAATGCGCGGGAGGGACGCCAAGATCGTCTTTCATAAGCTTGGCGATATTCGAGATGTAAGCCGCGTCATAGGGAAACAGATGAAACCCGCCTTCAACCAGTTCGATGTTGCCGCCCAGGAACAGTTTGGTGGCGCGGACGATCTCTTCGACCTTGCTGTGAGAGCAGCCGGTGATCAAAACGACGCCTTTTTCGGTCTTCACGGCCAGCGAAAGTTCTGGAAAGCCTGCGAGGTCAGGATGGCCGGGCTCGCTCGGTGGATAGGCGCTGAAGTCTCCCATCATGACCGAGCGGGTCACGATCAAGTACACGCCGGGAGCGATCTCGCGGTTGGAAGGGACAAATTCCGCATTGGTTGCGGCATGAAACCGTTCGCCGGGTTTGAAGTCGATGGAATTTGTTTTTCCGCCGAAATAAAGCTGTTCCGGTGGAACACCAGCCAGAGATTCCTTGCTATCGCGGGAGAACGTGAGGTGAAAAGGTGCCCCCAGCGCAGTGTCCGCGGGCAAATACGCCTTTACCGCGGGCTTGATTTTCAACATGTAATCGAAGCCGGAGATGTGGTCAAAGTGGCGGTGCGAGAGCACGGCGATATCAACCTGGTTGAGATCCACACCGAGCGCCTTGACGTTGTGCTCAAAATTATCCGCGCTGTTGCCGGTGTCGAAAAGAATCGTCTTGCCGTTGTAGCGAACCAGGGCGGAAAATCCCCAGTCGAGCACTGTGCCGCGCTTCTGATAGCCGAAGGCATCGTAGAGATTCAAAATGGAGTTCTGATCGGCGGCAAGCGTCCGGTTGACAGAATTCTGTGTCAGCAAGGAAACGCAGATGAGCGATAGGAGGGCAATGCGCAAAACAGTTTTCATCGGAGCATCCATGAAAATGGAGCTATTTTATCAGCAGTTGTAAGCTCGATACCGATCGAGAAGGAAACCACAGAACCTCGGGCACTCCAGCGCAATAGGAGAAGCAATCTTCAAAATTCAGTTTTCTCAGATGGCCGTTATGCCGAAGTCGCGATAGGCAGACACGCTATGCAATCTTGCGATTCGGACCAACTCGATCGAGACTCACGTTGCCATGATTGACATCTCTCCTTCTTTAAGATATAATTTAATTCCAACAATAGCTTCAAGGAGAGGCGATATTTACGCACTAACTCCCGTGTTTTCTAGATTTTGCCTCTAAGTCCTTTGGCGCTAAAGATTTTGGCACGAAAATCGCCGTAAATCATTGATTCCACAAGATCACTGGGGGAGGGGGGCGGTACCAACTAGTTAACAGGCGGCGAATAGAGTTCGCCGCGCCATTTAGAATGTCTCCTCCTATGCCAATCGCTGAACAGGCCGCCTCGACCTCGCTCGACCTCACACGGGTTCGCTCGCAATTCCCTTCGCTCGCGCAAACCGTCAATGGACATCCGGCCGTTTTCCTGGACGGTCCCGGCGGCACCCAGGTCCCGCGGCGCGTGATCGACGCCATCTCCGACTACTTGGCGGCTAACAATGCCAACTCCGGCGGCGCCTATCAGACCAGCCGCAACACCGACCGCATGATTGCCGAAGCCCGGGAGGCCATGGGCGATTTTCTGAATTGCGATGCCGACGAGATCGTGATTGGTCCGAACATGACCACGCTTACCTATACGATCAGCCGTTCGATCGGACGCGAACTCGGTCCCGGCGATGAGATTGTGCTAACGCTGCTAGACCACGACGCGAATTTCCGTCCTTGGAAAGCGCTGGGAGAAAAGGGCGTGACCATTCGTGCGGCAAAGTTCAATCCCGAAGAATGCACGCTCGACATGGACGACCTCGCAAGCAAGATTACGAACCGTACCCGCCTGGTAGCGGTGGGATACGCGTCGAATGCCGTGGGAACGATCAACAATGTCGCCGAGGTTGTGCGTCTCGCAAAGCAGGTGGGAGCGCTGAGCTACATCGACGCCGTCCACTACGCGCCCCACGGACCGATTGACATCCGCGCACTCGATTGCGATTTCCTGGTCTGCTCCACCTACAAATTCTTCGGCCCGCACATGGGCGTGCTTTACGGAAAGCGCGAACACCTGAAGCGGCTGCAACCTTATAAAGTGCGTCCGCTCACCGACAACATTCCCAATTGCTGGGAATGGGGAACGCTGAACCATGAATGCATCGCCGGAATCAAAGCCTGCGTGGATTACTGGGAAGAATTAGGCCGTCGCGCCAAACCATCGGTCGCGAACCGCCGCGCCGCCATTCTCGCCGCCCATGAAGCGATCCATCCCCACGAACGCGCCCTGATGGAGCCCTGATGGAGAAGATGATCGCAGGCCTGCTGGCAATTCCCGGACTAAAGCTCTACGGCATCAGTGACCCGCGCCGCTTCGAACATCGCTGCGCGACCATCGTGGTTCGCGTGGAAGGCTTCACGCCGGTGGAGTTGGCGACGAAATTGGGAGATCGCGGTTTCTTTACCTGGGACGGAAACTACTACGCATTGAACGTCACCGAGCAACTCGGCGTCGAAAGCACCGGAGGTTTCCTGCGCATCGGACTGGTCCACTACAACACGATCGAGGAAGTGGATCGGATGCTGGCCGCGCTGCAGGAGATTCTGAGAGCTTAGATGCCTACGACGGTCGCCGTTTCCGCAACTTCTGTTTCTGTCTGGCACGCGTGGGGCGAGCGCGCTTCGCGAGAGCTCGCTTCCGAGTACTCGCCGGACGAATCTCAGCAACGGTACTTCCGTTCCCCACCAGCGCCACTTTTGCAATCCCGATGAAGAGCCCGTGCTCTACCACCCCGGGCATATTGCTCAAAGTCTGCGCCAGCGAAGGAGGATCGGCAATCTTTCCAAAGCTGCAATCGAGAATATGATGCCCTTCATCGGTAACGAACGCCGCGCCGTCCGATCGAGTTCGCAGACTGCAATTCGCTCTCAAAGCTTTAATCTTTCTTTGCAGCACCGCGCGTGCAAACGGAATGATCTCCACCGGCAGCGGGAACCTGCCGAGTACCGTTACGACCTTGCTCGAATCAGCCACCACGACCATCTTCTTCGACGCCGTCGCGATGATCTTCTCCCGCAGCAGCGCGCCGCCGCCTCCTTTGATCAGCCGGAGTTGCGGATCGATCTCATCCGCGCCGTCGATGGTGATATCGATCTCAGGATGTTCATCGAGCGTCGAGAGTGGGATTCCAACCGCGCGCGCAAGTTCAGCGGTACCGTCAGATGTAGGAATCCCAATGATTTTCAATCCCGACTTCACTCGATCGCCAAGAGCCACTACCGCGAAATATGCAGTTGACCCGGTCCCAAGGCCGACGATGTTTCCCGACTCCACCAGTTCCGCTGCCGCCCGTCCAGCCAATTCCTTTTCGTTCTGATTTGCCATGAGGTTGTGTTATCCCTGAGCAAGTTTGATCCACGCCAAATATCCCGCCAGCACAATACCGAAAAGCGCCATCAGAACTGCGACCAGATCAATGATTGTTCCCGCCGGTTTAAACGAGTCAGTGTCGATTTGCACGCGCGTTTGGCGGTAACGGTAGAGCCCGGCAATGATGAGCAGGACACCCGCGATGATCGAGATCATTCCAAGCCACGCGGTTAAACCCGGCGTGGGCGCGGGTTTTCCTTCGAACTGCAGAAATTCCTGGAGCGCGATCGAGAAGCGGCCGACCGCGAAGCCGAATACGATGGTGGCGACGCCGGTACGAATCCATGCCAGGAAAGTACGTTCATTCGCCAGGTGATCGCGGGCGCGGTTGTTAGTGTCAAGCATGCCGAGGCAGGACCGCTATTATTCCACAGCTTTCTGAATCAGCGTACCCGCTCCAGCGATGTTCTTCAAAAAATCGAATGGAAAACTGTGGCGCTGCTGAAGATATTCCGGTGCGTTGTAGGAAATCCGGACCTTGCCGCGCTCATCTTCCCACACCAGCGCCTTGAGCGGAAGATCGATCGCCACGCTAGGTGTCGCAACCATCAGTGGAGTACCGCCTTTCGGACTTCCAAAGATCAGCAACTGAGTGGGACGAATCTGGAGTCCGGCTTTCTCCGCCTCGCCGCTGTGATCCACGCGGGCGAAGATCGTCAGACCCTTCTCCTTGAGAATCGATTCCAGCCGCGCCATAGTGTCCGGCACGGAAAAGGGGCTGGGCACATCGATCATTCCGCGATCCATCGGAGCACCTCTGAAATTATTAGAGACGCCTGACGAAATCGCGGTTGCGGAAATTTCAGCCGCCGATCATCTTTCCCAGAATTTCCTTCAGCAGTTTGGCCCCCACCATGGCGGTGATTTGGGTGTGGTCCTGTGCCGGATTGAACTCGACAATATCGGCTCCTGCAATTTTGCCGGTGATCGCATGAATATGTGTCAGCACCTCGCGGACTGACATTCCTCCAGGTTCGCGATGCGAAATGCCGGGCGCAAATGCTGGATCAAGCACGTCCATGTCGAAGGAAATATAGACAGGACCCTCTACTTTCATGCGGTCGAGCGCGGGCAAATGGCGCATCTCGATGACCTCAACACCAAACTTTTTCGCCTGGTCCCGCTGATGGCCATTGAAAGTGCGAATGCCAACCTGAATCAGGCGCTGGGCAGTTCCTTCTTCCATCGCGCGGGCAAACGGACAGGCATGCGAGTGACGGTTGCCTTCCAATTCGTCGTACAGATCGGGATGGGCGTCGAAATGGAGGATCGTCAGCCCGGGCACGCGCTTGCCGAAGGCGCGCAAGATGGGCAGTGTGATCGAATGGTCGCCGCCAAGCGAAACTACCCGCAGGCCTTTGTCGAGCAATTCTCCGACGCGGTTTTCGATCGCTGCGAATGGTTCATGAAAGGTGAATTTAAGATCGCCCGCATCGCAGTATGCTCCTTCGGCACCGAGGTCTATCCCGGTTTCAGTCCACGAATTCGATGAATCGGAGCGGAAGGAAACGCGGATAATAGGCGGCGCACCGGCAGCACCCCGCAACCATGAAGAATTCGCGTCGAACGGGATACCGAGGATGACCGGCGTTCCGGGTTTGGCAGTCGTGGGAAGGGATGGCATAGGATCCCCCGTTTTTCGTGAACAGCATGGAACAGTATGCTCCAGTTGCGGCCGGAAACACGTGCTTTTGTGCGCGATCCCGGGGGGCTGAATCGGACACAGAATTCCGATCATCCGTTATTCTATAGAAGATCTTTTTATGGCTACTTCAACTCAGAGTAAGGCTCAGCGAGGCGCGGCCGCCGCAACCACGGAAAACCTTGAACGGGAACGGGTTTTTGACGTGTTCCGCCAATGGGGATATTTGGAGGCGGATCTCGACCCGCTCCGGCTAAAGAGTCCGCAGCCCCATCCCGACCTTCAGGTGGAAATGGAAGATGAGTGGGTGCAGGAGGCGCGTCGGATTTACTGCGGAAGCGTAGGCGCCGAGTTCATTCACATTGCCGACACGGAGCGGCGACGCTGGATCCAGGAGCGACTCGAAGGTGAACCCGAGCCCGTCGAACAGGAACTTGCGCTCGATTTACTGATGCAGGCCGATTTATTTGAGCAGACGCTACAACAACGTTATCTCGGCAACAAACGTTTCTCGCTGGAAGGCATTACTTCCCTGCTGCCGCTCTTGGACGAAGTACTGGATGTGGCTGGCGAACATGGGGCCGTGGAACTCGTGATGGGGATGAGTCATCGCGGGCGCCTGAATGTCATCATTCACATCGCGAAACGTCCGCCGGAGCAGGTGTTTGCCGAGTTTGAGGATGTCGATCCGCGCAGCGTTCTGGGTTCCGGCGATGTGAAGTATCACATCGGCGCGACGGGCGAGTACGTCACCAAGAGCGGGAAAAAGATTCACATCCACCTGGCATCGAATCCCAGCCATCTGGAGGCTGTTGACCCAGTCACAGTCGGCCGTACCCGCGCCAAGCAGGATCGCGCCGGAGAAGGCGGCAAGGCAAAGTATCTCCCGCTGTTGGTGCATGGCGATGCGGCGTACGCGGGGCAGGGCATCACGGCGGAAACGTTGAACCTGGCCGACCTCGAGGGGTATACCGTCGGCGGAACAATCCACGTAATCGCAAATAACCTGGTTGGGTTTACGACCAATGACAGCGAAGAGCACTCGTCGCGCTTTTCAGCGCAACTGGCGCGGCGGCAGGATATTCCGATCTTTCACGTGAACGCCGAAGATGTAGATGCAGTGCTTCGTGTCGCGCGAATCGCCACCGAATACCGCTACAAGTTCGGCACGGATGTAGTCGTGGACCTGATCGGCTATCGTCGGCATGGTCACAGCGAAGTCGATGACCCTACCGTCACGCAGCCTCTGATGTATAAAGCCATCAAGGCGCATCCTCCCTTGTGGGAAATCTATGCCAAGCACGTCGGCGTGGGCGACGTTGCGGCTCGTGTGCAAACAATTAAAGCCGAGTTCGAAGCTGCCCAGAAACGCGCCGTGGAACTCACCAAGAAGCCCGTTCTGCGTGAGCTTCCCAAGTATTGGGACGACTATTTCGGCGGCCGTTACAACCCCGAGTTCGAAGTACCAACCGGTATCGCACCGGAAGAATTGCAAGAACTCACCGAGCGACTCACCACTTATCCGGAAGGGTTTCACATTCATCAAAAAGTGAAGAAGTTGCTCGAACAGCGCAGAGGGATGGGCACCGGCAAGAAGCCACTCGATTACGGCATGGCCGAGGCTCTGGCATTTGCGAGCCTGGTTAAAGAGGGCATTCCGGTCCGGCTCAGTGGACAGGACTCGCGGCGTGCCACTTTCAACCAGCGGCACTCCGTGCTGATCGACACCGAGGACGAATCGGAATATGTGCCGCTTCGCC
>QIAJ01000064.1:7321-19810 GCA_003225495.1 Acidobacteriota bacterium
AACTCGACGCTCTCCGAAGCGGGCGTGATGGGCTTCGAATACGGTTACAGCCGCGACTATCCGGAGGCTCTAGTTCTCTGGGAAGCGCAGTTTGGCGACTTTGCAAACGTCGCGCAAGCTGTGATCGACCAGTTTGTATGCGCCGGTGAAGACAAGTGGGGACTACTTTCAGGACTTGTGCTGCTGCTACCGCACGGCTACGAAGGACAAGGCCCGGAACACTCCAGCGCGCGCATTGAGCGTTTTCTGCAACTGGCAGCGCGGGACAACATTCAGATATGCCAGCCTTCCAATGCCGGACAATATTTTCACCTTTTGCGGCGGCAGGGATTACGTAAGTGGCGTAAGCCCTTAATCATATTCACGCCCAAAAGCATGTTGCGCCATCCCGATGCACTGTCGCCTGTCGAAGATCTGACGCATCAGAAGTTCCTGTCAGTTTTTCCCGATAACGAAGCGCATGACACCAAGCGCATCCTGATCTCGACTGGCAAGATCGGACACGAACTGCGCGTCGAGCGCAAGAAGCGCAACGATTTCGATACTGCGATCATTTTCGTCGAACAGATGTATCCCTTCCCCGAAGCGGAATTGGCAGCAGAATTGGAGCGCCATGCTGCGGCTCGCGACATCGTGTGGGTGCAGGAAGAGCCGGCCAACATGGGCGCGCTCTTCTATATGCTGCCGCGTCTGCGCCGTATCGCAAATAGCCGGCCGGTACTATCGGTAAAACGTTCTGCGAGTCCGAGTCCCGCAACTGGATCAGCGAAAGCGCATGAGGTGGAGCAGAAGACATTGCTGGCGCTGGCATTCACGACGCAGGGGTAATTCGGAGCCGCGAATCAGCGGACTATAATTGCCTGCGCGGATGGCTCTCACTCCCGGCACAAAACTCGGCCCGTACGAAATCCTGTCGCCGCTCGGTGCCGGCGGCATGGGTGAGGTGTATCGGGCTCGCGATACCCGGCTGGGTCGCGAAGTCGCGATTAAGGTGCTTCCGAGCTCTCTGTCAGCCGATCCAGGCCGTCTGCAACGCTTCGAGCAGGAGGCTCGTTCCGCCAGCGCTCTCAATCATCCCAACATTCTCATTGTCTATGATGTAGGAACTCAGGATGGCATTCCCTACCTCGTAACAGAGCTCCTGGACGGCGAGACGATGCGAGAGCGCCTCCGTGATGGCGCGCTCCCTGTTCGTAAAGGATCGGAGTATGCAATACAAATTGCCCAGGGACTTGCCGCCGCTCATGACAAAGGCATTGTCCATCGCGACTTAAAGCCGGATAACATTTTTCTATCTCGCGACGGCCGCTCCAAAATTCTCGACTTCGGCCTTGCCAAACTAATTGCACCTGAGCCGCAAGAGGTCACTCTCACCAGCCTGCAATCTCACCTCACCCATGAGGGCACCGTCCTGGGGACCGCTGGCTACATGTCGCCGGAGCAGGTACGCGGAAAGGCGGCTGATCCGCGCTCGGACATTTTTTCATTCGGCGCCGTGCTCTACGAAATGTTTTCAGGAAAGCGCGCCTTTGACGGTCCCACTCCCGCGGACACTGCGAGTGCAATCCTCAAGGAAGACCCCGCGGATCTGCTCGCTTCCAATCCCAAGATCACGCCCGCGCTCAATCGCATCGTGCTTCACTGCCTGGAGAAGAATCCCGAGGAGCGTTTCCAGTCCGCGCGTGACCTCGCATTCCACTTGCATTCACTCTCGTCAATTTCAGAAACCGGCACAGCGGCGCCTATAGATTTGCCAGCCCGAAAGCTTTCCCGGCCTATTCAGTGGTTACTTGCGTTCCTTATACTCGCGCTGGTCGCCTCCGGATCGTGGTGGCTCCGCGGCCATGTAGGCCGAAAACCTGTTGCGAAAGCGATGCAGTATGAGCGTCTCACTGATTTTGCCGGGATGGAAGAGTTCCCCGCCATTTCGCCGGACGGCAAGTCCGTTGCCTTCACGCGCGACGCTGGAGGATTGCGCCAAATCTGGATGCGCCTTATTGGCGGAGGCGCTCCAATCCAAGTCACGCGCGATGCAGTCGACCATCTATCTCCGCGGTGGTCCCCTGATTCCGGATCGCTGGTCTACTATTCGCCTCCCGGCACCGAGGAAGCTTACGGAACCATCTGGCAGATTCCCGCCCTCGGCGGCACGCCGCGGCCTCTTACCAGGAGCCTTGGGCCAGCCGACCTCAGTCACGACGGCAAGCGCCTGGCGTTCTTCCGCTTTGAGAACCGCGAGGTGGAACTGATGGTTTCCGCGTTGGATGGCAGCACTCCTCAGGTGGTCACGAAGCTGTCCGCGCAGTACAACTATTCCTATCCTCGGTGGTCACCCGACGACGCCAACATCGCTTATCAACGCAGCCAGATATTTCGGTCTGACGTTTTCGCCGTGCCGTCCCAAGGCGGGCAACCTCGCGCCATCACCGCCGACGATGTAATGATGAGCGGTTTCGCGTGGCTCCCGGATGGGTCCGGCGTGGTCTACAGTTCGGCTCGCAGCAGCACGATTGTTTATCTCCCCACCTATAGTCTTTGGCTGGCAAAACTTTCGGGAACCCCGGCGGTCCGGTTAACGGTCGGAGAAGAGTCTTATGTCTCGCCTGACATCAGCAGTGCAGGCGCCATTACCGCCAGCCGGGTCCGGATGCGCTTCGATCTCTGGAAATTTCCAGTGGATGGCAGCGCCACGGAAAACGTCCGCCGCGGCATTCAGCTCACGCATCAGACCGGCCAAGTCCAAACTCCTGACGCCGGCCCGGGCGATCGCGAACTTGTCTATCTCTCGGACAGCGGCGGCCATGGCAATTTGTGGATCATGCGTCAGGACGGCACCGAGTCACGGCAGGTCACATTCGATCGCGATCCCAACGTCTCCGTCGGCGTTCCGATCTGGTCGCCCGACGGAAAAAGTATTGCTTATGTCACGACCCGAAACCAGAAAGGCTGGCGATTTGGCCTCTGGCTAGTGAGTCCAGACGGAAGCAACAACCGTCTGGTAACTGATAATGGCGGCTGGGCCTGCTGGTCGCCCGATGGCAAGTGGCTTTACTACGGTGTTCCCACTGACACCGGCTATCACATGGAAAAGATTGTCCCCGACGGTGGAAGCCCCGTCCTCGTCAGAACCGACAATGCCATGGCGGGCGCAATCTCGCCCGACAGTAGCACTCTCTATTATTTGAGCCCGCAGGAAAACCTGACCGGCGTCGCCGACTACGAAGTCCGAATGGCACGCCCCGATAACGCATCCGGCACTTTGCTCGCGAGAATTCCGGGCGCGCACGTTCCCCTCACCTATGGTTGGAGCATCCAACCCGTGGCCTCTCCGGATGGAAAGTCGCTGGCGCTCCTGCTGCGCGATGACACCGGAAATATCAACGCGTGGTCTCTTCCAACCCAGGGAGGAGCTCCACGCCAGATCACGGACTTCGGCCAACGGCGCACCATCATCGCCCGTCGCGTTTCGTGGTCCTCCGACAGCCGCTCCATCTTCGCCGCCGTTGCCGAAGGGGACTCGGACATCGTGTTGATGGAAGGTGCCCTTCCCGAATAACGTCGCCGATCTACCAACGCCATTCTTCACGATCAAAGTCAGTCGAGGTCGGGGCAACGTCTTCAAGTAAAAGCCTATCGGGATCGCCAGAGCCCGCTGCCCGGAATGCGTCTTCCCAACCATTGCGGAGAGGGTGCGCCGAAGTCAACATGGAAGTCTTCACCACGGCCGATGCAGTGTCAGGTCGATTTTTAGGAGGTTTCTCGGACATAACAAAAAAGCCCAAGCTCTCGCCCGGGCTTCCTTTCTAGCTAACTGAGTTCCGCCTTATGGCCAGCGCTTCGCGGCATCTTCCCAACCCGCAGCGCGAGCGGGAGGAGCCGCCGCTACGGCGGTTGCGGCCGGCGATGGAATGCGGATGGGTTGTTGGGGCGGGGTGGGAGTTAATGTCGGCTTGGGCGCGTCCGACACGGAATCCTTCATATCTTCCGAGAGCAAGGGCGCGGCAATGCGCAGGGCTTCCACTTCTTTTTCCAGCCGGGTCAGCTCAAGCTCTTTTTGCCGCAAAACTTCATAGACGTTTTTCATTCTAGGCACCTGTGGGGTCGCTACAAGCAATTAAGCGAAATGTATGGGTAAGTGCTGGATTTGTCAAGGAAAACAGGCACTCCGGCTCCGGCAAACACCTTATCGAAAAACGACCACGGCGACCACAATCGAGAGAATGAGCACTAGAACGGCGAGCAGGTTAACGTGGTTCGCGAGCCAGGAGTCGTCCGGCGGAGGCGAATAAGCGAGAAAGGCGGGCACGAATTCCGCGGCGGTGGCATCAGCCGATTCTGTCCGCTCGTAACGTTTGTTTTCGCAATCCACGCACAATGTTCTGCCCTCAGATACCAGGAACCCGCAGGTGGAGCATTTCTGGACACGCCGCATCGCCTCTGGAACTGCAATGGGCGGAACCGACACCGGTTCATCGAGCAAAGCCGAGTGCAGCTGCGCCGATCCCAGAGGCCCTTGTGGCGCCACGATCGCCGCTTCCTTAGCGTGTTCTGGGGCGGCTTCTGCAGTGGGGATCGCCGCCGCTGGAGGCGGCTAGATCAGCCGAGAGCGGTGGTGCTGCCTCAGCCGGTCTGGCAGCGGTCTCGATTTGGTGGGCGGCGACCTCCGGCTGAGCAGGCTCCGCTACCGGCTCAGGAGCAGGCACAACTCGCGGCCTCTCGGCCATTTCAAGCGCTGTTAGCGTAAGTCCAGCCATCCGCTCCAGCGCGATCAGGTCGCGTTCTTCAAAGGCATAAGCGTGGTCGGAAAAAAGTTCGAAGAGCCCACGCACCCCGCCATCGGGCGTCAGTAGAGGCATTACTACGATCGAGGCAATTCCGAGTTGGTGGCAGGTTTCCAGATTCACCCGCGGATCAGTCTCCGCGTTGTCGCAGCGCAACAACTGCTTGCGTGAAATGCTCTCGCCGCTCAATCCAGAGCGAACATGCAAGTGCGCTCCAACTGCCGGACCGGATGACCCAGCGCTCGCGCGGCAAACCATCTCATCGCCATCAGCTATCGCCAAAGCCGCGCCCGTTGCTCCTGTGATGTACTGAGCGCGTTCCACCAGCAACTGCAACGCCGCATCCAGTTCGTGGCCTTCGAAGGCCCGAACGTCATTGGCGACCGCGGTGGGGAGCTCAGGCCCGGCGACCGCTTCATTACTCGGTGGAAAGGGCTCGGGCTGGGCTGATCCGAACATGGGTTGTCCTGAACGCGAATGACAAGCGGCGCAAAAGGAGTTTTATCGAGTCTCGCCTCCCGCACCTGCACTGTCAAGCCACGTTCGGGCACAAACCGGCGTCGATAGCTCCAGAATTCGGTTCCTGCAAGAGACAAAATCGGAATATATCTCAAGCCCGTCGCAGAAAATTAATGCTAGTGGGCTTTGTCGTCCTTGTGGCGGAACCAATCGATGAACATCTGTTCGATGGGCTTGTCGTAGGTCAGGAGTAAGTGGCGGACGCTGCGGCCACTGACAAAGTGGCAGACTTCTTCCGCGAGGTTCTTGGCATGGTCGCCGGCGCGCTCCAGAGATTGCGTCATGAAAATAACCTGGAGGCTGGCGTGGCGCGCCATGTTTTCGGGATTCTCGATATGGCGCATGAAGATCAGGTTGCGGAGCCGGTCCATTTCAGCATCGGCGCGCAACACGCCGATGGCCTTCTTGACATCGCGTTGGGAAAACGAGTGGCCCACATCGGCCAGCATTTTCTCAAGCAGCGTAGCCATTTGCGTTAGTTCACGAGAGTCCTCGGAATCGAGTCGACTGCCGGCCGCTTGCGCGCTGCTGGCAAAGCTCAAGAGCAGGTCGCCAATGCGCTCCAGCCCGATCACTACCTTCATGCAGGCAAGCAACTGGCGCGCTTCTTCTTCAGTGACTTGCGCGATGGTCGAAGTGACGCCCGAATCAATTTCCGCGTCAATCGCATCCAGCTGTTTTTCGCATTGCCGGATGCTGTTCAAACGGGACATCGAACCCGTCGCAATTCCTTCTGCAGCGATGGCGGCGCCCTCGCGCGCAATCTCGCAGGCCTCAACGGTTCGCTTTACGAGGCGGGCGTAAACCGGTTCTGGGGAAGAAATCTTCGGCGCAGTGCTCATAGACCAGAAATTACGGCTTTGTGCTGATCCAAAGCATATTCTCTTTGAATATCGAACAGGTTAACAATTGGTAAATTGTTGAATTTCCGGAAATAGACCGCAGGGTCAGGAATTCGCGCCGGGCAGTGTGAACACGAACGTCGAGCCGTGATTGAGTTCGCTCTCCGCGCGAATCGTTCCGCCATGCGCCAGGACAATGTGCTTGGCGATCGCCAGTCCCAGGCCGGTGCCACCGGATTCGCGGGAGCGGGCCTTATCCACGCGGTAGAAACGTTCGAACAACCGGGGAAGATGCTCGGACGAGATGCCGGGTCCGAAATCTGAAACGTAGAACTCGGTTGCCAGTCCCGCAGCGCGGGCTCCGAGCACAACTTTCTTGCCCGCCGCCGCGTATTTGAAAGCGTTTTCAATCAGATTGGAAAAGACCTGATGGATCGCTTCCCGATCTGCCAGCACTGTCCGGCTGGGCGTCTCGTTCTCTTCCGACAGCTCGATCCCGTTCGAGCGCGCCACCTCGCGGAAGCTCTCAAGCGCGTCTTGAAGAAGTTCTCCAGCGCTCACCTCCTGAATATCGAAGCGCTGCTCGCCCGATTCCACCCGCGCCAGGGTGAGCAGGTCTTCGGTCAACCGGGACATGCGGGCCGCATTCTTGCGAATTATCTCGAGGAACTCGCGAACATGATTGCTTTCGGACGAAGTGTCGAGCAGGGTTTCGGCGTAGCCCTGAATGGAGGTCAATGGCGTGCGCAGTTCGTGCGAAACGTTGGCGATGAAATCGCGGCGCGTCTTCTCCATGCGCTCGGTCTCGGTAAGATCGCGCAGGACAGCAACCGCTCCTCCTCCCGGCATAGGCGCTGCCGTCACGTCGAAGGTGCGGCCGGAGACGATCGTGTTGGAACGCGCCGCTCTGACCGCATGGTCTTGCATAGCTCCCTGGATGGCGGAAAGAAAATACGGGTCGCGCACACTATCCGCTACCGGTGCGTTCAACCGAAGGCCCCAGGGCAAGAGGCGGTTCATCCCCCGGTTGGCCCATTGCACGCGAGCATCGGCGTCCACCGCAATGACGGCATCCTGCATGCTGTTGAGAAGAGTTTCCAGTTCTCGCTGGCTGGTTTGGACGCTTGCAAAACTTTCTTCCACGCGGCGCGCCGTCTTATCTAAAGCGGACGCCACTTGTCCGATTTCGTCTCCTGAAGTGGACGCGATTCTGGCCGTCAAGTCGCCCGCCGCAACCCGTTCAGCAAAATTAACGATTCGTCGGAGACGCCACGCCATGTACTGAGTTGCCGCCCCCCCCACCAGCATGGCGGCCGCAAACGCAATCAGCGATCCCCAGAGTAAGGCTCTGCTCAATTGACGAGTCGTCGTTTCGATTTCGGACAGAGTGTAGGCGAGCCGCACCGCGCCTCCCGAGACCGGGCTTGCCACATAGAGAAACGGAATGCCCAGAGTGTGACTGCTGCGCTGGTCGATTCCAACATGGCCACTCAGCGCGGCAATAAATTCCGGCCGCTGCGCATGATTTTCCATGGTGCGCGGGTCAGCTTCGGAATCGGCCAGGACCATGCCGGATGAATCGATCACCGTCGCCCGAGTTCCCGCCGCCTGCCCTTCCTGGGCGGCAATATCAACCAGTGCATGTTGACGATCGGTTTCGACGCGCTGCGCGAACATCAGAGTTTTTTGCTTGAGATTGCGTTCAATCTGCTCGCGTAGAGTCTGTTCCCAGAACTTGCGCACCGTAATCTGCAAGGTGATGGCCGTCACACCAATGACGAGCGCAAAGACCATCATCAACTTGAGGAAGATGCGCCTTCTCAACGTTGAACCTCAAATCGATAACCGGCACCGCGTACCGTCCTTAAGTAACGCGGGTTCTCAGGGTCGGGCTCGATTTTTTCGCGGATGCGGCGTACATAGACATCCACCGAGCGAGGTGTGACGTAGGCCGTGTCCCGCCACACCGCGTCGAGCAACTGATCGCGGGTGAAAACTCTTCCCGCATGCCGCATCAGATAATCCAACAGACGGAATTCTGTGGCGGTAGTGGGCACGGGCTGTCCTCGAACTATCAATACCATGGCAGCCGGATCGATCTGGATTTCGTCGATCTGCGTAGGCAGAGGGGGGAGTGGCCGCTCGAAACGGCGCAGCACCGCCTTGACTCGCGCCACCAGTTCGCGAGGACTGAACGGCTTCGGAATATAGTCGTCGGCTCCGAGTTCCAGCCCAAGGACGCGATCTGCTTCGCCGCTCTTCGCAGTCAGAAAGATAACGGGAACCGGAGCCAAGGATATCGACTGACGAATCTGACGGCAGAGTTCCAGGCCGTCCTTGCCGGGAACCATGATGTCGAGAAGAAACAAAGCCGGCCGCTGCCGCTCCGCGTCCGTGACTACAAGGTTGCCGGTGGCATAGAGGCGGGCATTGAATCCGGCGCCTTCCAGGTGGTGGCGTACCAGCCGGGAAATGTCGGGGTCGTCTTCCACCACAAAAATGGTTGGCTTCACGGCGATCATTGTAGCTGGAGATAGAGAGGTTTTCGAAATACGCGGCAGACGCGGATTATGCGCTTCGAGTTCCGCCGAGTGCCAAGCCCGGTTCGGCGGATAAGTCGGCAAGAACAAAATCCTTGGCCAAGAACTTGGGATAAGCCGCAGCCGCGATCATCGCAGCATTGTCGGTAGATAGTGCGCGCGACGGAAAGAACGCGCGAACACCCTGCAGCTCGGCTGCTCGTGAGAGCGTCGCACGCAGTTCCTGATTCGCCGCCACCCCACCGCTGACAAAAAGCGTCTGGACATCATATTCATTAGCCGCTGCCAGAGTCTTCGCAACCAGGTCTTCTATCATCGAGCGTTGGAACGATGCCACCAGATCCAGAGTCTCCCGGTCACACACACGTAGATAGTCCTCGGCGCTAGGCTTCCCTGTCTTCAAGAGTTCCTGACGGCGCGCAACAATTGCCGGGGCCAGACCGCGTGTCTCCACGTACCGCAGCACTGCTGTCTTGATGCCGCTATAAGAAAAATCGAATCGCGGCTCATCGCCTGATTGCGGCCGATTGCGATCGGGGTTTTTGAGATGCGATGTCTGGAATTTCACGGCCGCCGGATTTCCATGCGGAGCCAGCCGGTCGATGACAGGTCCGCCCGGATACCCCAGCCCAAGCAGCTTGGCGACTTTATCGAAAGCCTCGCCAGCAGCATCGTCGCGAGTGTGTCCGATGTTCTCGTAAGTCCAGGAATTTTGTTCCCGCCGGGCAAGGTAGAGGTGTGTGTGTCCGCCGGAAACCACCAATGCCAGCACAGGAAATTGCAGTTCGCCACTTTCGCGCTGCTGCTCCAAAAGCACAGCGTGGATGTGTCCCTCGAGATGATTCACGGCGACCAGCGGTTTTTCCAGGGAGAACGCTAGCGCTTTGGCGAAGCTGATGCCCACCAGCAACGCTCCTATCAAGCCCGGCCCCTGCGTGACCGCGATCGCGTCTACCGACTCGTAGTCCATCCTCGCTTCCGCGAGAGCCTGGCGCACAACTGGGAGAATTGCCCTCAAGTGCTCGCGGGACGCCAACTCCGGGACCACTCCTCCATAAGGCTGATGCGTAGCGATCTGCGAGGCAACTACATTCGACAGGATCTCCCGCCCCGAACGCACAACCGCCGCGCCCGTTTCATCACAGGATGTTTCAATACCGAGGATGGTGGTGTCAGGCATAATGAAATTCGAGCGGGCTCTTCTAGTTTAGATGATTCAGGAACCTTGCCCATGATCCGGCTCTCAAGTTGCATCGACTCTGACTTCTGATGCCCACCGCGAAACAACACGCCACCAACATCGTTCGTACTCTTCGCGAACGCGAATACCAAGCCTACCTGGTCGGTGGGTGTGTTCGCGATCTTCTGTTGTCCCGCGAACCGGCTGACTACGACGTCGCCACTGACGCCACCCCGCAACAGGTGATGGAAATTTTTCCGCAAACATTCGCAGTCGGCGCGCAATTTGGAGTCGTGCTGGTGCCGTTGCCGAAAAGTGAATCTGGAGAATCTGCCGTGGGTCCCGACGAGAAGGTTCCGGTGATCGAGGTCGCTACGTTCCGATGGCCGTCATCCGGATGAAGTTCGTTTTAGTAAAGAGCCGCAGGAAGATGTGCGGCGGCGTGATTTCACAATCAATGGTCTACTGCTGGATCCCATCACAAATGAGGTGCTCGACTATGTCGGGGGCCGCGACGATCTGAAAGCCGGCGTTGTGCGGACCATCGGCGAGCCCGAGCATCGCTTCGCCGAAGACAAACTGCGCATGCTACGCGCTGTGCGGTTTGCAGCTCGCTTCGATTATCGAATTGATCCACTGACTCGTGGAGCTATCGAGCGATTGGCGAGGCAGATTCATCAGGTCTCGCACGAACGAATCCGCGAGGAACTCACCAAAATGCTGACCGAAGGACGAGCCCGTCGCGCGTTCGAACTGCTCGATGAGAGCGGACTGCTCCAGCGAGTGCTGCCCGAGATCTCCGCGATGAAGGGAGTAGAGCAGCCTCAGCAGTTCCATCCCGAAGGCGATGTGTTTGTACACACGATGCTTCTGTTGGAAAAATTGGCCGCGGGATGCTCACTCACCCTCGGGTGGGGCGCTTTGCTTCACGACGTTGGCAAGCCAGCGACGTTTCGTGTGGCGCCAGATCGCATCCGCTTCGACGGCCATGTGGAAGTCGGCGTAAAGATGGCTGCAGAAATCTGCCGGCGTTTACGATTTTCGAATGACGAGTCTGATCAGATTCTCGCGCTGGTGAACAATCACATGCGGTTCGCTGACGTGCAACGCATGAAAGAATCCACGCTGAAGAAGTTTCTGCGCTTGCCCGCGTTCGATGAACATCTCGAATTGCATCGCATCGACTGCCTGTCTAGCAATGGCATCACCGAGTCCTACGAATACGCAAGCGAAAAGTTGAGAACGACGACGCCCGAGGCGATTCGTCCGCACCCGCTGATTACGGGGCAGGATCTGATCAATGCCGGATATGAACCGGGGCCGCGTTTCAAAGAAATCCTGGGAGCAGTTGAAGATGCACAACTGGAAGGACGACTGGCATCGCATGAGTCCGCTATGGAATTCGCGAAACGCGAGTTCCCCCTCGCTGCGCACACATAGTAGTTATCGGACGAGGTGCCGACGTAAAGCCCATTTATTCAAGATCTTTGTCGCGATCCTGGGAACTCGTCTGGGCCGTGTCTGCGGAGCCGGCCGCCCACTTATGAACATCGATTACCGGCAAACCTGCCTTGCTTAACTGCGAGTTCAGCTCTGCCACCTCTTTCGCTTTCATTTGTTCCCACGCAGCAAGCTGGGCATTGAGCGCCTTTTCCAAATCAGCGAACGTTGCAGACTGCTGCATAGTCGGTGCCGCGTCGGCGCTATCGAGTGCGCTGAGAACCGTTCCTAGACCGCTATTCAACCGTACCAGGCTACATCCTTCGGGCGTGCTGAGGAATTGTGCGCCGTCCACACCTTCGATAACCGCTGCCTGCGCCTCCAAATCGGCGACCTTCGCGGCGATCTCCGGGCTCGGTTTGTGCTCTGTCACCGACTTCAACTGCGCGCGCAGGCTTCTCACTTGTTGAATGGCCTGGTAGTCGCGATGGAGAGCGTCGCTGATCTTACGGTCGAGCTCGAATTGGCGATGGAGATCGTCCGCCGAGGTTTTCACGCGGGGATCCATACGAATCGTCAGTGATTGTGTTTCGCTCTTGCCACCAGCGCTCGTGAGCACCGCTTTGTACTGGCCCGGTAAAACCGTTGCGCCGAGCGGGTAGAGTGGCGTGTCGCGGTAGACTGCCGAAATCGGATAATCCCGCGAGAGCACGTCCGGCGCGGGATATGTGAGATCCCAGATGAATCGATGCATCCCGGGCGCAGCGGAAAGCGTTCGTGCGGGACGCAACCAGTAAGTCGGGACGTTGAGTTCTTTTTCGTTGATGTGCTCAGGTTTGTCGGCGCTGGAAAAACGGCGGACCAGATTTCCTGCATCATCGCGTATTTCCAAAACCACGGTGCCGGATGCACCCGACGACAACCAGTAATCAATCATCGCGCCGTCCGGCGGATTCTGCCCGGCCGGTTCCTCGGGAGGAAGTGGCGTGTCGGTGTTGTTGTTGCGCCGGATACGGTATGTCATCTGCGGCGCAAATAGATGGGAAGGCGCGCTAGCAATCTGGGCACCCGCTTGTCGCAGCGGCGTGATGTTATCCAAAATCCAGAACGAACGTCCGTGCGTGCCGACGACGACATCATCATTATGAACAACCAGATCGCGGATCGAAGTAGCTGGTAGATTGAGC
>QIAJ01000064.1:19819-24120 GCA_003225495.1 Acidobacteriota bacterium
GGTCGCCATCATCAAACGACACATACACCGAGCGCTCCGTCCCTGCGAAAAGAAGTCCTTTTCGTTCGAGGTCTTCGCGCACCGTGATGACGGGCTCATCGGGCAGTCCATTGACGATCTTCTGCCACGTCTCTCCGCCATCGTGTGTTCGGTAGATGTACGGACGCAGATCATCAAGCCGAAAGCGGTTCACCGCCGCATAGGCCGTCGCGGTGTCGAAATGCGAAGCGTCCATCTGCGCGATCTTGCTCCACGGAGTCAACTCGTGAGGCGTGACGTTTTCCCAGCTTTCGCCGCCGTCGCGCGTAACGTGGATCAATCCGACGTCCGCTCCGGCCCAAATCATGTTTCCATTTTTCGGCGAAGGTGCGATTGAACCGGTACTGGCCGGTGCGCAACACGACCGGAGAAATGTCACGGGTTTGCCCGTTGTTTCGATCAAACACGGTTGCCTTGCCACCGTAAATCAGATTGGGGTGCAGCGGATCCGGCGCGACATACCCATACTCCTCAACGCCGATCGTGGTCCAGTCGCGGAATGTAATCTCGCCAAAGTCGCTGCGGCTGGCGGTTCCAACGCTGCCGCTCTCCTGCTGTCCACCATAAACCCAGTACGGAAACTGGTTGTCGGTGATGACGTGATAGAACTGCGCGGTGGGCTGGTTATACCAGGAACTCCAGGTCTTGCCGCCATTCACACTGATGGTCGCGCCCTGATCCACGGCCAACGCGATAATGTCGGGGTTCTCAGGATTGATCCAGATGGTGTGATAGTCGTCGCCGCCGGGCGCGCCTTTGATGGCGGTAAAGTTCTTGCCTGCGTCGGTCGACTTGTAGGTAGAAGTGTTAGAAACGTAAATTACATCTTTGTTTTTCGGATCGACGCGCACCATCGCGAAGTCATCGCCGCGTCCCCAGATCCGTTCTTCGGCATTCACCAACTGCCAGGTCTCGCCGGAATCGTCGGAGCGATAGACGCCGCCATTCTTCTTTGCATCTACCATGGCATACATACGCGTGGGATCGCTGAGCGAGACTGTCAGCCCGATGCGGCCCAGTTTGTCGGCTTCGCTCGGCAGGCCCTTCGTAATTTGCCTCCAGTTGTTGCCCCCATCGGTTGACTTGTATAAGCCGCTTCCCTTGCCGTTGTATGCCCCGCCCGTAGTCCAAGGCGGACGCCGCGAGGCCCACATATCGGCGAAGACCACTTGCGAATTGCGCGGATCAAAAATGAGATCGATGGCGCCTGTGTCGTCGTCTTTGGTTAGAACTTTCTGAAAACTCTTTCCGCCATCCAGAGAGCGGTAGACTCCGCGCTCCGCATTCGGCCCGTAGGGATGCCCAAGAGCCGCAACAAAAAGCCGGTTCGGATCTTTCGGATCGACGATGATCGTTCCGATTTGCAATGCGTCGCGCAGGCCAAGATGCTGCCAGGAGTGGCCGGCATCAGTCGACTTGTAGATTCCGTCTCCGACAGAGAGATCAGGACGGCGCAGTCCTTCGCCGCTACCGACATAAATAATGTCGGGGTTGGACGGCGCAACCGCAAGCGACCCGATCGACCCTGTGGGTTGATCATCGAAGATCGGGTTCCAGGTGCGTCCGTAGTCGGTCGTCTTCCACACCCCGCCGTTATTCGGCGCCATGTAAAAAACGTTCGGGTGTCCCGGAACTCCGGAAATGGCGACCGTTCTTCCGGCTCGAAACGGTCCGATCATGCGCCAACGCAGTTCCTGATACAACGCGGGGTCGACCGGTTGCGCGAACAGTCCCAGGGCACTCAGAAGCAGGGCCGACAGGCATGCGAACATCATCCACAGTGATCCTTTGTTCACTTTTGATCCTCGAAGGCTGCAAGGATAAACCAGAGTTGGGCCACTGGTGAAATCCCTCTCCTCGGAAATCAGCCAAGAATAGCGGCTCCCTACTGCATTCGCCCGATATTCGCAGTCCGTACCATCCCCTACACTGTTGTTGTAAGTGGGGTAGCTATTCGGCCGATTGAGGGTTGATCGTGAGAGCTAGTCGCTTCACGCAGATCGCAGCAAACTTCGCGGTGAGCGGCACTCTTCTGGCACTTGTCTTCCTTGTTGCAACGCGCGGCTTCGCGGAGAATCCCCCCAATGAAGAGTCCGACGTAGCTTCTGTACCTGCTCAATCCATACCCCCGGGAGCCGATCCCGCCTGTTGCAAGCCCTTGCCGCCACAGGTTGCCGCCTGGGACGTTCTACGAGACGAAATACGCAGCAAAAAGAAGACGCACCGACTTGATGTGATTGCGGCATTGGCAGTGGTTGGAACTCGACCGGACGTCCTCCAACTGCTCTATGGGGCGCTCCAGGATAAGCACGCGGAAATTCGCAAGACGGCGGCAATCGCGTTGGGAGAGATGCAGGCCGAAGCTGCTAAGCCGAAACTGCGGGCTCTCCTCGACGATGAGTCTCCCGAGGTTGGCTTCGCCGCAGCCAACGCTCTCTGGAAAATGGGCGATCACAGCGGACGCGAAATCTTCATCAGCACACTCACTGGCGAAAGAAAAGGTGAGGGATTCATTAAATCGAGCGTGAAGTCGAATTTCGCGAAATACAGTGACCCGAAAGTTATTGCGATGACCGGCGTAAAAGAAGCGGCGGGCGCGTTCCTTGGGCCGCTCCCAATGGGAATTACAATTGCGCAAGAATTGATGAAAGATCACGGCGCGTCCGCTCGCGCGGCCTGCGCTGCCTTGCTTGCGAAAGATCCCTCGCCGGATGCCGTGGAGGAACTCACCCAGGCCTTGAAAGACAAAAACTGGGCTGTGCGCGCTGCCGCCGCTCAGGCGCTAGCTGTGTCCCCCGGCAAAGTCTCGGCTGATGTCTTCAAACCCCTGCTTTTCGATGACAACAAGACCGTCAGAGAAATAGCAGCTGCCGGAATCATTCGGTTGACTCGTTCCGTGCGGCCTAGTTCTCTTCGTTGGCCAACCGTTCCGCCACCGATGACCGCCGAAGCTAAGCAACCGTAGTACCCCGGCCCGCCAGATAGCGCTCGAGAGCATCTTCCCAACCCGGCATTCTAATTCCATAAGCGTCGAGTGTTGCTGAGGACAATACCGAGTAAGCCGGACGACGCGCGGGACGAGGAAACTTCGAACTGCTTACCGGCTGAACTGAAGTCTTTGAGCCAGCCATCCGCACAATCTCTTTCGCGAAGTCATATCTTGTGCAATCACCGACATTCGTGGCGTGAACAATTCCTCGCGCCGATTTCCGGCATAGCGCTACCAAGGCTGATGCAAGATCAGGAGTGAAAGTCGGGCAGCCACGCTGATCGTCCACTACCGAAATCTCTCCGCGCTCGGCGGCGAGCTTCAGAATCATCGCCGGAAAACCGGGCCCGCCAGCTCCAAACAACCACGACGTTCGCACAATACAGGCATCGGGCAGTATTTCCAGCAGCTGTTCTTCCGCCCTGGCCTTGCTTTTTCCGTACACACTGAGCGGATTACGAGCATCGTCCGCCTCGTAGGGAGAGCGCTTTGTGCCATCAAACAGGTAATCGGTGCTAAGAAACATGAGACGCGACCTTACTTCCCGGGCCGCCCGAGCGACATTGGCGGCTCCCTCGCAATTCACGGCAAAAGCGCGTTCGGGATTCGACTCGCATCCATCCACGTCGGTATAGGCGGCCGTTAAAATGATCCATTCAGGACGGGAATGACGAACTACCTCCCGAATGCGGGCGGCGTCACGAATGTCCGCATCCGCAGAAGAAGGCGCGGTAAGCTCCTCGTTCTTCAGTTCTGGAACCAGGGCGTGCCCGAGCAGTCCAGAAGCCCCAAACAACGTGACGCGCATGGCAGTATTGTATCGGTTCAGAAGAAATGATCGAGCCAATCGGGAAGTAGACTTAAGCCGTTTCTCGGCGATCCGAGTGGCGGTTGCTTGCGATCTTGCGGTTACGGAGTTTAGTCCGCCCCCCGATGTTGCTTGCGCAGTGCGTGCAGAATCAGCGAGCCGCTGATCCCAAAGCACACCACCGCAGCAAACGCGACCACATCCAGCCAACGCCGCGGTATCCCGAGCAAGTCGGCGCCCAACGCCGTCAAGGCACATAGCAGGCCAAGGATATTCAGCCAGAGAGGTGACCGAACTTGCGGGAGATCCTGCCGGAACCTCAATTGGAGCAATAGTGCGGCAAGCCCGATCGCCGCCAGTACGACTATTGCGATTGGACTAAGAAACGCTCCCGGCTTCGTATAGATAACGATTAAAGCGAGAGCCAGGATAAGCAAACCCGATGCGATCACTGTCCAGCGCCGG
>QIAJ01000005.1 GCA_003225495.1 Acidobacteriota bacterium
CGACATTCTCGAAATCACCGTGAACCGCTGGCCGCACGGCTACGCCTACGAATACAACTCGCTCTACGACCAGTTCTGGCTGGACGGCGGCGAGACGCCCTGTCAGGTAGCGCGCAAACCTTTCGGCCGGATCGCCATCGCCAACGCCGACGCGGACGCCTATGCCAATACCGATTGCGCCATCGATCAGGGCCATCGCGCGGTCCAGGATTTGAAGAAGAAGTAGCGCTTGAACACGCTGCGCACCTGATTTCTATACATGCGTAATTGGACCCGGATACTGCGACACCAGCGGATCGATGGTCAACAGCGTGATACCCTCGACCGTCGCCTGTGCCACCAGGACTCTATCGAAAGGATCCTTGTGAATGAGCGGCAAACTCTCGGTGGCCACGACATGGTCGCTGATGATTGGCAACTCACCGTACCCGTTGTCCAATAAACCCCGGCGAAGCAGCCGCGCATCCACCTTAAAATCTTCCCGGCCCAATCCGCGCTTGATCGCCACCTCCCACAAACTGGCCGCACTGAAGAGAAGCTCATTGCTCGGATTGCCGATCAAGGTTCGAGCCCGTTTTGAGAGTCGCTCAGGTTCGCCGGCAGCCCAGAGAAGAAGATGTGTATCCAGCAGCAGTTTCATGCACCACCGCCGAAGATTCTCTCGATCTCCTCCTTGCCCATTCGGTCAAAGTCGTCCGGCACAGTAATTTGCCCGGCCATGAAGCCGAGTCGGCGTACTTGAGCGCCGGTTGGAGTGCTCAGAGCAGTGACCTTTACGACTGGTTTGCCAGCCTTGGCAATAATGAACGTCTCACCCCTGGACGCCCCTTCGATCAGCTTTGAAAGCTGAGTTTTTGCCTCGTGAATGTTAACGGTTTTCATGGTGTTTTATTAAACTTAGTTTAATTGGTTTAGTCTATGTGATCCGTCGACTTCTGGCAACTCGAACCGAAGGACAGTTCCCTTACGGCGGCGCGGTAGCGACCGGTCTTCTGACCCCTCCATCATTGCTCGAGCAGGTTGGACGAGCGGCGGGTACCCGCCTCCCCCTCGGCTCCCAAAATCTTGAATCATAAGGACTTAATTTTTCACTGGCGGTAGATCTTTGAGTCAAAAGGAGTTGGAGGCAAAATCTTAAAAATAAAGGCTTTAGCCTTGACTTTTCCGCCTTTATTATCAAATAGATATAACACTATATTGAATATTATCTAATAGAGAGAACGGGGCGTCAAGCACCGTTTTGGGAAACGGGACGAGCCCCGCCCACCTGCAGGCTTAATCGTTATCTCCAGTCAGCTCTCGCCTGACATCCTAGCCTACAGAAACGCGCGGAGGGACCACAGCATGCCGCTCGTTCAGGCGACGTTCGAGCGCATGAGTTCTTGTTTGTGAGTGAAGGAATTCGCCACCACGCCTTCCCTGACCTCCGTCAGTCGAGCCAGGGAGAATGCCGCCACGGCGATGAGGAGATCGCGAACGGCAACGTCGAAAAAGGCGCCCATCATGATCAGGTTTAAAGCGATGCACACCAGCCACGCGGCTGCGACATACGCCCCCAACCGCGTCCAGCGAGTCAGAATGGCAATTCCCACGATCATCTCAACCACCCCTACGGCTCGCATGAAAGTTGCGGGTGCAACGTCTACAACACGTAGAGCCAGGGGATTGAGATACATCGTCCAGTTCGTAAGAAGGTTGAAGAATTTGTCGAGACCAGCCAAAAAGGGCGCGGCACCCAAGGCGATCCTCAAAGCCCACCAGCTCGAATTCAGTCGTTGATCCATGGTTTTCTCCTTTTCCAAAGACTAAGGAGTTTCCAACACCGACTTTGGTTACAACCATAAGGCTACAAGATTCGCTGTAACCGTAGGCGGGCCTCGCGACTCTATGATTAAGGATGACCTTAAGAGACAAGGAAGAATGTATGGCTGATGAAGTACTGACGCTTGCTGGAACCGCAGCCCCGTCGGATGAAGAAGTCGTAGAACGAGTTCTCGCCGGCGACACTGCACTGTATGAGGTGGTGATGCGGCGCTACAACACTCGCCTGTACCGCGTGGCACGCTCGATTCTGAAGAATGACGGGGAGGCTGAGGATGTGATGCAAGACGCCTACGTGAGAGCATTCCAGCATCTCAGTCAGTTCGCAAGGCGCGCGAAGTTTTCGACCTGGCTCACCCGTATCGCGGTGCATGAGGCTTTGGCTCGGGTACACAAAGCAAGAAGGTTCGAGGATTGGGACGATATGAATGAGAACCAGCAAAATGCGATCGTAGCGACCCCACCGAGGTCGAACCCCGAATCTGAAACCGCCTCAATCGAGATGAGCAAGATCCTCGAACAGGCGATCGAGAACCTGCCAGAGGGGTACAGGGCAGTCGTGATGATGCGCGACGTTGAAAAGGTTCGGCTACATCGCGCCCACGGGATGCTTCGAAAGGAGCTTTACGCAAACGCCAGGATTTCGGCGGCGGACGCATTTCCATTTCATGCTCCTCGATGCGACCGTGTTGTGGCCAATGTCTTCGCCAGATTGGCAGCGCTCGAAACCTCCGAAACTCCTATCGGTAATTGAAAAGGGGCCATCCCCGGGCGGGCGGCAAAGGTATCGGAGGTGTCCCCGCTCAAGAAACAACCAGAGCCCAAGTGGGCGCTAGTCCGCCGTTTTGACGAATGGGATCGAGGCCGCCCAATCGCGATTGAGCCGGTCACCGAAGCGCAAGCTCGCATAGCGCGTCAAGGCCTATCGCGACTTCGGCAAAATGAGCGGCCACTCCGCCAAACTGAATTTTGGAGATTGCTTCTCTTATGCATTAGGCCCTTGCAAGTCTCTGCCGATGTTGGTACACTGGCATATACACATGTATATGCCATGGGACGCCACGGGAGGGCAGATGCAACGCAAAGCAAAAATCTTCATGAACAACCGCAGTCAAGCCGTGCGCTTGCCCAAGGAATTTCAATTCAATACGCAAGACGTATTTATACGGAAAGAGGGAGGCAAGGTGGTCCTGTCTCCGCGACCGTTTGATTGGACTTCCTACCTCGCTGAGGGGCCGGTTGCCTCGGCGAATTTCATGGAAGATGTCGAAGATCTGCCTGTGCAGGAACGTGAGCCGTAGTGGCGCGCTACATGCTGGATACAGATACCTGATCCTACATCATGAAGCGCTCGAACGCTGAGGTGCTCAAGCGACTGAGTGCCCTTCCCGTCAGTGATGTGTGTATCTCTGTAATCACGAAATCGGAACTTCTGTTCTGCGTTGAGGTTTCTCCCCGTCGGCGTCAGGATCAAGCGGCGCTAAGCGCCTTTCTGAATTACATCGAGGTCCTGGATTTGCCCGACCAGGCATCTCCGCACTATGCCCGCATACGCCTGGGCTTAACGTTGGTTACCAACAACACGCGAGAGTTTGGGCGGGTCTCCAGGTTGGTCATCGAGAATTGGACGGTTAGTCCTTGAGGCGCGATCGGTACGAGTCGTGATTGAGCCGGTCAACGAAGCGCAAGCTCGCATAGCGCGGCAAGCCTATCGCGACTTCGGCAAAACCAGCGGCCATCCCGCCAAACTGAATTTTGGAGATTGCTTCTCCTATGCGCTGGCGAAGACCAAAGGGGAGCCGCTTCTGTTCAAGGGACAAGACTTCTCGCGGACGGATGTGAAGTCGGCGCGGGCGTGACTCCCACGCTTGATGAATGAAGAAAATGGGAATGTCCCGTCTACCCCTTTTCATTCGGTTTATTGTCCCCGGTTTATTCGATTCTTCCTTTACTCGGAAACAATTGCCCGGCCTAATGCTGAGGGGAAGGTGGGAAACCAGGTCGGGACTGGTGTCGAACAAGGAAGTATGCTCCCATCAGTTCAACCAGCGAGATTGATACCGGCTGAAGCGAGTTGGCGACCATGAATAACAGTCTCCTCGCGCTCATGATAGGACTGCGATGAATGCCTGCACATCCGGCAAGCACATGACAGCGCCCGTAGAGTTGAAGCGCTACCTCAAGAAATTCCGGATTACTTGTCTGCGTTTCAATCGCGAGGAGGAAGCTTCCGTGAAAAATTGTGCTGAGTCTGCTTTCTCCCTGACCGCGACGCTGCTGGCTATCTCGTTAACGATTTTGTCCCCGGCCGGCCTGGCGCAAACGCAGATGGTGCTGGTTGCCACCGGATCGACCATGCCGGCGCCGCTATATGTGTTGTGGGGCGACGAGTATCACAAGTTGCACCCGGAAACGCAGCTTCGTTATCTCGCGGTGGGAACCGGCGAAAGTGCCAACCGTGTCTTTCCGGATCCGGAGGAGATCTTGGCGGCGGTGATGCGCCGATCCCCGAAAAGCAGTTGAAAGAGGCGAAGCACGCGGTCGTGGAATTGCCCACAGTGCTGGTGGGTATTGCTGTCTTCTACAATCTGCCAGGCAGCACGTCGAGCGTTCGCCTTTCGGGGCCGGTGCTTGCCGATATCTACCTCGGAAAAACTACATCGTGGAACGATCCGGAGCTTGTCAGGCTGAATCCTGACGTCAAGCTTCCTGATTTGCCGATCAAGGTGCTGCACCGCACGGACGGAAAGGGGTCGAACTACATTTTTTCCGATTTCCTTTCCAAAGTCAGCCCAGAATTCCGGGCCAAGGTCGGAAAGAGTGTTTCGCCAAAATGGCCGGTGGGCGCCGCTTTCAGCCAATGTCCGGATATGCTGGCCAAAGCCGCCAAGACGCCGGGGGCCGTCGCGTATGCTGAACTCCGTTGTGGGGAGAAATCCGAGCTATCGATCGCGCGAATTCGCAACGCTGCCGGAGAGTTTGTGAGGCCATCGACGAAGAGCTTCGGTGAGACGGCCTTGGCGATGGAATCCAAAATCATGGATGACTTTCGCGTTTCGCTGACGAATGCGCAGGGCAAAGATAGTTATCCGATTGTGAGTTTCACCTGGTTTTACGTGCCCGTGCATACGCAAGACTTGCAGCGGAGCCATGCAGTCAACGAATATTTAACCTGGGTATACGGGTCCGGTCAGGAAATCGCACAAGCGCAAGGCTATGCCGCGGTGCCGCCAGCGGTTCTACAAAAGGTGCGCGCGAAAGTGGCCGCGCTGCACTAGAGTCCGGTGACTACACGATCGGAATACATCGAGATCATGGTCTAACCCGACATCGGCGCGGGCCATGCGTCCCGCGCGCTTTTCGGCGCAAGAACGCAGCGACACTTCATTCAGGCTGGGTTTTGAATAAGTTTATTGCCCAAGTCCAACCCGCCGCACAAGGTCCTGAAAACGCGGATCGGAACGAAGCGTGTCAATCCTGAGATCGGCCTTGAGAAAGTACGGGATGTCAGGTGATCGCTCCTGATAGGCCTTCTCAAGAAATTCGAAGGCTATATCTTTCTGACCGAGATCTGCGTAGATCGTGCCCATCATATAGGTTGAAACGTATTTCTTCTTGGATTGCCGCAACAAGTCACGGAGTATCTTCTCGGCTTCAGCCCTTTGACCCATCGCAACGTAGGCGTGTGCCAGTCCGGCGATCGTATCTGTGTCGCCGTGCGACAACTCAACCGCCTTCTGATACTCGGGAACGGCATCTTCCTCCTGGCCAAGGCCGTCATAACCTACAGCAAGAAAATAACGCCCAGGCCAGTCATTCGGGTTTCGGGTTATGAATCTTTTACTTGCCTCCACTAATGCGTGGTAATCGCGCTGGTGATAATAGACGCCGAGCTCGGCAGCCGTGCGGTTTCTGGCGACGAGATCAAGGTTCGCCATCTGTTTTAACTGCGCCAACGCCTGGTCGCGTTCCCCGCGCCAAGCGAGATACCAGGTCAGCTGTTCCTGGCCCGCAAAGTAATTTGGATTCAACTCAAGCGCGTACCTGAATTCCTTTTCCGCCAAGGGAAAGTTCCAATCGAATCGCCACTCAAGCCATCCAAGTGAGCTGTGAGCTTCGCCCAGACTCTGGTCCAGTTCGAGCGCTTTGTGCAGTGCCTGCGTGCCGCGAGCAAATGCCTCCGATGGAGGTACCCAGCGTTGCGAACCCATATAGATATAGCTGTCCGCGAGACCTACATACGCGAGGGCAAGATTGGGATCCTTGTCGATCGCTTGCTGGAAAAGCTTCTGTGCTTTTGTAAACCCTTCCCGTGAAGTGGACCCCCAAACGAAGTACGCACGCCCTTGTAAGAATGCGTCATAAGCCGCAGGATCCACTTTCCGCGCAGAGCCAAGTCGGGCCTTCTGTTCGGGAGAGACCTGCACCTGCACCTGTTGCGCTATCGTTTGTGCCACTTCGCTCTGCAACCTTAAAACGTCGTCGAGGTCGCGCTCATATGTCTCCGCCCATAAGTGCTGATCTGTTTCTGCGCGGATTAGCTGAGCGGTGATGCGTATCCGATTACCCGAGCGCATGACCGATCCTTCGACCACCCCGTCCACATGGAGCTCACGAGCAATTTCCGGGAGTGTCAGGTTTGTGTTTTTGTAGTGCATCGCCGAGGTGCGTGACACGACTCGCAATGCGGTGATTTTGGAAAGGTCGGTGGTGAGTTCGTCGGTCATGCCGTCGACGAAATACTCCTGTTCCCGGTCGCGGGAGAGGTTTTCCATAGGCAGCACCGCGATGGAACGGATAAGGGGCCCTCGATTCCCCAACAGCCGTGTCCGCCAGCCACCTAAATTCGCGGCGAACAGCGTCACGATCACGAGCAATACAGCGGGCAGAATCGCCAACCGCACCATGCGGCTCGCTGGCAGGATCTTTCGGGATGTCCTGATGGACTTTCCTGGTTCGTAATCCCGTTTGAGTCGTCGAAGGTCAGCGGTAATGTCCGCGACATGCTGGTAACGCAGGGTAAGGTCTTTTTCGAGTGCTTTGTGGATCAGCGCTTCGAGGTCCGCCGAAACTTGCGGATTGAGCTGCGATGGTGGAATGGGCGTTGCATGCAGGATCGCGCCGCAGATTTCACCTGAACTCGAGCCTTCGAAGGGCATTCTCCCGGTGGCCATCTCGTACAGCACCGCTCCGAAAGAGAACAGGTCGGTGCGCGCGTCCAATTCTTTCGCTCGCACCTGCTCCGGCGACATATAGGCGACTGTGCCCATCATGGTGCCCGGACTGGTTAGCAATTCCGCCCCGGATTCCATTGACATCGTTTCCACACTCGCGCTGCTTGTGCCCCCTCTTGCCCGTGTGGGTAACTTCGCCAAGCCGAAGTCCAGAACCTTGGCACTTCCGCGCGGCGTGACAAAAATGTTGGCCGGCTTGATGTCCCGGTGGATAATACCCGCGGTATGCGCGGCATCGAGCGCGTCCGCGATATCGATGGCCAGCGAGAGGAGAATCTCAATTTCCAGAGGACGCCCAGCGGTGCGGTGCTTGAGTGTGACTCCATCCAGAAACTCCATCGCGATGAACGCGTGTCCATTGTCTTCGCCAATGTCGTGGATGGTGCAGATGTTTGGGTGATTTAAAGATGAAGCAGCTTGTGCTTCACGCTGAAAGCGGGCGAGTGCCTGAGGATCGTATGCGACATCGGCGGGCAAGAACTTGAGTGCGATAAAGCGGTGCAGGCGGGTGTCCTCAGCCTTGTAAACCACGCCCATCCCGCCGCCACCTAACTTTTCGGTGATGCGGTAATGGGAAATGGTCTGCCCGATCATTTCGCTGAATCTTAGGTCTGACAGCAGGGCAAGTCAACGAAAGCATCGCAGGATGCGACCATGATCACCAATTCCGAGCTCGCAGCGGTGAACCGCTGCACCACTCAAAAAGCGCCTGGAACCGAAGGGATCGCGATTTTGGAAACAGAACAAATCTCTCGGTCCGCTGAGTGTTGTCCTCCTCCCGTTATGGAAGCCAAAGGTTTGACTCCGATATTGAACGTGTCCAACATCGCGAGCACTGTCGCGTGGCTCGAGAAGTGGCGATGGGAAAAATTGTGGGACTGGGGAACGCCTCCGACGTTTGCCGCGTTTGGATCGGGTAAGGAAACTTGCATCTTTCTTTGCCAGGGGGCGCAGGGAGGCCCGGGGCCGCGGCGCGAACACGACCACGTTTCAGCAGGACGGAGACGAAGAGAGCGACAAGGGCGTCTGGATGTCGGTGTGGGTGATGACGTGGACGAGATGCACAAGCACTGCGTCGCGGCCGGGCTGGAAGTTACATTTCCGCCCACCGATATGCCGTGGCACGTTCGCGAGATGCAACTCCGCCATCCGGATGGCGACGTGTTCCGGGTCAGTTGGGATTCGAACCCGAAAAATTGAAACGCTGAATATTTCGCGGAAGGGAAATTCGGCGACCACGCGGGGAAGCTTCACAACGTATTGCTGCGGCGCGCCCTCCGGGCCCTGGCTGCTTGCGCACCAAGTCTTCCCGGAGGTTCAGAGCCGCCGCTGTAATCGAATCAGGTTTACCTAGTTCTGTGACACGTAATACACGTGTTGAAGGTTCCCGATGGCGAATCCGGCCATGGTGCAGGGTCCTCCGATGACGATGACCGGAACCGATGGGAGAGTACTCTCCGACCAGGCCGATCCATTGTAGAAGAGCTGATTTACGTCTCCATTGCCGAAGCTCGAAAAGTACACGTGGAGCTGATTATTCGGCGTGGTCGCAAAGCCGGTGATTTGCGACTGACTGATCACTCCGCTGGTTCCGGTCAGAGAACTGAGGTCGGAATCTGTCCACGTGTTGTTATGGAAGGTTGCGCGATGCACGTCCTGATTGTTGCCAGCGGCATAATAGACTTCCCGTTGAGTGGTTCCCGGCACCACAAAAGAAGCCGTGCCACTACCCGTAAAGGTGCCCCCCGGAACGCCACCCGAAGCTGCGGTAACATCCAGATCTTGCCAGCTGCTTACAAATGAAAATTCGTGGACATGCCCATTCTTATCTGTGAAATATACATATTGGGCGTCGCCGATGGAAAACCCGGAAAGATAGTTCGCGGACTGAGCCTTGGCGCCCTTGCTTAGCGCGGTGATGTTCTGGTTTTTCCATACCTTGCCATTAAAAACCAAATGACGGATGGTTCTAGTCGTTTGCGTAGCATGGGAATGGAAAAACACGTGGCGCGTATTGTTGGTGGCCGTGGTGAATGCTACCAGCCCTGCGGGAGCGAACTCACAACCCTTGGGGTAGACCGATGGCAATCTCGCGTCGACCCAATTGAAGTTTCCGTTGTTGCCGTAGGAGTATTCGTGAACAGAACCGTCGCTTCCGCAGAAGTATACGTATTGTGCGTTTCCGATGGCGAATCCACTCATCCCAGAAGAGTTGCTCGACGAGACGCCTCCCGTAACCGCCGTCAAATCCTGGTCAGACCAGGATGACCCGTTGAAATACAGCTGATGGACGTGAAAGTTCAGGCTCACGTTGGAAGCGTAAAAGACGTGCAAGTCGTTGTTTGGCGTATAGAATGCGGCGACGCCCTGAGGATAGAGGATAGGGCCCCCGGTCAATGACGTGAGGTCGGTGTCGGTCCAGTTGACGTTGTTGTAATAAAGCTCATGAAGATGTTGAGCGAACGCCGGTGCCACCACCAGCGAGCAGGCGAGAACAATCCACAGCAGCCGGTTTCTTAGCATTCCCTGGGTCGCGTCTAGCCAAAGTTCCGAATAGGGTCTCGTCATGGTGAGGATCTCCTTCGATATCGCGGGAGCAAGCATCAGGCGAAATGCGTTGCCAACAAACCCGCCCAACGGTGAACCAGCGGGCACCACTATGCTTGACAGCGCGATGGATGTCCATGTAGCGAGTCTGAACCTGTATCAATTGAACTGAAGAATCTTAGGCGGGAGTGAGACTGCTGTCAGTCACGCGGGCGAGGGCGCCCGCGCCACACTTACAAAAAAACAGGCCGCCCTAGGGTCAAGGCGGCCTGGTTTGGCGAATTCCTCCGGGGAGGAGGGAAAAAACTCTTACATCGACGAAGGCGGATTATTGTTCGCACTCGGGGCGGGGCGGTGTTGGGCGCCTGCGCGGGTGCATTGCCGGTGGTGTTCGTCATCAGGTTAACTTCCACGCGGCGATTTTTCTTGCGGCCCTTCGGCGGTCTTGTTCGTCTCGACGGGCTTATCCTTGCCGAGTTCGATCAGATAAATCTTGTGGGCCGGAATTTGCTTCTGCGACGCCAGATACTGAATCACCGAGTTGGCGCGGCGCTGGCTCAGATCGTAGTTGTAGTCGGCCGGACCGGTGGGATAGAAAATGCGGGGACAGACGGGACATTTCCCAATTCCGCCTCCACCGGGTGAGCTTTGAACTGCAGCGGCCACTTCTGAAGGGTCGGTCGCACTGTGATCCGAACAACGGGTCAGGGTAATGAAACCCACCATTTGCAAAGAACGCGAATGAGGGCATCCTGTAATGTTGGGGGACTTCAGGGGCTAAAGCCCCCTATGGTGGAGAGGCTTTGCCGGCACGGCTGAAGCCGTGCTCTCCCGAACCCTGACGGTCAATGCCGACACGGAGTAAAGCAACCCTGACGGTGAATGGCCACACGGGCTAGAGCCCGTGTCCACATCTGGCTAATGCGGAGCTGAAGCACCGCTCTTCCACGGAGACGCCTTCGTTGGTTGCCAGAATGGTGCGGGGGCTAGGCTTATCGCTCGCCGCTATGGGGAGCGTCGCCTGATCTCATTCGCTGATCTGGTTAGTAGATGCCTGTGAAGACGCCGCTATCGTAGAGCTGCGCGGCTTGCGCGAACGCCAGTTGTTGTTCCAGGTCGCGAATCTTTTGTTGCCGATTCTTGAATTCACTTCGCTCATCGTCGGTGAAACAAGCGAAACTCTTGGTCATCAGGACGCCAATCTGCTGGTCGAGAGTATTCAGAAGCTCGATCCTGGCGGGAAATACTGCTATGCCTGCCATAAGCCACTCCTTTCGTGAGACGGTTCCAGCGAAACCATTTGAACCCGAAGGAGATGGCGGCTCAATACAGGGAACCCAGTAAGTGTGACTAACGAAAGTAACAATGGGTGCGGGGCGACGCCGGGGCCGGCGAGTCAGGCGGCGGTGTGACAGAGTAAGGTTCTGGCTGTGTAGAGTAGGCCGGTAGAGCACTCCGCTTTCGAGACAATCGCGGCAATCCCAATGGAATCGAGTTCCTGCTCGGGAAACAGTCCGCCATAATCGCTCAAGATAATTATCAGTACCGTGGGTAGCAGCTGTCTCAGACAACGCGCCGCTTCGAGGCCATTCATCCCGGGCATGGAGAGGTCTATTACGATCAGGTCAGGATTCAATGATCGAGCTTTCTCTATCGCTTCCGGACCGTTCTCGGCCTCGCCACTGACTTCAAATCCACCGTCGGCGAACAGGCGCACAAGAGCTTTGCGGACTACGGAACTGTCGTCCACAATTAAGACCGAACTGGCCATCGGTAGGACCTCATACTGAATAGGAGAGCGACACCGTTTATCGAACCCTGAGTCAGTGGGTCTGAGATGCGATGGCAGGCGACATGAGTTTTCCTCCCTCGTCAAAATTAGGATAAAGATCAAACGGACTGCAATAGTTGCTGTCATGCGATGTGAGGGAGTCTGTTGGTTCGCTGCATGCTGCGCGCCGATGGTTCCAACGCGACTCGCCCGAATCGATACCAGAGAGAAGGCTTGCTCGTGATCGTGCGGCAGCGTGAGCGGTACAATAATTCGCTATGCCAAGACGCAGCAATTCCCGCCGCACTGCATCTCAATCAGCCAATAATTCGAAATCGGATCCAAAGGCCGGCCGTCCTTTCGCTCTCGGATACGGTCTAGCCGAAGGTGAGAAGGGACCTCTCTCATGGACGTGGGTTGCTAAGAAGATGAGTGGTTGCCGGACGTTCTGGGTGGCGACGGTTCATCCTTCGAATCGTCCGCATGTGATGCCGGTGTGGGGAGTGTGGGTGGATGATGCGTTTTATTTTTCCACGGGACGAAAATCGCGCAAGGGGCGGAACCTGGCGGCTAATCCGGCTTGCACGATTACGAACGACCATGGCGAAGAAGCAGTCATCGTCGAAGGCTCGGCGGAAGAGATGAAAGACGCTGCGGCACTCGAACGCGTTGCCACCGCCTACAAGAAGAAGTACAAGATGGATCCGCGCAGCATGAACGAGCCGATTTTTGTGGTTCGTCCGAGGACGGTGTTCGGTTTTATTGAGAAGAGCTTTCCGAAATCGGCGACGCGATGGCGGATGGGTCAGTAGGCGATATGGCAGGAGCGTGAACTGCGCTGTGAACTAGTTGTTGAAGCGCCATGGACAAAACAAACTCAACTGACAGCACGAAACCATCGGCCAGTGTTTCGACCTGAGCATGGTCTCAAAATATCTTCGATTTGAGACCGTAGCCTTCTTGTGATTAAATACCCGCCACCATTCGCTTCGGGGGAGTTTGTGCCATGAAGATTGGTTTCTGCCTGCCTAACATTGGGCCCATCGGCACTGCGGAGGCTATCACCAAAGTCGCGCAACGCGCCGAGGCTCTCGGATACAGCAGCTTGTGGACGATCGAACGCCTGTTGTACCCGGTGAAATTGCAGGCGCCTTATCCTGGCACGCCGGACGGACACTTACCAGAAATCTACAAGCAGGTGCTTGATCCGCTCGACGCACTCACGTACGTTGCGGCTCAGACTAAAAAGATCAAGCTCGGCACCAGTGTGCTCGATATGCCGTACCACAATCCCGTTGTGCTGGCTCGCCGGTTGACCACCCTCGATGTCCTTTCCAACGGCCGACTGTGCGTCGGTTTGGGTCTCGGCTGGAACAAAGACGAAATGGACGCAACCGGCGCAGACATGAAAAAGCGAGGCGCTCTGGCTGATGAATTTCTGCCATTGCTCAAAGCAATTTGGACCACAAATCCCGTGGAATTTCACGGCAAGTTTTTCAACGTGCCCAAGTCTTATATCAATCTAAAGCCCGTGCAGAAGCCGCATCCTCCAATCTACCTGGGAGCATTTGTTCCAGCGGCGCTCAAACGCCTGGCAAAGCTGGCCGACGGATGGAATCCGGTTTTTCTCCCCGTCCCCGTCATGGCAGAGATGTTCGGAAGCATCAAGCAAATGGCAAAGGAAGCCGGGCGCGACTCCTCTGCCATGGCCATGGTGGTTCATGCTGTCCTGGAGATCACCGAAAAACCGCTGGGTAAGGACAGGGCCATATTCTCTGGTTCTTTCGAACAGATCAGCGAAGATGTTAGGGGCTGCGCCAAGATTGGGGCGGATGAAGTCTTCTTCGATCCGGCGTTTGCTCCCGGAGGGCAGTCGCTCGATCGCTGGCTGTCTCTGTTGGAACAACTGCAAGGAATGATGACTGGAAGCTAGTCGCGACTGTGTCGGTCCGGCTCTAGATCTTTCCCCAGGCGGTAATGCGTACAGGAGTAACGCGCAGGACAGGAGCATCGTCGGCGAGCATATCGGCGTCATATTGCGGATACTTCGCTCTCAAGTGCTGAATAGCGCGCTGGCGTTCCGTGGAGGCAGAAACCAGCTCTACGTCTCCTCGTACGAGCACGTACCAGAGACGTGTCCAGTCTTCGTCGTATTGATCGACTAACAACGCCACATGCGGCGTCTTTTTAATGTTCTTCAGCCGCGCCAACCGGCTCGGAGCGACCCGCTTCGGTTTGCGATCTATCGCGGAATAGAAAACAGACCCGTCCCAGACAAAACAGATAGGAACCGCGTGTGGTTTTCCTTCGGCGTCCAGCGTGGCCAGGCGTGCGACCGGTGCCGTTTCCAGTTTGGCGTGAATTCCGGGCGAGATGAGCGGAGGTTTATTGGGCATGGCACGAGGCAAATATTCCAATCCATTCTAGTCTCCCCGGTCTTTTCAGCTTCTCATTGCGGCGGATCAGCTTTGTGTTGTAGGGAAGGATAAAAAGAAATGATTCCCCGAAGTCCTGTCGGGCGATCTCTTGCCCCAAGGGATTCGTCGATATGCAAGAATTGAGCTCAGATTCTGCGCTGCGCGCTACAATCAGCGCTTCAGGAAAGTCAGGTCAGCACTTATGCCCCAAGTTGTTCGATCCCCCAAGACTTATGACGTGTGCGTGGTTGGCTCCGGAGCGGGCGGTGGTATGGCTGCGAAGGTCCTGACTGAGGGGGGATTGAATGTCGTGCTGCTGGAGGCGGGGCCGCCGCTCAACCCTGACACCGACTACAAAGAGCACGTGTGGCCCTACGAGTTGCCGCACCGCGGAGCGGGGATTGGCGGCAATGCCATCAAGCCGGGTAATGGATTGGAAAGTGAGTTCCTCGCGCCGACCGGCGCCTGGACAATCGAAGGCGAGCCTTACACGGTGGCGGCGGATTCGAAGTTCTACTGGTTCCGCTCGCGAATTGTGGGTGGGCGCACGAATCACTGGGGACGAATAGCACTGCGCTTTGCGCCGGTGGATTTTCGTTCCAAGACTCGAGACGGCCTGGGCGAGGACTGGCCGATTTCTTACGAGGATATTGCTCCTTACTATGACAAAGTCGAGGGGTACATCGGCGTGTTCGGCACGAAGGAAAATATTCCGAGCGCGCCCGACGGCGTCTTTCTGCCGCCGCCCAAGCCACGCTGCAGCGAAGTGATCCTAAAGCGCGGCTGCGAGAAGGTTGGGATTCCGTGCATTCCGTCAAGAATGGCGATTCTCACGAAGCCGCTCAACGGGCGTCCAGCTTGCCATTACTGTGGACAATGCGGACGGGGCTGCCGCGTTGCCTCCAACTTCAGTTCGAGCCAGGTTCTGATTCCACCCGCGCAGAAGACTGGACGCCTCACGCTCATCACGGGCGCCATGGTTCGCGAGGTGTTGCTCGGCAAAGATGGCAAGGCCGAGGGCGTTTCTTACGTCGATAAGGGGACTCGCTCGGAGAAGCGTGTCCATGCGAAAGCTGTGGTGGTGGCGGCGAGTGCCTGCGAATCGGCGCGTCTCTTGCTCAATTCAAAGTCCTCGCTTTTTCCTGACGGCATTGCGAATTCGTCGGGGATGGTCGGCCGCAACCTGATGGACTCGGTGGGAAGCGACGGCGAGGGGTACTTCCCGCAGATGGAGAAAATTCCTCCGCATAACCACGATGGGGTGGGGGGCATGCACGTGTATGTGCCATGGTGGAAGTATGACCGTCAAAATGATTTTCCGCGCGGATATCACATCGAAATGGGCGGAGGCCGCGACATGCCGGGAGTCGGAATGTTTCACGACCTCTGCGATGAACAGGAGGGCTACGGAGTTAGCCTGAAACAAACTTGCCGCAAGATGTATGGCTGCTACATGGGATTTTCGGGACGCGGCGAGATGATTCCTAATCCAGACAGTTA
>QIAJ01000259.1 GCA_003225495.1 Acidobacteriota bacterium
CTGTCGGCTGGCGAACTCGCTCGTCCTCGTTCTCGTCCGCCTCCTCCTCCAGCAGCATTGCCTGCGCCGGCGACTTCCAGCGACGGGGGAGGCGGGACAACCTGCGAAGCTCCATCCCCGAGCGAAATAGCACTGGCCTTTGCACCGAGCTTATATCGGCCTGGAATTGACGATGGAGGAGCCACGACTTGCACCTCACTGTTGGAAATGACACCTCTCGCGCCGTAGGTCAAGGCCGCATGATCGTTGAGAGATGGCGGAGGCGGCACGATCGAGATATCAGGGGCTCGAGCAGAACCAGTTCCGAGCTGACCGGCATTGGCGAGCCCGGAAGTCTTCATCGAGATCGAGCCACGTAACTCCGGGGACGGCGGGACAACTGCCCCGCTAGGTGCAGTCATTTTCCGTGATCCAGCGCCGGCGCTAAGATCCGGAGGCGGTGCAACGACGGACAGATCAGGCAGATGAGACTGGCGAACTTTGGCTTCGGCAAGCTCGGGGGGCGGCGGCAATACCGCAGCCCCGAGTTCCAGTTTTCGGGAATGGTTGGTCGCGAACGCCGGCACCGCAGGAGGCGGCATGGTCAATACGGGTGTCTTTTGTCCATCGTCCGTCGCGCGAGAGCCTGAAGCGACGAGCTGCTCAGGGGCACGATCAGAGCTGATGACTTCCTGATTTCCAGACGTGTGCTGCGGCATCGGGTGCAGTGCCGGACGACTACTTTCGCGCGCGGGAAAAGACTGCGCAACTGGATAGTAGACGACGTGGGCGGCGCGAAGCGATGGCGGGGACACGATCAGTTCTCGGGGCCAAATTATTGATAAGCCTGACATCAGTCCTATCACCACGATGTGCAGGGAAACTGATTCGATAAACCGTTTCCATGGAAGATGAGAATCGACGAGGACGTCATTCCAGCCATGCCACTGGATCGATGAGTCAGCCAAGCGCTCCGCTGAGTTCGAACCGCAGATTGGCGCCGCGCTCGGCATGTTTGTCGCGGAGCCGACCCAGTCGGCCAGTTGCTGCAACGTCCTGAGATGCTGATCAGTGAAAACACCGGGAGCGTCGGAAAAAACCTCTAAAATTCCGCGGATTGCATTGCCATCGCCATTGCCATTACTGAAGATAGGAACGACGGCTAGCGCGCGGATTCCGACTCCCTGAGAAATCTCAGGGTCAACACGGCCATCGATTGCGATGTCATCGCAGCGTAGGGATGTTCCTGAATCCAAACACTGCCTGGAGATTCCGGAGGTGGTGTCGACCAGAGCACCGAGAGGCGGCGCTCCCTCGCCCGATCTTGCCCGGCAAATCGTTCCTTGCTCTCCTCGGAACGCGATCGCAGATCCACTGGCCCTTGTCAGAATTTGTGCCAGCTCCACAACGTTAATAACAAGTCTCTGGAAGTCCGAGTCGTGCGTCGAAAGGTCCGGCCGCGGGAATGGCAACAATTCGGCAACGAGTCTGTCGCCGACAGGCCGGGTCGCTGACGCAGCTGAACTACTCGGGACTACGAGATCGCGCGCCGGGAGAGCGGAGTCTTGACGGGCCATAGGGTGTACACGTTGTTCGGTCCGAGCGCCGCGCCTGCGGCCCATCCTGGGCGAGCTCGAATCAACGTATTCTAGCCTAAAGCTTGGCGTCTCGAGGCTGGCCGCTGTCTCTAGTTTGCACTAATCACTATTGCGCACGAAGTGTAGGGCGGACACTCTTGTCCGCCGCCCTTGACTCTGGATGTTGATTTTTATTGTCCGCAAGACGAAATTCAAAAACAAAACCAACACCAACTGCGGCGGACAAGAGTGTCCGCCCTACACAGTTGAACATTTTTTGTGTTCAGGGGCCACATGCGCCGGCCTGGGTGGGGCGGTTGAATTTGGGAATGGGCCCGCGGCGACTAAAACCCGAAGTCATTTTCATGATTTAGTGCCATCGCGCTCAGGGGGGGAATCGAAACCAAAAATACGGTGCCGCCCTTAGGGTGACTAGCAGGAAACTTTGTAGGGTCTACAACCTTCACCGGAGAGACAGGAGGCGGGGAAACGGGTGGAATGGTCACTGGCGCCGCTAAGGAGGAAGAGATGCTCTGGACTCTGTTCGTGATTTTGCTGGTGTTGTGGTTCCTGGGTCTGGTTAGTTCGTACACGCTGGGTGGTTTCATTCACCTGCTGCTGGTTTTGGCGGTGATCGTCCTGATCATCAACCTGGTGAGTGGACGGAGAGGCGTGGTCTAAAGCTTCGTACGGTCAGTTTTCGTCTGATCGGCTTTCAACGAGTGCTGGTAGTAGCTGCGTGTCCCGCATAGAGTGGCGGCACTCACAGAAAGAAATCAAGGAACAAGGGGAAGGCCCGACGGTGACAAGTCGGGCCTTTTTTCGTCGCGATATTGCCAAATCTACTGCACTGTGAAGGTCAGAGATTGGCGTTGCAGGGCATTGTCATTGTCGCAGCCGGCGGAGTATTGTCTGACGCGTTCAGGTCTATTACCTAGACTAAAGTGTTTCTTTAGCCGCTGAAGCCCGGTCGCCGGGAAGAGATGCATAAACAGCAGGGTCGGCACAGACTTCGAAGTAGAAGAGATCCGTCCAGTGCAGGACGGAGAAATCGCGGACATCAACCTGTGCGATGCGGCTCTTGCGGATGGCAATCTTGCGGAACGCGCCGTTGGCGAGAGGAACAGTGCCGACGAAGAACTCGCGCTGATCGTCGATCCAGTTACCCTTGAAGTTCGCTTTCCATGGGGAGAGAGAGATTTCCTGTTGCAGCTTCCTGAAGGCCGGCTCGCTCAAACAGATTCCACCCACGTTGTAGTTGATGGTTATTTCTTCCGAAGCGCTGTCCGGATCGGAATCAGTGCTGATCTGAAGGCGATACACGCGGAAAAGTCCAGCATCGGGAGCGAGTTTCTTACGGACGCGCTTATTGGAGGATGAGAGGCGGTCGCTCTCGTTGATGGCGTCGGAGATCATGATGCGATGGTCACCGTCCATGAGGTAGAGCGGGGCGGAGTCCTGGTAGGCGATGCCGAGGCCCAGTTCCATCTGCGGAAGTCCAGAGCGCTCTAGCAGTTCGTTGTAGCCGCGTACCAGGCTCAGAATTTCCCATGCCAAAACGCAAGCGCGGCTTACAGCGAGTTTGGCGTCGCCTTCGCGCTCGAGCAAGGAAACGATAATGGCGTCGCCTTCGAGGAAAACTTTGCCGGCATTGTATTTCGCGAGCAGCTTGTTCACGGGCTCGTAGAAATTCAGGCTGAAGTAAGAAGCGGCGTTCATGCCTTTTTCCATCAGCGAACGGGTAAGGAGCGAAGAGTCGCGGACGTCGGCTTTGAGGATGACATGGTGGAGGACGCGTTCGTCGGCCGATTTCTGATCTTCGGGAGGAAGGAACTCGTGCAGCATGCCGTTCATGCTGGAGAGTTCGCGGACTTTGTCATCGGAGATGAGGTTGATGCTGTCGAGGCCGCTGGTGATGGCTTCGAGGCCTCGGCGGTCGCGGTGGTAACAGCAAAGATCGCGAAGCAAGCGGGCGGAGACGCGGGTGCGGTCGGTAGCACGGACGGAACCCACGCGGCCGATCGCGGCATGAAGGCGGTCGGCGGGGAGTTTTCCTTCGGCAATAATTCTTTCTACGCGGGCACATTCCTCGCGGGAAATCAGAGCATTTTTCAACTGCTGCGGATTGACGCGGGCGTATTCATCGAGGAGTGCGACTGCTTCATAGGTCGCGATCACGTGGGGCAGAACATTTTCTTTCTGGAGAATGCGGGTCCAGAGTTCGAGACGATCTTTGATATTGATATTGCGGTCATCGACCTGTGTCGAGGCTTCGCCGGTTCCGACAAGAGTGGCTGCATTTTCGGGGACGTTGAGAGCTTGCTCGAGCAGGCCGTCGTCGGAAGGCTCTTCGTATCCGAGCTCACGCAAAAAGGTTAGAGCCAGCCGGCGAAGATGGGCGAAGGTGTCGGGGTCCTTGTCGAAGTTGCCGAACATGTAATAGTGCTCGGCGCAGAGATAGTCGTCGCGGCCGTCTTCGGTGAGGATGAGCGGATTGAGAAACAGGCGATACGGATCGTTGGGAGTTTCTCCGAAGAGCGAGCGCCGGGTGCGGGCAAGAGTTTCTTTTTCGATCTCGCGGAGCAAGCGGAAGATTTCTTGTCCGGCTTTGCGCTGGATGATCTTCTTGCGGACCTGGAAGGTCGCAACCAGTTCCTGGGTCTCATGCAGTTTGGCGAGCCGCAGGCCTTCGAGAGATTTCGATTTCATCCGGCACTGTTCGAGAGTGCGCGAGAATTGCGCCTGCAATTCCGTGCGGATGAATTTCAGGACGGCGAGGCGTCCGAGAACATCGATGGAGGGATTTCCGGCGGCCTTGGCGCGATTCAGGATGGCGAGGTGCAGCGAAACTAATAATCCTTTGAGATCTCCGGCGGCGGACTTGCGGCCGGTTGATGGAGCTTCGACCGGAGCACGAAGAAATGATGGGCGGGCCGCGGATGGAGTATCCATCCCGAAGAGCGCTTCGACTCCGCCGAACAGACGGATGTAACGGGCGAGATGCGAGCTCAATTCTTCGGTGACGCGCGGGCTCAAGTGGACGTCGTAGCGCAGGTTATCGACGCCGAGTTGCAGGTCGGTGAGAAGAAGAACGAGTCCTTGAAATTGCAGGTCGGGACGCGGCGCCGGTTCGGAAGATCCAAAGCGGAAGATCGGGAGCTTGGGCATCGGCGCTAGATCGAGGCAGACTCCCGCGACATCGAACCCGCCGCGCTAAACACGCGAACTGGCTGCAACTCACTGAATCCGCGACAGTAAAGAGAAGCGTAGCATGAGGCGGAAAGGGTCCAAAAGTTACGCTAGTTTTGGCTTTGGAATGATGGGGATGGGGTGTTCCTCCGCAGCCGGGAACCTTGACCATCGGGAGCGCGCGGACAGGAAGGACACCTCATTCAGTTCGCAGGAATCTGGTTTGTCTATTCGGCTCCCAATCGGGCTTTTTCGAATTCGTCCCCTTTTTTCCACGTGATTTGCGCGGACTGGTTGGCGGCTTCCCATCCGAGGGCGAAACCAAAACGGGCCATGGCGGCGTCGGAGGTGTAGTCCATGCCGGGATGATATTCGTCGCTGGGCTGGTGGTAGTGGTTCTTTACGTAGTCGGCATCTTGCGCCAGCCCCCAAGCTTCGTCGTGGTGTTTGAACTTCATGCCTTCGTTGACGGAGAACGCGGGGATGCCGACGCGGGCGAGGCTGAAATGGTCGGAGCGATAGTAGTGTCCCGCCTCGGGACGGGCGTCGGGACGGATCGTGAAGCGGAATTCCGTGGCGAGAGATTGCACGACCGGATAGAAACTGATGCGCTCGGCTCCGGAGACTTCCACCTCTTCAGGAGAGCCGAGGGGCTTCACGTCGTCAAAGTTGAGGTCAAGCTGGATCTTGCCGGCAGGAATTGGCGGATGCTTGCCTAAGTATTCCGAGCCCAGCAGTCCTTGCTCCTCGGCCGTGACGGACGAGAAGTAGACCGAGCGGCGCGGCTTTTGGCCGAATTGCGAGTAAGCGCGGGCGAGTTCGAGCACGATGCCGCAGCCGGTGGCGTTGTCCATGGCGCCGTTAAAAATATTGTCGCCCTGCATATCGGGACGGATGCCGAAATGGTCGTAGTGCGCCGTGTAGAGGATCCCTTCGTCTTTCAGTCTGGCATCCGAGCCGGGCAGCACGGCGATGACGTTGTTCGATTCAAACGGTCGAACTTTGCTCGTCATGTGCGCGGCAAGGCGAACGCCGAGTGGCACTGGTTTGAAGTCGCGCGACCGGGCGTCGGACATCATCTTGTCGAGATTTAGGCCGGCAGACTTCGCCAGATTGCCGGCTACGTCGAGGTGAATCCAGCCAGCGGCTTTCAGTTTCGGCGTGCCATCGAGTTTCAGATACGATTTCTCGCCGGAGTTCGAGTTGCGCACAACTTCCCATGGATAACTTGCCATGTCGGTGCGGTGAATCAGGATCGCGCCGATGGCTCCTTTGCGGGCGGCTTCTTCGTATTTGTAGGTCCAGCGGCCGTAGTAGGTGAGGGCTTTGCCGTGAAAAAGTTTGGGATCGTCGGTCGGCTGGTTGACAAGCATGAGCAGAACTTTGCCCTTGACGTCGACGTCTCTGTAGTCGTCCCAGTTGTATTCGGGAGCCTCGATGCCATAGCCAGCGTAGTCAATTTCGGCGTCGATGTCAGAGGCGGGCTGCTGCGTCTGATCGTAAGCGACGTACTCGTCGAGGGGCTTGAGGTCGACGGGCTTGCCCTTTGCGGGGACGAACGAGAAGCGCGTGTCCGCGCCGGGCGTGATCCCGACCATCGGGACTTTTTGCATGTAAGTCGCTTTGTCGCCGGCGGGCTTCAGCCCGTAGAGCGCGAATTGCGTGGCGATGTATTCGGCGGCCAGGTCGCCTCCGCGTTGTCCAGTGCCGCGACCTTCGAGAAGGTCGTGCGAGAGGAAGCGGACGTGAGTCTCGATGTTCTCCGGCTTGATGGCCTGGATAGCAGCAACGGCCGGACTGGCCAAGCGATGCGGTATCGACGGCGGACGGACAGCTTTGACCTGAGCGGCGCTCGCGACGGCCAGCGAAAGGGTGGCGGCGAGCGTGGCGAGATGGCGAACGAGCATGTGATGGCCTCTAGGAATCATGGGAATTAATATGGGCGATTGTAAAGGATGAAGGGCGCAGGGCGGGGGTTACGAGAGCATTAGGGCGGTTGATTGGACCCGTTATCCACTGTCTCGGTATCGGTATCGAGCCTAACCTGCCTGATAAAATGGCTCGATTTTCATGGGTGCTCCGATGAAAACCGTTGTGCGCATTGCCCCTCCTGTCGCTCATCTGTGTTTCCTTGCTGACACAAAGTTCTGTTACCGGGCAGGAAACTGAATTCCTTCTGAAGGGTTCTACGCACACTAGCTTGAAGTACACGCCAAATTGAGTACAGTGTTCCACGTGGAACGTTTTGTACTTCTTTTCTGTCATCTGTATGTGTACGTACAACATTGGGTAACCCCCACGCTGGCTATGAGTTACAAAATGGTAGGAGCCTTCCAGTCTTTCCCGTGCTCCCTTGGTCAGAATTTGCAGCACTCAGTCATTCGCAGCGTGCGCGAATGACGGGGGCGCCCGGCGGCCTCGGCGTTGGCGGCCTTAACGACAGCAGCAGCGATTGAAAGTCCGGGGGCGGTTCGCAATCGATCGATACGCGCTCTC
>QIAJ01000065.1 GCA_003225495.1 Acidobacteriota bacterium
CAAGTTGCAGCATGCGGTGCGACAGTCGAGCTTCAAAACATTTCAGGAATATACGGACCTGATCGACGAACAGAGTCGCAGCATGGCGACGTTGCGCAGCCTGCTGCAGGTCAGAAAAGCAGAGCGGCCGATCCTGATTGAAGAAGTCGAGCCGGCCAAGGAGATCGTAAAGCGCTTCACGACCGGCGCAATGTCTTTCGGCTCGATCAGCAAGGAAGCGCATGAAACACTCGCCATCGCGATGAATCGCATCGGCGGCAAGTCGAACACCGGTGAAGGCGGCGAGGACGAGGCGCGATTTTACGCCGATGACAATGGCGACTCGCGCCGGAGCGCCGTGAAACAAGTGGCTTCCGCGCGCTTCGGCGTGACCGCGAATTATCTCGTCAATGCCGACGAACTTCAGATCAAGATGGCGCAGGGGGCCAAACCGGGCGAGGGCGGCCAACTTCCGGGCCACAAGGTGGACGACGTAATTGCACGTATTCGCCATTCCATTCCCGGAGTCGGCTTGATCTCGCCGCCGCCGCATCATGACATCTATTCGATCGAGGACTTATCGCAACTGATCCACGACCTGAAGAATGTGAACCCGCAGGCTCGTATCGCGGTGAAACTGGTTGCGGAAGTCGGCGTAGGAACGGTCGCAGCGGGCGTTGCCAAGGCTCATGCCGATGTGGTGTTGATCAGCGGAGACAGCGGCGGGACAGGGGCATCGCCGTTGAGTTCGATCAAGCATGCGGGCATTCCCTGGGAATTAGGCTTGGCGGAAACTCAGCAGACATTGTTGCTCAATGATTTACGCAGCCGTATACGAGTGCAGACCGATGGAAAATTGCAGACTGGGCGCGACATTGTGATCGCGGCGTTGTTGGGAGCGGAGGAATTCGGATTTGCGACTACTCCGCTCATCGCCATGGGCTGCATCATGATGCGGAAGTGCCACCTCAATACTTGTTCGGATGGCATCGCCACGCAGGATCCCGCACTGCGCAAGCATTTTCAGGGACAGCCGGAAGATGTCATCAATTTCTTTTTTTTCCTTGCGGAGCAAGTCCGCCAGTACATGGCAGAGTTGGGTTTCCGCAAGGTGGACGAGATGGTCGGCCGAGTTGACATGCTTGACGCTCGGCCTGCGGTGAATCACTGGAAGGCTCGAGGGCTGGATTTGTCGGCGATTCTCTATAACCCTCCATTGCCGGCGCGAGTGGCGCGGCATTGCGTTCATCCGCAGGACCATGGCTTGCAGCAAGCCCTTGATCTTGAACTGATTGAACGCGCGCGTCCGGCATTGGAAAAACGCGTGGCGGTAGAAATGAGTTTACCGATTCGCAATGTGCATCGCTCCGTTGGCGCCATGCTGAGCGGTGAGATTGCTCGCCGCTATGGGTCCGACGGTTTGTATGACGATGCGATTCGCGTTCAGTTGTCCGGCTCGGCAGGTCAGAGTTTCGGGGCATTTCTGGCGCGCGGCGTCACTCTCACACTCGAGGGCGATGCCAATGACTATGCGGGCAAGGGGCTTTCCGGCGGAAGACTGGTGATCTATCCACCGAGGACGGCTGGATTTTCCGCGGAAGAAAACATTCTGGTTGGCAATGTCGTTCTATACGGCGCGACCAGCGGAGAAGCCTTCTTCAATGGAATCGCGGGCGAGCGGTTCGCGGTGCGCAATTCCGGAGCGACCGCGGTGATCGAAGGAGTCGGCGACCACGGATGCGAATACATGACCAAAGGGGTAGTGGTCGTGCTTGGAGCCTGCGGACGAAATTTTGCTGCCGGCATGAGCGGCGGTCTGGCGTATGTGTTCGACGACCGCATGGACTTCACGGAGAAACGCTGCAACCGGGCGTCGGTGGATCTTGAGCCGTTGACTGAATCGGCAGATGTACGAATCGTTCACGATCTGGTCTCGCGACATTGGGAACTGACCGGCAGCAACAGAGCGCGCGGGATTCTCGACAGCTGGCCGGAGATGCTGCCAAGGTTCATCAAAGTCTTCCCTCATGAATTCAAGCGAGTGCTAGGCGTGAACCGCAATCGCCAGCCTTACATTCCGGGACGGAGTCTGCCGGTCGAAAACCTGTCCATGATTGCAGCGGCGGAGCAGGTGTCGCATGGGTAAAGTAACCGGTTTCATCGAGCACAGCCGCGACCTGCCGCGTCGGCATCAGGTGACGGAGCGGGTGAACGACTGGTTCGAGATCTATCAGGACTTTCCAGAAACAAAAGTGCGCCAACAAGGCGCGCGCTGCATGGACTGCGGCGTCCCGTTCTGTCATACCGGATGCCCGGTCAACAACATCATTCCTGACTGGAACGACCTGGTTTATCGTGGCCGTTGGAAGGATGCTGTGCGGCAACTGCATGCGACCAATAATTTCCCGGAGTTCACGGGACGGATTTGTCCCGCGCCGTGCGAGGCAAGCTGCGTTCTTGGTATTAACCAGCCGCCAGTCGCGATCAAACAAATTGAAAAGAATATTGTCGAGCGTGGATTTGAAGAGGGCTGGATCCTGCCGGAACCGCCGCGCCATCAAACCGGGAAGAAAGTTGCTGTGATCGGCTCGGGACCGGCAGGATTGGCGGCTGCGCAACAGCTTTGTCGAGCGGGGCACGGCGTGACGGTTTACGAAAAAGCGGATCGCATCGGCGGCTTGCTGCGTTATGGCATTCCAGAATTCAAACTCGAAAAGCGCATTGTGGACCGGCGGCTGCGGCAGATGGAGGCCGAAGGCGTGCGGTTCGTGACGAATGCGCATGTCGGCGAGAACGTTGAAGTGGAAAAACTGAAGCGAGAATATGACGCCATCGTGCTCGCGGGGGGCTCTGAAAGGCCGCGCGACCTGATAGTGCCGGGGAGGGAACTGAAGGGAATCCATTTTGCGATGGAATTCCTCCCGCAGCAGAACCGGCGCTGCGAAGGCGATGCGCTTGATCCCGCCTGGAATATTCTTGCTAGCGGGAAACGCGTCATCATTATTGGTGGTGGCGACACGGGCGCCGATTGCCTGGGTACTTGTCACCGACAAAAGCCTCAGTCTGTGCACCAGTTTGAAATCATGCCGATTCCACCGAACGAGCGCTCTCCGCAGACGCCGTGGCCGCTGTGGCCGATGCAGCTACGGACCGAGCCTGCGCACGAAGAAGGTGGGACTCGCGATTGGAGCATTGCGACAACCCGGCTCACCGGTGACGAAGATGGAAATGTAGCCGATTCCCGGCACCGACTTCACGCTCGATGTGGACCTGGTGTTGATTGCGATGGGTTTCCTCGGTCCGGTGCGCAGCGGCATGATCGAACAACTCGGAATCGTGCTCGATCCACGTGGAAACGTAGCAACCGACGACAACTACATGACGTCCATGCGCGGTGTCTTCGCGACAGGTGACATGCGCCGCGGACAGTCGTTAGTCGTTTGGGCAATTTCTGAAGGGCGGAAGGCCGCTGCCTCCGTCGATCAGTATCTGAGATGTGCTAATGCGGACCGGGAGATGTTACGGCCGATTGCCGCCGAACGCCCACCCGTTATACAGGCACAACTCTGATTCCTTTCGACTCTCAACTATAATCACGCTTCAATCATGGATTTCGATCAGCTCACTACGTTTCTGGAAGTCGCCAAGCTCGGTAGCTTCTCGCGAGCGGGGCAAAAAGTGTTTCGCTCGCAGTCCGCCGTCAGCGCGCAGATTCGGCAGTTGGAGCAGGAATATGGAGATCGCTTGCTCGATCGCTCCGGCAAGGATGTGACGCTGACTCCCGCCGGAAGAGTACTTCTCGCATACGCTGAGCGGATGACGCAGTTGCGCGATGAATCAAAGCTCGCGGTCGCCGACCATGGGACGTCTCCGCGCGGCCGCTTAGTCGTTGGCGCGAATGAAGCCACTTGCCTGTACGTGTTGCCTGACGTGTTTGCCAAGTACTGCCATTTGCATCCCGAAGTGCAGATGAGCATCTATCGGAATTTCAGCTATAAGATTGTCGAAAAACTCGAGAACGGAACGATCGATGTCGGCATCGTTACGCTTCCTGTCAAATCGGCGAAATTAAAAACGATTGCCATTTTCCGCGATCAGTTGATGTGGATGGTGAATCCGCAAAATCGTCTCGCGAAACAGGACGTCATCGCAATAAGTGAGATTGCGCGCGAGCCGATGCTGCTTCCCAAGACCGGCTACACCCGGCGATTGATGGACAAGTTGCTGCGGCCTCACGGATCGGAGTTGCAGGTGCGAATGGAATTACCGAGCGTGGGCATGATCAAAAGTTTTGTGGCGGCAGGACTCGGGGTATCGCTGATCAGCGCCAGTTTTGCGCGCGATCAGGTGCTTGCGGGGCGCGTGAAATTAATCGCACTTAAAGAAAAAGAACTGTGGCGGGAACTGGGGCTCGCTTACCGCCGTGATCGTACGCTTACGCAGGCCGCCAAGACGTTCATCACTACAGTTCGGCAACTGGCCGCGGCTTCGCGGTAACCGTTTCTTCGGATTGCCAGCCATCGATTTTCACCTTGACAGTCCGGGCGGGAGCGTTATCATTGAATAAGTATCCATCACAATGGATAAATATGCTTTATGACGAAACTTGCCCGGCAAAAGGCCATCCTTGAAATCGTACAACAGGTGCCGGTGGCCAGTCAGGAACACTTGCAGCGCGCACTCCATAAACGCGGATGCCGGGTTGGGCAAGCTACGCTCTCGCGCGATATCCGCGATCTGAACCTGGTCAAGACCGCGGACGGCTACTCCCGCATGCAGGCAGGTTCCGCGTCCGATCCGGCTCTTCCGCCCGCGTCGCGGCTGGTCCGTGAGTTCGTTCAGGACGTTCGCCCGGCACAAAATCTTCTGGTCATAAAAACTTCTGTAGGGAGTGCGCAGCCGGTGGCAGCTGCGCTGGACGCGGAGAGTTTTCCGGAAACCGTTGGCACCATCGCGGGGGATGACGCAATCCTGATCGTTTGTCCGGACAATAAATCCGCTGCCCGCCTCGCGACCCGTATTCGGGAGATGTTGGCGTAATGGCGGCCAGACTCAAAACCGCCGTGCTGGGCGCGACCGGCTATTCCGGACTGGAACTGACACGTCTGCTCGCGAAGCATCCCAGAGTGGATACTCCTCTGCAGCTTCGGCGGGACGCGAACGGCGCCAAGAGCGAGGCTTCAAGCGATGGGTTTCCTTCAGTCCCATGGAATGGACATTCAGCGGCCGAGCCGTTCTCCTGGGCGAAACTCGAGCAACAAGATGTGAAGGTATTATTTCTGGCCACGCCGCACGAGGTTTCGCGCGAACTTGTGCCGGAAGCAATCGCACGCGGACTGCGCGTGGTCGATTTGAGCGGAGCGTGGAGGCTCAAGCAGGATGAAAATCGCGCGGTGTATGGATTCAAAGACGCCGACGCGGCGATGGCGGCGAAGCTTACCGAGCAGGCGGTCTATGGCTTGCCGGAGTTGAATGCCGATCGCATTTGTTCCGCGGCTCTCATCGCAAATCCGGGATGCTACGCGACTTCTGTGATTCTTGCTCTGGCGCCGTTGATGTCGGCGGATTTCGTGGACCGCAGTCGCGGGATTATTTCTGACTCCAAGTCCGGAGTGTCGGGCGCGGGGAAGGAGCCGACTGCCCGCACACATTTTGTTACGGTGGCCAATAATTTGTCCGCCTACTCCGTTTTTGGCCATCGCCACACTGGCGAGATCCTGGAGCAGTTGAAGCTGGAAGCATGCCAGCTGATCTTCACTCCGCACTTATTGCCGATTCCGCGGGGAATTCTGTCGACGATTTATGTGAGTCTGAATCGGGAGATGACGGCAGTTGAAGTTGAATCATGCTTTTGCGATTTCTATGGCGGCAAGAGATGGGTCCGCGTGTTGCCGGCATCAAACCTGCCGCAGATCATTTTCTCTCTGCACACTAACTATTGTGACCTCGGCTTTTGCCTCGCCGATGATGGGCGCCGGCTGGTGCTGGTTTCCTGCCTCGACAATCTGCTCAAAGGAGCCGCTGGGCAAGCGGTACAGAACATGAATCTAATGTACGGATGGAGTGAAGAGGAGGGGTTGCAGTGAAAGTGGTCGTCAAAATCGGAGGCGCTGCGCTGGAAGATAAGGCGATTCTCCAGAAGTGCGCGCAGGCCGTCGTGCAGATGGCGCAGGACGGGCATCAGGTCGCGGTCGTGCACGGCGGCGGAACTGCGCTCACGCGCACTCTGAAGTTGTTGGGCAAGACAAGTGATTTCATTAATGGCCTGCGCGTCACCGATGCTGAGACGCGTGATGTCGCCGTAATGGTGCTAGCTGGAATCGTGAACAAGAGTCTGGTGGCGGCGATTGCATTGGCTGGGCAGCCCGCCGTTGGATTGTGCGGCGGGGATGGAGGCGCCTTCCGTGCCCGCAAGAAACAAGATCCCGGTCACGATCTCGGATTCGTAGGAGAGATTTGTTTTTCCGAGCCGCGCTGGATTCGGGCGATCTGGACGGAAGGCGGCATCCCGGTTCTTTCCTCGGTGGCGCTGGGTGCGGACGGCCAGTACTACAACGTAAACGCCGATCAGATGGCGGCCGCTTGCGCGGTGGCCTGCCAGGCTGACGCTCTAATTTTTCTTACAGACGTGGCAGGCGTAAAGCAGGCTGATGGTTCGGTGATGCCATGGCTCAACACAAATCAAGTTGCGGGTCTGATTGAGGATTCCGTCATCAGCGGTGGGATGCTGCCCAAACTCGAAGCATGTACCAACGCGCTCAAGCATGGTGTAACACGCGTGCGAATCCTGCCTGCGGCGCAGGCAGAAATTCTTCCTCTTTTTTATTTTGCCAAGCTGGAGTGCGGCACCGAGGTGTTACGCGCATGAGCCGCGCTTCCCGCAACGGAAGGCCCATGCGTACGCGAGGGGCCGTCCTGCCGGACGCCGAGCAGGTGCAATCCCTGATCGCGGCCTATTCCGGCGACGGAACTCTTCTGCCCCGCAGCTTGGCCGAGATTTGCGAGAACATCCGCGATTTCGTTGTCCTCGAATACGACAGGCGAATCATCGGTTGCGGCGCGCTGCATCTTTACGGCCCGCACCTGGCCGAAATTCGCTCCATTACAGTCGACCCCGCGCATCAGAGCGGTGGAGGTGGCAAACGGCTTGTCAAGGCCCTTCTCGTCCAGGCAGAAAAGCATCACGTCACCTGCGTCTGCCTGTTCACTCGAATCCCGGGTTTTTTTTCGCGCATGGGATTTACGGTTGCCGCCCATCAGGATCTCCCCGACAAGATCCATAAAGACTGCTACAAGTGTCCGCGTCTTCACTACTGCGACGAAGTTGCGATGATCCGCGGTGAAGTGCCCCGGTTCGCGATTCTACCCGCGCCTTCGAACTGGCTGAAGATTCAGGCATGATTCGACTGCGCCGGTCTCCCGAGAGAATTCGCGTGCCACGCGGATTTGCATTTTCCGCACTGGCCGCAGGACTGAAGGCGAGCGGACGTCCGGATCTGGCTCTTGCCGAAGCTTCGGAGGGCGCGTCCGCCGCCGCTCTTTTCACGCTGAACCGGGTTGTTGCCGCGCCGCTGGAGGTGGGGCGCGCTTCTTTACTGGCTACCGACGGGAAAGTGCGCGCTTTAGTCGTGAATTCCGGCAATGCTAACTGCGCAACTGGGCCGCGCGGTCGTCAGGTTTGCGAGCGTATTTGCCGGGAGGCCGGAAAGCTGCTCGGTGTGAACGCGGCAGAAATCTTTCCTTCTTCCACGGGGATCATCGGTGTTCCGCTGCCAGCGGACAAAATTATCCGTAAACTCCCTGAGTTGATCAAAACTCGAATGCCGAATCAGAGGGGCGCGCTTGCATTTGCGCAAGCAATCATGACCACTGACACGCGGGCCAAAATTGCCTCTGCACGTTTTGGCGCGGGGAAGAAGCAAATCACGCTACTCGGGATTGCCAAGGGCTCGGGAATGATTCATCCCAAGCTTGCGACCATGCTCGTCTACATTTTCACTGACGTTGGCGCCACGCCGCGAGAGCTTCAGCGTCTTCTACGGGATGCCTGTGATCAATCTCTAAATTCGATGTCGGTGGATGGGGACACTTCCACCAATGACACCGTGCTGCTGCTTGCCAGCGGCCAGAGTGGCGTCAGCTTACGGAATACGGCGGCGCGAAAGAAGTTCGCTGCCGCACTCGCTGATGTCTGTCAATCACTGGCCGAGCAGATTGTGACCGACGGCGAAGGAGCCGAGCATGTGATCCGGCTATTCGTCGAGGAAGCAGGCAGCCGCGACGAGGCGCTTCAGGTCGCGCGGGCAATCGCTCACTCTGCCTTGGTCAAGACTGCATGGGCCGGGGCGGATCCCAACTGGGGGCGGATTCTGGCCGCGGTGGGGGCGAGCGGCATTGCTGTCGATCCCGCTCGCATCAAGATTTTCATTGGCAGGCAGATGGTATGCCGCAAAGGGGTCGCTTGTCCTTTCGACCAGGCACGCGCTCATCGCGAGCTTGGGCAAGCAGTTTGCGACGTTCGCGTTCAGCTGGGACGAGGCGCGAATGCAGTGAGGTTTCTCACAACAGATCTGACGGCTGAGTATGTACGGATTAACGCCGATTACTCCACGTAGTGCAGCATGAACCGGTATTCCCCGAGAGATGAAGGCTAAGCGGCTTTGCTCGGTTTTGCCGTCAGTGTTTTTGCTACACGAGGTCTTGCTGCCAATCCCCTGGCGGATACGAATGCGAAATACAAGCCGATAAGCATTGAGAGATAAGCTCCCAGCCCGGGCGACAAAGATTTCAGGCTGTCGAGATGGCTCTGATCCCTGATTTCTCCATGAATGTTGGCCCGGATCGCGATCCCGACAGCGACAATAAAGAGCAGTGGTAGAAATCCGCCGAAAAGCGCGCGCCTGTCCTTCCACACAAGCTGTACGAACGGCCCGGCCAATGCAATGATCGCCACGCATCCGTAGAGTCCTGACGTTGGACCGCCCGTCCCATCAAAGCTTTCGGAGAACTTGCCGGAATTCAGAAATCCCAGCATTTGCCAGAACGTAAACTCGAGTCGTCCCGGGAAAGGGACTTCAACTGAAGCTGAGATAAGAAAGAACCATGCTGCTGCAAGAAGGCCGGCGGCCGCCAGACTCGGCAGCCCAATTCTCGCGATTACGGTGGATGCCAGGTTCCGGCCAGTCTGCTTGGAGGCCGTCTGCGTCTCGACGTATTCCATTGCGAGTTGCGAATCGGGCACAACCGTGACACCGCAGACCTTTCCCTGGGAATCCAATTCGACATCCACAACCTGCCCGGATCTGGGCGCACACTCGGATTTCCACTCCCCCGTTCGGGAGAAGCGGTATTGCTGGCCCTCTACAATAAGCAGACCCTGACCGGTGGTGGTATCGCGCAGAACTTTACCGCGCCTTTTCACAGGCCCACCCCTCTTCTTCTTTTTCTTTCTTGATCCGCGAACTTGCTTTTCTGCGGTTGTCGGAGCCCTGCTTGAGTGCTAATATTCATGCCCGGTGGGATCTTATGTCCCGCACTCCTCCCCCTCGAACGGCTTGGTTCGCTCGCACACATTAGTCATTACGCATTGCGCAAAGACGCGAGGAAAACCGTCATACCAATTTCAATCGTCATCCAGCCGCCTTTGGCTAGGGGGAATCAATGCTGCCGGAAAGACGAGCACTCGACGAACTGTTCAGCGTGACTTATGAAGAACTGCGCCGCCTGGCCTCAAGCGTCAAGCGCAGCGATCAGAGCGTCACGCTTACTCCAACCGCTCTCGTCAACGAGGCATGGCTGAAGCTGGCGAATTCGCCGCGCTTTGCTTCGACCTCGCGGCTGCACTTTAAACGGATCGCCGCCCGCGCCATGCGCCAAGTGCTGGTGGAAGCTGCCCGCCGCCGCAATGCGGAGAAGCGGGGTGGACCGGATGCTGTAGTTGTCCCCATCGATGACGCTAGAGATGGCGCTGCTTTGGCAGGGAAAGATTTGCTGGCTCTCGATCGCGCATTGGATGAACTTGCTCGCCTCGAGCCCCGCCAGGCTTTGATGGTCGAAAGCCGGTTCTTCGGAGGTCTCGATATCATTGAAACGGCGGAGCTCCTTGACGTTTCCGAAGCTACGATTTTGCGCGACTGGCGGGCGGCGAAGGCCTGGCTCGCGCACGAGCTTCGCCAGGCAAGCTGACGTCCTGAATTTCTTTGAATGGTTTATCCGGGAGGGGTGGTTTGGACCGCAGCCGTTGGGGACGAATCCAGAACCTGTTTCATGAGGCTGCGAGTTTGCCGCCTGCGGAGCAGCAGGCTTTTCTGGAATCAGCTTGCGGTGAAGACCAGAGCCTTGTTGCCGATGTAATCGCCTTGCTCCACGAAGATGCCTGCGCCGCTTCGCTGCTCGACCAACCGCTCGCCGAAGTCGCGCACAAAGTACTTGCGCAAGACTCGCACTGGCCTCCATTTCATGAACTTGGGCCGTACCAAATCCGCAAGGTACTGGGCGAAGGCGGGATGGGCGTTGTTTATCTGGCCGAACGTAAGGACCTCGGCAGCCTGGTTGCTCTCAAACTTCTTCGCGATGCGTGGCTGTCTCCGGCGCGGCGGGAGCGATTCAGCGCGGAGCAGCGCACCCTCGCGCAGCTGAATCATCGGTCGATTGCTCGACTCTACGACGCTGACATATTGTCCGACGGCACGCCGTTCTTCGTGATGGAGTATGTCGAAGGCCTGCCGCTTACCGACTACTGCACGCAAAACAAATGTTCCGTTGAGCGGCGCTTACAATTCTTTCGGCAGGTTTGCGAGGCTGTTCAGTACGCGCACAGCAATGCGGTAATTCATCGCGATTTGAAGCCTTCGAACATTCTTGTGAGATCAGACGGCACCGTACGTCTGCTTGATTTCGGGATCGCGAAACAAATTGAGAGCCTGGATGTTTCCACGCAACAAACAACAATGACGGGTCTGCGGCTGATGACGCCTGCCTATGCTGCACCGGAGCAAATTCGGGGCCAGCGGGTTGGAGTACAGAGTGATGTCTATTCGCTCGGCGTGATCCTGTATGAGCTCTTGTGTGACCGCCTGCCATTCGATCTGTCAAACCTCGCGCCGACAGAAGCCGAGACAGTGCTGCTTGAACACGAGCTGCCTGACAGCCATGCACAAGGACTCGGAGCGCAGATATCGCTCGGTGGAAGCGCTGACGCGTGACGTTGATCATTATTTAAGACACGAACCGCTTGAAGCCCGGCCCGATACGCTCGACTACCGGCTCGGCAAGTTCGTCAGGCGTAACCAGCGTGAGGTGATGGCCGGTGTCATGGCGGCCGTATTGCTGGTTGGCCTGGTGACGTTCTTTACGATCCGGCTGGCAAAGGCGCGAGATGGCGCTTTAGCCGAAGCAGCGCGCACCCAGCGCATCCAGCGTTTCACGATGAATCTGTTTCAGGGCGGAGACGAGGCGGTTGGTCCCGCCGATGACTTGCGCGTGATTACTCTGGTCGATCGGGGCGTGCAGGAAGCGCGCGCTCTGACTGGGGACCCTCGGTCGCAGGCGGAGATTTATGAAACGCTCGGAACCGTTTATGAGAATCTCGGCAAGCTTGACGAAGCCAACAAGCTGCTGAACATTTCGCTCGAACAGCGCAAGACTCTATTTGGAACCGACAGCCCGGAATACGCCGACTCGCTCGTTGCGCTCGCCGGTCTTCGAGATGCGGAGGCGAAGTTTGATGAGGCCGAGAAGTTAGCTCGTCAGGGCCTAAACGTCAGCAGACACTACCGCGCGCCGAATCACCCGGCGATCGGCAAGGAGACGGCACTACTCGGGAAGATTCTGGAGGATCGCGGGACGTACCCGGCCGCTATCTCGGTGCTGGAGGAGGCTGCGCGTCTGCAATCTACATCAGACGCCTCGCGCGCTGACCTGTCGGGCACGCTTACGGAGTTGGCGAATTGTCATTTTTATGCGGGCAACTACGACACTTCGGAAGCCCTGAACCAGAGACTGCTGGTCATGGATCGCGAACTTTTCGGTGAGCGTCATCCCCATGTAGCAGACGACCTGATCAATATCGGCGCGATTCAGTACGAACGTGGCAGATTCAGCGAAGCGGAACGTTTCTATCGGCAGGGGCTGGATATCACACAGGCCTTCTACGGAAAAGATCATCCTGCCACCAGTTCGGCACTGACCATGCTCGGCCGCGCATTGGTTTCGGAAGGAAAGCTAGACGAGGCCGCCGGTATTCTTCAACAAGCGCTTGCCATTCAGGAGAAAGTGTATGGCAAGGTGCACCCGCGAGTGGCCGGAACGCTCAACGAGCTTGGAAAGATCGCCCAGCGCCGTGGCCAACTCGATGAAGCCGAAGCAGAACTTAGCCGCGCGGTCGAGATCTACAAGTCAATCTATAAAGGAAAGCACTACTACATAGGAATCGCTCTTTCCAATCTTGCCGGTGTGCTGGTGGATCGAAAGGAATATGGCAAGGCGGAGAAGCTTTTTCAGGAAGCACTCCAGATTTATTCTCAAACGCTCGCGCCTGACCACCAGAACGTCGGCATTGCGCATACCCGATTGGGACGAGCATTTCTGCGCGACCACCGTTACGCGGAAGCGGAAGCGGAAGTGCGCACTGGGTATGACATCCTGGTCAAGCAATCGACTCCGCCGCAGGTGTGGCTTCAGAACGCTCGCGCCGATCTCTCGGAAGCGTACGACGCCCTCCATCAGCCGGAAAAGGCGAGCAAACTCCGCGCCGAGTTTGCCGCCAACGACGCTAAGACGACCGAAGTCAGTCGCAAGAACTGAGCTGTTCCAAACCTGCAGATCCCACCGAATTGACGGCGGAGGGCCTTCTAGGGTTGGATGGAAGCTGCGTGGTTCCACAGGCTCCCATCCCCGAAGCTGGGCCCAGACGGTTTAGCTGGCTGGATGCCATCTGGCTCCTTTTCCTGCTCGGGCTGGCGTTTTTGCCGCCACGACTCGAATGGCACAAGCAGGTCACCCTGGCTGCCATCGGCATCGTGCAATTGCTGGAGGGTTGGCTGGTCGGCCGCCTTCCTAAACGCGGGCCATTCTATGTGGTTCTGCTGAAAATCCTGCTGGCTACTGTGCTCATCGATCACACCGCCGAGGTGGGGATCAACAGCAGCTACTATCCTATTTACTACCTGCCGGTCGTAACGGCTGCGTTGTATTACGGACCATGGGCAACCCTGATATGGACTGCGTTCGCGTCGGCGGCCTACAGTTCGTATCTTTATCCGGCATTGCAGGACTATGACCTGACTGCATCTGGATACGACGAGCTCGTGCTCCGCATCATGTTCTTCTTCATGGCGGCAATGCTGGTGAACCGTTTCGCACAGGAGAGCCGCCGTCAGACTCATCTCTACCAGGACCTTGCCGGCCAGCTCGCGGAAACCAATCGCAAGCTGAAGCAGGCGCAAGCTGAAGCGCGGCGATCGGAGCGCCTGGCGGCTCTTGGGCAGCTCTCGGCCGGGTTGGCACACGAGATCCGCAATCCCTTGGGTGTGATTAAGGGCTCGGCTGAAATACTGACGCAGAAGCTGGAGGGAGCGAATGAACTCGCCCGAGAGCTGGCTGGATATATTTCTGCCGAAGTCAACCGGTTGAGCACGCTCGTCACGCAGTTTCTGAACTTTGCGCGGCCGCTTCATCCCGAACCTCACCCGGCCGACATCACTTTGCTTCTCAATCGCGTGCTTAAGAATGTCAACGAGCACTGGAAAGGCAAACCTGTTCAAATCGAACGTGTGTATGCCTCCGACCTACCTCTGGTGCCGCTGGATGAGAGTTTGTGCGAACAGGCGCTGATCAATCTGGTGCAGAATGCTCACGAGGCGATGGAAGAGAGTGGCGGTACGTTGAGGGCTGAGATCACGCAAGCGAGGCAAAATGATAGTGACGGAGTTTTAGTTCGTCTCACTGATAATGGTCCGGGTATTCCCAATGCGATCCGGGAAGAGATCTTTAATCCATTTGTGACGACGAAAAAGACCGGCGTCGGACTAGGGCTATCAATTGTTTCGCAGATCATCGACGGGCATCACGGAACAATACGAGTTGAGAAGGGACCACAGGGCGGGGCATCGTTCGTGATTTTTTTCCCGTTGACCGTCGATGAGGAAACCATACTGGAGGCGACGGCAGGATAGAACATGCCAACCATTCTCATCATCGAAGACGAATCGAAGATGCGGCGGCTGCTCGAGCTCAATTTGGGCGAGGACGGCTTCAAAACCGTTTCAGCGCCTGACGCCGAGACTGGTCTGAAACTGCTGGCATCAGAGCAGATTGATCTGGTGCTCACCGACCTTAAGCTTCCCGGCATGAGCGGTCTGGAACTGCTGCAGAGGGCGAAGCAACAAGATCCGGCTCTGCCAGTCGTTGTGATGACCGCATTTGGCTCAGTGGAAACTGCCGTCGATGCCATGAAGGCGGGAGCTACCGATTATGTACTCAAGCCTTTTTCGCTGGCTGAAATGCGGATGGTGGTACATAAAGAACTTGATGTCTCCCGTCTGCGTGAGGAGAATCGCTCGCTGCGCGAGGCGCTGGGAGAGAAGTACAGTCATCCGAACATAGTCGCCCGCAGTGCGAAGATGCAGGAGGTGCTGGCGATCATGGAGCGTGTCGCGCCGACCAATTCAACGGTTCTGCTGGGCGGCGAGAGCGGTGTCGGCAAAGACCTGATCGCCCGTGCGATTCATGAAAAGTCCCGCCGCGCATCGGGGCCCTTCATCAAGATCAACAGTACCGCCATACCTGAGAACCTGCTGGAGAGTGAACTGTTCGGTTACGAAAGAGGCGCCTTCACCGGCGCCACAACCAGCAAGCCTGGAAAGTTCGAGCTGGCAGACAAAGGCACTTTGTTCCTCGACGAAATCGGGGACGTACCGCCGGTTACACAGGTGAAACTTCTGCGGGTGCTGCAGGAACGCGAATTTGAGAGATTGGGAGGCACTCGGACTGTGAAAGTGGATGTGCGACTCGTTGCCGCCACCAACCGCGATCTGCGCGCAGCCCTCGAAGATGGAACGTTCCGCGAAGACCTCTATTACCGTCTGAATGTAGTTCCGATTGACATACCGCCGCTACGCGAACACAAGGAAGATATTCCTGATCTGGCCAATCTTTTCCTAAAGAAGTTCTGCGGCGACGCGGGTCGCCAGGCGGTTACCATATCGCCAGAAGCTGCGAATTTGTTGATGAGTCATCATTGGCCAGGGAATGTTCGAGAATTGCAGAACATTATCGAGCGCGCCTGTGCAATGGCAAAAACCAACAAAATCGAGCCCGGTGACATTCACCTTGATTCTGCCCCGCGTAACAAGACCGTTGTGTCGAGCGATGGCTTCCTGCCGAACGGAATGACGCTCGACCAGTGGGAAGACGAAATGATCCGCGAGGCTTTGAAGCGTGCGGGCGGAAATAAATCGCAGGCAGCACGATTGTTGGGACTCTCTCGGAACGCCTTGCGTTACCGCTTGTCGAAAATTGGAATTGAGGACGAGAACGGCGCCGAGTAGAACTCCTTCGCCAATCTGCTTCAGGGGATTTGGCCATGAGTTAGAACTAAGGACAAAGGTGCCTCTTTCTTCTTGACTTAATGCCCCAGAAGGGGCTAAATACCAGGCCAGTCGCCAAGTCTGGCTTCTCCCCCTGTCCTCCCCGACAGCCAGCGTGGTATTCAGGTCCTTCCGCATTGACTTGCTGGGGTGCCCGTCTTAGTTCTCACAATTCTTCTTCCAGGAGAGACGTGTAAATGAACGATTACGCTTGCAAACCCATCCTTGGAGCGACGGTGTCGGCTATCGCGCTCATTCTTATGTTCTCCAATCCTACGGTCGGGCTCGCTCAAAGCGGAAGCTCCGCGGCCAAAACCCCAAATGCAGCTGACATGGCCCAGATTTCAAATAGCGGACGCGAACAGATACGGGCGCTCATGGCTGAAAAGGAAGCCCGCACCCCAGCGCAACGCAAAATCGGCTCCAGCCTCATCTATATGGCCCAGCGAAAGCATGGGATCAATCTCCTCCCGGGCATGGCGGGCCTGCGCCCACTTGTGCCGGAACGTGCCGATGGTCGGGTTGACGTTCAGATTCGAGGCCTGATCTCCAAACAATTGATTAAGGCGATCGAGCGGAGCGGCGGCAAGATTATTTACGGACATGTGGATGGACCACTCTTGCGCGCCCTCGTTCCACTGGACACGGTTGAAGATTTGGCCGTGCGCTCTGACGTCCATGGAATTCACCAGAGCTTTCCGGCGATGACGCAGCAACTTGTGAAACGGCGCGCTGAGAAGTTGCGTGCCCCTCTGGGGTCCGCAATCCGGCAATTGCAACCTCCTGCTTCGATTGAGGACAGAGGTTCGGTCACATCGGAAGGCGTGACAGCGCATCGGGCTGATCAAGCGCTGCACCAGTTTGGCGCGACCGGCGCCGGTGTAAAAATCGGCGTGCTCTCAGACAGCGATGACTTTAAAGAGGCGTCGATTGCGAGTGGCGACCTCCCGCCTGACACCACGACCGTGCCGGGACAGGACGGTCGGCCCGGGGCTGGCGAAGGCACCGCTATGATGGAGATCGTCCTCGACATGGCGCCGGGAGCGAAGATTTTCTTTGCGACGGCGTTCAATTCTCCGGAGAGCTTCGCTGACAATATCCGCACGCTCCGCTTCGTCTACCACTGCGACATCATTGTGGACGACGTCATTTACTTCTTCGAATCGCCTTATCAGGATGACATCATCGCTCGGGCTGTCCGAGATGTGATCGCTGATGGCGGCGCGTACTTCTCGTCGGCGGGAAACCAGGGCAATTTCAACGATGGGACCGCGGGCGTTTGGGAAGGCGATTTCAAAAAGGCTAAAGTGGGTATCGATGCCCTGCCGGCAGGCTACGAAGTCCATGACTTTGGCAGCGGTGTCGTCTCGAACCGGATCGATGTCGCCGGCGGGCCGCTGATCTTGCATTGGTCGGACCCAGGGTCGTTGGATAACGGCCAGGCCGGTGACGACTATGATCTGTTCATTCTAGATTCAACATTGAGCAATGTAGCGGTCGCTTCCACAGACATTCAGGACGGCAATGATATTCCGTTTGAGTTCCTCGGTTTCTTCATTCCGGCGGAGTATCGTGTGGTCGTCGCGAGAAAGACGGGCGCGACCGACCGGGCAATCCGCACCGAACTTTTTGGCGGCGAGTTGGGTCTCGCAACGTCGGGGGCGACTTATGGACATAGCTCGGTCCTCGGTGCATTCGGAGTGGCTGCTGTGGATGTCGCCGTAGCAGGAGGGGGAGCATTCACGGGAGGCAACACCAATCCAATCGAGACCTTCAGCGCCGATGGAAACCGCCGGGTATTCTTCGATCCGGACGGCAACCCTTACAAACCGGGCAAATATCTGTTCAGAAATAGCGGTGGACAACTGCGCAAGAAGCCGGATTTGTCTGCCGCAGACGGAGTGTCGACGACCCTGCCAGGTGGGTCCGGTCTCAATCCGTTCTTCGGGACGTCAGCCGCTGCTCCGCATGCGGCAGGCGTTGCAGCGTTGTTGAAATCGGTGAAGCCAACTCTGAAGGCGCCCGCTTTTCGAGCGGCGTTGACGAAGTCAGCGCTCGATATCGAAGCACTCGGGTTCGACCGCGATTCCGGCTTTGGCATCGTGGATGCCATTGGGACGTTGAATTTCGTTCATGCCAAACCGTCGGCGTTTCTCGAACTGGGAACTGTGACAGCTACTGAGACCGTCGGCGACGGGGACTCCTTTATCGAGCCTGGGGAGTCGGGTTCACTGATCACCGAGTTGAGAAATCTTGGAGGAGCCGCGACTCTCAACCTTCAGGGATTTCTATCGACAACCACGCCGGGGGTTACGATCGACAGCGCTTCTTCCACTTTTGCGTTTATTCCAGGATTCGGTGGAGCAGGTGTCAACGACGTCCCCTATGCTTTTACCCTCTCATCCGGTCTAGTCTGCGGAACCGCTGCGAAGTTTGAATTGACTGCAAGTTACAGCAACGGACCACTGAGCCCGCAGATCTTCGACTTTAGCGTGCCAACGGGCGCTCCCTCAGCCAGTTCCACCAACTTTCCCTATGCTGGAGGGCCGGTCGCGATTCCCGATGGCAATGCAGCCGGAGTTAGTATTCCTCTCACCGTCAGTGGATTTGGAAGCGCCCTGTCCAGCCTGACATTTTCCCTCGACGGCACGAGTTGCACTGCGGCTACCGGTGCAACTACCGTCGGTCTGGACCACAGCTGGGTGGGCGATCTGGTGATTACTCTCACCTCTCCGTCCGGCACCACCGTTACACTCATGAGCCGTCCTGGCGGAACGTTGAATAGCGGCAACAATTTCTGCCAGACGGTACTGGATGATTCAGCTTCAGCGTCCATTCAGACAGTCGCTTCGAGCCAAGCTCCATTCACAGGCACCTTTAAGCCGGCTAGCCCGCTGGCCGCCTTCCGGGGTGAAAGTGGCGATGGAACATGGATCTTGCATGTCACCGATAACACGCTTATCGACACTGGAAGCGTACGAGCTTTCTCGGTCAATTTGTCGGGCTATACATGTAACTAAATAAAGGGACCCATCCACGGTCCCGGTCCGAAAACGATAGCCCGCTCTTTTTTCTCCTCCAGTGTTCCGGAGGAAATAAAGGGCGGGCTTTTTCACACTCGATTCGTCATTCAGACGTCTGGCCGAAAACCACCACCTTGGTGGAATCGGGCCACCGAGTCCTCCGTCAGATACATGCAAATGGTCTCTAAACTAATGAAAATACTACACATGCATAGCTTTCTTGAATGGCCATCTCCCTGCATTATCAGTGCCGATGTTCTCCCGTTAGGGGAGGGGGATAACTGTGAAACTTAAACTGATAACAAGCTTGGCGGGACTTCTCATATTTATTACAAGTACCGTCCACGTCCAGGCGCAGACCGATCAGGTCCAAAATGACCAGATTCAAGGCGATCAAGCTCAAGACGAGCCCGTTCCGAGCGACCAGGATCAGAACGATTCCTACCCAAACGACTCGGTAGCCACGAACTCGGACCCGGCTGAGCCGGTTCAGAATCAGTCGGCGCAAAATGCGCCAGTGCAAGATCAAGCGCCGCCTAAAGGGACAGGCGTGGCGCGCGTCAGCCTGATCCATGGCGACGTATCGACGCAACGCGGAGACTCCGGCGACTGGGCAACGGCTGTTCTGAACGCCCCCATCGTCTCCGGCGATCGCATTTCTACCAGCGACAACTCCCGTGTCGAACTTCAGCTGGATTTCGCGAATGTTCTGCGTATCGATGCACGCACCCAGGCCAATATCACAAACCTGGACCGCACGCAGATCCAGCTTCAGATCGCTCGCGGATTGGTTAACTATTCGGTGCTGAAGGACAGCGAAGCGGACGTCGAAATCGACGCTCCAAACCTCTCAGTCCATCCCGGACGGGGCTACGGCAGCTACCGGATCAATGTTCTGGGTGACGACCAAGCCGAAGTGTTAGTACGCAAAGGCGAAGCCGACATCTCGACCCCGCAAGGCAACAAGCATGTGATAGCGGGCCAGATGATCATCGTGCGCGGCACCGGCAATGCGACCCAATCTCAGATCGCAAATGCCAAAGCGCGGGACGACTTTGACCGCTGGAACAGCGATCGCGACAATACCATTCTGAATGCGCAGTCGTGGAACCGCACGAATCGCTACTACGTCGGGTCGGAAGATCTCGACTCTTATGGACATTGGCGCAATGTTCCCGATTACGGACAGGTATGGCAGCCAGCAGCAGCGGCAGGTGACTGGGCTCCTTATCGGGATGGGCGCTGGGTCTGGGAGCCATACTGGGGTTGGACCTGGGTTTCCTATGAACCGTGGGGATGGGCGCCGTATCACTACGGACGCTGGTTCATGTATGACAACTCGTGGGTCTGGTGGCCTGGTCAGTCTTACGGATATGCCAACTATCGTCCGATCTGGGCTCCCGCGTATGTTTCGTTCTTCGGGTTCGGCGGTGGTGGCTATGGATTTGGGTTCGGATTCGGTTCCGTGGGCTGGCTCCCGATCGGTCCCTGTGACGGCTTCTATCCATGGTGGGGTGGATACCGTTCACGCTTTAATGTTGTGAACATCTACAACGTTCGCAATGGTTACAACTACCGCGGTGGAGGAATTCCGCCGCTGCGCAGAGGAAACTTGTACTCGAACGTGCGCCTCGCCTCGTTCAATAACCGGGTGCGCGGTGGTATCTCGACGGTCGGAGCGAATGATTTCGGCAGAGGCCGGTTTAGAGCGCAGCCCGTGTCGAGCCAGATGTTTCGCAACGGACGAATGGTCGCCGGCAATCTCCCAGTGGTTCCGAACCGCGAGAGCTTGTTCGCTGGACAGCACCGCTCGGCTCCTCCCTCCGCTGTTCGCGGAGGACAGGCGCAGCATTTCTTTACCAATAACCGCAACCGTCAGGTGTCGGCTCCACGATCTTTCGACCGTGAAGCGGCGGACTTGCGCAACTCGATCCAGAGGAATGGACACTTAACGCCGATCGTTGGCAACCAGCGCTCGAACGCAGGGGAAGTAAATGGCCATTCGCTCGCACAAGGAGGCAATGCACAGAATCCTGGATCTCCGAAGCCTTCGGCGGGCTTGCCTGCCGATCGATCGCACCAGGGGCAGAGCCAGGGCGGCGCGAATCAGGCCTGGCGGTACCCAGGCCAGCCAGTTCAACGGCCAAACAGTTCCGGTCCGGGTGCTGGGATGTCGAACCCTAACCAGCGCGGTCAGGTTGGCGGGGGCAATGCGGACTGGAGACGCGGTCCGAATTCGGGAACGCCTCGGCAAGGTATGGGCAACGGTTCCGCGAACAGCACTGCGGGCGGACGAATCAACAGTCCGGCGGATCGGCCGGGAGTAAATTCGGCTCCGCAGCGAAATGGCAACCCGGGCAATCAGGATTGGCGGAGACTTGATCGGCCGCCGTCCGCAACGCCGCGGAGTTCTGGTGGGTTGGCAGAGGCGCCAGCATCCCGCGATCGGTCCCAGCGTGAGGGCACAGCCCCCACGCAGGATCGCGGGAACGACTGGCGGAGGATGCCCGCGCAGCGTCCGGGCGACTCGCAGGCCAATCGGCCGCCGATGCAGCGCAACGATTCGATCGGCCGCTTTCCTTCAGGAAACGCATCCCCACAGGCGCAGCGCGATCCGGGAAACTGGCGGCAGGCGCCTCCCCGGAGCACCGGGCGCGATTCCCGGCCGCAGCTCGATATGCGACAACCTATCGTCAGGCCGCGTCCGTCGGCTCCGGCTCCTCCGCGTGGCAATTACGGAAACGGCGGCTATAACAGTCAGCGTTCCGTCCCGAACGGTGGGTATTCCAGTCCCAATCGTGGCGGAGGATATCCCGGCGGTGGTGGATACTCTGCTCCGCCCCGCAGTTACTCTTCGCCTGGCGGTGGCGGATACTCGGCTCCGCGTGGTGGAGGATATTCAGCTCCGAGTTATGGCGGCGGTGGATACTCAGCTCCACGTGGTGGAGGAGGCTACTCGTCCCCAAGCCGCGGCGGTGGGGGTGGCGGTGGACAGCATTCGTCGGGCGGCAACAATGGATCTCATCACGGACGTAACTGACGACAAGTTTGAAGTACTTTGAAGGGCGGCCCCCCAAGCCGCCCCTTTTTATTTTTTCGAAGCGAAAAAAATCGAAGGTCAGTGCCGCGTCGAAATGCAATTTCTGTCCTATCAAGTCGAATCCCTGCTGGACGTAAACCTGCAACGTTAGTGGCGTGAGCACTCGCGCTCGTGGTAGCTGCCGCCATTGTGGTCGACGATGGTTCTTGAAAAGCACGAAGGATCCGGAGAAGGAGATAAACTCCTTGGCTTATGCTCGAAGTCAAGGCCCTGAGAAAGAACTACGGCAAGATCGCCGCGGTGGATGGCATCAGTTTGAGGGCAGACTCCGCACAAACTATCGGACTACTTGGGCCGAACGGCGCTGGAAAAACAACCACGGTGTCGATGATCGCGGGCTTGCTCCCTCCCGACTCCGGTGAGGTCCTAATCGATGGCAGTCCTCTGAGGGGCGATACTGATCCCGTCAAACGTAAAATCGGACTGGTTCCACAGAACATCGCGCTTTATGACGAACTGACTGCGCTCGCGAACCTGAATTTTCTCGGTGCTCTGTACGGCTTGAGTGGCGCGGGTTTGAAGCGTGCGATTGGAGAGGCGCTCGACCTGGTGGGCCTGACTGATCGAGCGAAGGATAAGGTGGCTACGTTCAGCGGCGGAATGAAACGCCGACTGAATCTTGCGGCCGCTCTCCTGCACGATCCGCAAATCCTCCTGCTCGACGAACCGACCGTGGGAGTCGATCCACAGAGCCGGAACGCTATCTTCGATAATCTCGAGACGCTCAAGAAGCGTGGCAAGACACTGGTCTATACAACTCACTATATGGAAGAGGCGGAGCGCCTGTGCGACCGCATCATTATCATTGACCATGGAAAAGTCATTGCCAATGACACTCTGCACGGCCTTCATCGAATGCTGCCGGTTACGAATCTGCTCGCGATCGAACTGGAATCGCCGGATCACTTCAAGCCGGAGCCACTGCTGGCGCTGCCGGAGGTCGAATCCGCTGAGGTGAAAGAGGGAGTCCTCAAGGTGGGACTTCACAACTTAACAACGGGAGCACCCTCTATATTGCGCTGGCTGGCGGAAAGCGGCCATTCCTATCAACACGTGACCAGCGAACGGCCCGATCTGGAAACCGTTTTTTTGACTCTGACCGGAAGGACCCTCCGAGACTCATAATGATTCCGTTTCTAGCCCTTGTTCGCAAAGATCTCCGGTTGTTCTTCGGCGACCGTCGCGCCGTCGTTGTCGGCCTGATCGTTCCGATCGTCCTCGCCTCATTTTTCGGATACCTGTTCGGAGGGCAGGGCGGCCAGCAGGAGACAAGCCGAATGCCGGTGCTGGTAATCGATCAGGACGGTAGCGCTATCTCAGGAGCGGTGGTTGCACAGTTGGGCAGCGACAAGAATCTGGAAGTAAATTCGTCAACACTTGACGAAGCGCGCACGCAGGTGCGTAAAGGCAAGGCGAGAGCGGCAATCGTGATCCCGAAAGATTTCGGCTCCGATGCGGGGCGCGCGTTCTTCGCCGGCGGCAAGAAACCTGAAATCTCGCTGCTGTACGATCCATCGCACAGCATGGAGATGAACATGGTGCAGGGAATCATGACCGGCGCGGTCATGCAGGCAGTGAGCAAGGAAATGTTTTCCGGACAGAGCGGAAGAGAAATGGTGAAGGAGTCGATTGCTCAACTCGATGCGAACAGCCAGATGACGCCCGCGGAAAAGAAAAGCCTTCGCGATCTTCTGGGCAGTGTCGAAAAGTGGAACGAACAGCAGGCAGATCAGCCTGCGGCGGGAGGCGCGCCTGCGGGATTGACGATTCCATTTGAGAGCCGGCAGGAAGCAATCACTTCCGGAACCGAAGAAAAATACAACGGCTACGCCCACTCTTTCGGAGGAATGGGAGTACAGTTCATCCTCTTTATGGGGCTGGACGTGGGAATCCGATTGTTGCTGTTGCGTCAGAGTGGGCTCTGGCAGCGGCTTCGGGCGGCTCCGCTGTCACGCTCAATGCTACTGGGAAGCCGTACAGTCAGTGCGGCACTGATTTCCGGATTCATTCTGTTGGTGCTCTTCTCGTTTGCGCGTCTGGTATTTCATGTGCGCATCCAAGGCAGCTTTCTGGGATTTCTTGGAGTCTGCGCCGCCTTTTCCTTGATGACTGCCGCCTTCGGGCTTCTGATTGCGGCGCTCGGCAAAACCGTGGAAGCTACGCGTGGGTACGCTGTCATGGCGACTCTAATCATGGTTATGCTCGGTGGCTCTTGGGTGCCGACTTTTGTCTTTCCGCAATGGCTGCAAAAAGTCACCGTTGTCGTTCCTACCCGCTGGGCGATGGACGGTCTGGATGGAATGACATGGCGTGGCTTGGGATTCTCGGAAGCATTGATTCCAATTGGAATGTTGCTTCTGTTCACGGTCTTATTTGGTGTCCTTGCCGTGATGTCCTTCCGTTGGGAGACCGAAAGCTAAAGCGTAGTCTGTCCTCGGTGTCCCCTCGTCACCTCCTTGGTTAAGCCCTTTTGCTGCAAGTCGCAGGGACGCTGACGATGAGAAAAACTACGCGGTATGATGATGGATTCATGGAGTGAACAATGCTCAGTCGGAAACTCTCGTTCTCTTTGTCCTTGCTGATTCTAATTACCTGTTCGGTCGGCGCCGCGGCCCAGCAACAGGCGTCGGGTCCTGGACTAGCGCCCATCCGTCAATACATTGCAAACGGGTGGGACACGCTCACGCGCTCGATGACCGACTGCGGCTCTATTGTCGATCCCAAGATGAAAGTTCACCCGGTGCTCTACTTGCCTGCGGGCTTTCCGGTGCCGCCTGCGGTCGAAAAGATGCATGCGGACTGCAACGTTGAGATTCAGCATCTCCCAAAGCCGATCAAACAGCTCGGCGAGATCAATACCAGCGCAATCCAACCCCACGGTCTTCTCTATCTAGAGAATAAATATGTAGTGCCAGGCGGACGTTTCAACGAAATGTACGGCTGGGACAGTTACTTCATCATTCTCGGATTGCTGCGAGACGGCCGCATCGACCTCGCCCGCGGCATGGTCGAGAATTTCTTCTTCGAGATCGAGAACTATGGCGCGCTGCTCAACGCAAACCGAACATACTATCTGACTCGTTCCCAGCCACCGTTTCTCAGTTCGATGGTCCTGGCCGTTTACGAAGCCGAAAAGCAGGCGGGACGTGCCGATACGGCGTGGCTCGCCCGAGCCTATCCATTTCTGCTGAAGGACTACTCCATGTGGACGCGTGATCCTCAGCTTGCCGGTTCCACGGATCTTGCGCGCTACTACGATTTCGGGGATGGCCCGCCCGCTGAAGGATTGCAAGATGAAGGCGGTTACTATCGTGATGTCGTCACGTATTTCATGCTGCATCCGGAGCAAGCCGACCACTACTTGGTTGAGCAGAAACAGGGGCAAACGCAGGAGAGGCAAGGAGCCAGTTACTCCATCAAAGCGTGTGATGTCGTTACCACCATGTCGCGACCAGAGTGCGGGACGGAGCACATCGTTCGCCTGAGTGCCGATTACTATAAGGGCGATCGCTCGATGCGTGAATCCGGGTTCGATATTTCATTCCGCTTCGGAGCTTACGGCGCCGCCACGCATCATTATGCGCCAGTGTGCCTGAACAGCCTGCTTTACAAGACCGAAAAAGACATGGACCAGATCAGTGTTTTGATCGGCAAAGGACCGGATGCGAAAGTCTGGCGGACACGCGCAGCAACTCGTCAAAGTCGCATGCAGCAGTATCTCTGGGAGAGCGGCCGAGGCTTCTTCTTTGACTATGACTTCACACAAAGTAAGAAGTCAACTTATCGCTATCTGACCACTTACTATCCTTTGTGGGCCGGTCTCGCCACCCCCGATCAGGCGGCCGCTGTCGCAAAGAATTTGACTGCGTTCGAGCAACCGGGCGGTTTGGCAATGAGCCCCGAGAATTCCGGTATGCAGTGGGACTACCCGTACGGGTGGGCTCCGGTTCAATTACTCGCCATCCAGGGATTGCGCCGCTATGGTTACAATGCCGAAGCGGACAGGCTCTCCCACAAATTTCTCTCTACGGTAATCGAGAATTTCCAGCGAGATGGAACCATCCGTGAGAAGTATAACGTTGTGACTCGATCGTCAGAGGCGCCGGTTGCCGCCGGATACCAAGCCAATGTGATCGGTTTCGGCTGGACCAATGGCGTGTTTCTGGAACTGCTCCACGATTTGCCGAAAGAGTCGGTGGAGGCGTTGGAGAAGGAAGTATTGAAAGGAAAGTCGGCGCAAAAATAAGCGCTATCCGACCTTGGACATCTCGGCCCGGACCCCTCCGTCTCCCGGGGAGGGCATCGCGCCAGCCCGGCTCGCCACCCAGGCACCCACCCGGTTCGCGGTTTCATTCATGTTCGGAAGGGAAGCACCGCGCAGATATTCGTGGACCAGGCCCGCTGTGAACGCGTCTCCGGCGCCGATTGCATCTGTTACCTGAATGCGGTAGCCCGGGTGTTCATGCAAGTCGTGCCGGGTCATGAGCAGGCTGCCTCCGGATCCTCGAGTAACGCAAATCAGGCTCAGATCATGCAAGTCCAGCAAAGATTTGGACGAAGCAATCTCATCTTGGTGCTCAAGGCCAAACAGTTCCATGATTTTCGGCAGTTCCTCGTGATTCAGCTTTACGATATTCGCTATCTTCATTGAAGTAGCGACAATTTCTTCAGTAAAAAACGCCTGCCGGAGGTTGACGTCGAAGACGCGCACCGCATCTTTGCGCGCTGTGGTCAGAAACTGACAGATGGTTGATCGACTGGTTTGGGCCCGTTGCGCGAGCGACCCGAAGCAAATGGCATCCGCAGTGGCGGCCAGGCGCTTCCAATCTTGAGTCCACGCCAGAAAATCCCAAGCCACGCCCTCGGCAATTTCAAACTTCGGCTGTCCCGCCTGATCGACTTCAACCTTAACGGTGCCGGTGGGATGCGAGGGATCCCGTTGCACAAATTCCGTTGTAACGCCCAACGCATCGAGATGCCTAGTGGCCTCGTTGCCCAACGTGTCGCCCGCGACTCGGCTGGCAACAACACCCTCGTCACCGAGCAGAGTTGAGATGTAAGCGAAATTTGCCGGAGCGCCGCCTAGCTTCTTCCCTTCGGGAAGCATGTCCCAGAGGATCTCTCCCAACCCGACGACCTTGTTGCGGCGATTTGTCATGATCAAGAATTCTTCGAAAGAGCTGTAATCACGATCGCAGATAGGATTCTGCAGTCCGCTTTTGTCACGAGAAATCTCACGGACGGGCGTCCTGTTTCGTTTGCAATTCCTGCGCGGTCTTCAACTCAGACTCGGCCTCGTCGCTTCTGCCCATATCGCGATAGGTCTGGCCGAGCAGATGGTGCGTCATCGGATTATTTGGATCCATCACCGCCGCCCGGCGCAGAGCGCGCAGCGCTAATTCGAACTCGCCCTTTTTCTCCAGTACCTTGCCCATCAAGATGTAAGGCCCGGTCGAAGTCGCATCCAGCCAGATCGAGCGCTGCAAGAGGCGTTCCGCGTCATCGTATTTCTGAATACGCGAGTAGCCATCGGCAAGTTTGTAAAAAGCAGCCGCGTTCGCTGGGTTCACGCTGATTTCCTTCTGAAACTGCTCGATCGCTTCGGGAACTCGCGACTTGTAGAGAAAGAGTTCGCCCAGAAGCATGTGCGGGCCTGGCAGCCTGGGATCGAGCGCCGCCGCCTTCTGTGCGTACTCTTCCGCCACAGGATCGAATTCCTGCCGCAGCAGCATGCGAGCCGTAAAAAGGTACCCCGCCGCCGAGTCCGGAGGCACATCAAACATCCGCGAAAAAGCCGACCGAGCCTTCGGGTAATCCTTCGTCTGGATGTAACAGATACCCAGAATGTATGCCGCATCGACGTTGGCGCGGGGAAACCAGGATTGAACTTTCTCAAGATAGGGAATGGCATCCGCGGGACGTCCAGCCAGGTAATAGGAGAGACCGAGAAGCTGCGTTGATTCGTTGTCGCGAGGATCCTCGGCCTGAGCTTTTTTCAGGTTGTCGACGGCTTTGAGAAATTCGCCTTTCTGGTAGTAGGCGGCGCCGAGCTCGCGAGCCAATCCCTTCGGCACCGGATTTCTGGCGCTGAGAGCTTCCAGTTGAGCGATCGCTTCGTCGTATTTTCCCTGCTGCAGAAGAGTTTGGGCGGCAGAGAAGTCGGACTGAGCAGAGCTGGTTTCAGAAGTCGCCGCTCGAGCTGCAGGCGATTTTGCGTCTTGCCCTAGACAGACGGCCGCAGACAGAAAAACTGCCAACAGTAGTTGGAGAGAGTACATCGGATGACCACCGTGGCCACAATCTTCAGAAGATTAGAACACAAAAAGAGAGGGAGTCCTGGAAAGACTCCCTCTGGCAAAGCTCTGTTTGACGCCGGTTCTAGAAGTCGAACCGAATTGCAAACTGAATCTGACGCATCGACGTGCCATCTTCGATGTTGGTGATCTTACCGTTGTTGCCGCCCTGACAGTCCACGCAAGTGTTGCCACCGTTGTTTGCGCTGAACGCGTAAACGGGGTGATTGAACAGGTTGAAGAAGTCAGTCCGGAACTGGGCGGTGAACCGTTCAGTGACACGGAATTTCTTAGCCACCGACAGGTCGGAGTAGAAGCCGCGAGGCCCATGGTAAGTGTTGCGGCCATAGTTCCCGAGCGTTCCGCAAGCAGGGAGAGCAAAAGGACCTGCCGTCGGCCGCGCCACGGTACAGAGGTCGGTGCCTACGGGCACAGAGTTGGGGTCGATTGCCAACGACGGTACGGGCGCGAAGAAAGTAAGGTTATGGTTGACGGGGTCGATATCGCCCTGTACGCCAACTCTGAACACGCCACTCACCTTGTTTGGACGGCACGGGCCCGTATCGGCAACAGCACCGCATTCCCCGATGCTCGGAGTCCACGGCAGACCGCTGCTCCAGTTTGTCGTATTACTTAGTTGCCAACCACCGACCACGTAATCCATGACACGACTGCTATCGCCCATGAACTTCTTGCCCTTTCCGACGGGCAGTTCATAGACGGTGTTGAACACAAATACATGGTTGCGAGCGAAATCAACCGGTCCCCACGCGATCTTGTGATCAATCGGATAGTAGTTGTTATCGTAGTTGTTAGCATGTGAAAAAGTGTAGTGAGTAAGGAACTGGAACCCTTGCGAAAAGCGCTTATCCAGTTTTATCTCGAACGCGTTGTATGTGCTGGCGGCGTCATTGCCGTAGTAGTTGCCCAAGTCAAACGGAATGGTGGGATAAAGCGGACGGCGATTATTCTGCCCGGTGGCGGCCTTGAAACTGAAACTAGCCGGTCCGCAATCACCAACATTAGGCGTCGCGCCGTTTGGGCACGGTTGGGTTGGATCCGAGATCAAGTGGGCGGATGTGATGTCAGTTCCGTCACCTACTCGCGGCGGATTGACGTCATAGTTGGGACCGTTGCCGGCGAATCCGTGTGTGCCCTTGCTGCCGACATACGCGACTTCCAGAGACATCGTATTGGAGAGTTGTCGCTGTAATGTGATGTTCCAGGCGTCCACGGTAGGCAACACCTGCTTGAGCGGACGGATGTGGGTACCGGATAATCCAGAAGTCAAGGGGATGAAGCCATCGTCCGGGACGGCCGGGAATGCGGAAGCCGGATCGATGTTGGCATTGGCATTGGGTCCATCGTCTAGCGAGAACAGCGGCACCAGGTTTGCCGAACAGGACTGCGGTTGCGAAGGCGTTACAGTGCAGTTCGGGTTAGGTGCATCTGTCTGGAATGTGCTCGCGTCGTAATTCTGCTTCAGCAATACCGGCAAGTTCTGTGTAACCGTGTGTCCGAAATTCGAGCCGAACACCCCGATATCGTAACTACGACCGTAGCCCATGCGTACAACTGTCTTCGGAGTAAGTTGGTAAGCGATACCGAGGCGCGGTGCGAAAGCATGATAGTCGTTTTCGACGTTGCCATTTAGCCCGAAACGGCCGAAGCCGCCGACACGGATTCCGCCAGCTCCATTATTGTCTACAATGTTGGCGAATCCGCCATTGCCCCTCTTATTGACTGTCTCAGGAAAGTAGATTTCCCAACGAAGTCCGTAGTTAAGAGTCAGCTTGGGGCTGATACGCCATGTGTCCTGTCCATAGAAGAACCAGCGCTTTTGACGTTCAGCGGCGCTGTTAGCGCCGGCCAGGTTGGGGTTGTTGACGTATCTTGCAAAGGAGGTCACGTCCCCTAGTAAGAACGTTGCAAGGTCCAAGCCGCCGGACCCTCCGTTCGACGTAGCCTCGGGACTAAAGTTGAACTCACCAGTGCGATTGTTGTCGCTCGGGATGCGCAAGTTCATGGCGTACCGGATATCAGCTCCGAATTTGTACTGATGGTTACCCCGGATCTTGGTCCAGTTGTTCACGAATTGAAACTGCTGCTCGCTTTCCGTGAGCGGGCAATTGCAGCGGGCAATGCCAAGTCCATCGCCGAAGCTGGAAATTACGCAACCGGCGCCTCCCGAGTTTTGCGTGCATCCCTGACCGCTGATCTGGTCTGGACCCAGCAAGAACGATCCCAGACCATTCGTCTTCGGATCACCATCAATGTTCGCGCCCGGGATGCCGAAATCCGACATCGGGGTGCCGCCATCTGGCTTCTGCGTCTGCGGGTTGTATTTGAAATAACCGAAGCGGAAGTCCGTCAGCAACGAAGAGCTGAAGGTCTTTGTGAACCCGGTTGCGAGGCTGTAATTGTGCGTGATGGAGCTGCCAGCCAAGCCGAGTAGACCGTTGCCGGGACCTTGCAAGGTTCCGAACACACCCGTGCCGGAGAGCTTAAAGTAATCGAGGCTGAATCGCCCGAAAACACTGATTGAAGAAGTTGCCGCGTAATCGATGCGGACGTCGAAGCTGTCCTGCTTAAAAGGGCCGGACCCGGAGCCCACAAAATTGTTTAGAAGGTTGGCATTACCCGGATCTGGAAGCGCTTGCAAAACCGCCACCGCAGCGGGTGAAAGCCTGTCATTCGGGATCAGGTTGCCATCGAACTTCGCTCTGCCGGCTCCTGTTTGGAGGTCGCCAGTTTCCGGATCGTAGATTTGTCCACCGCCGGTTACGGCAGAGGTCAGGTATTCGCTCAAATCGCAAAAAGATGCGGCTCCATCACCTCCGGTGGGGCCCGTGCAGGTCGATCGCACGGTGGATGTTGGGAGAGTGAACAATCCGCTGACGCCATTGGTCTGACGCGTGCCCTGGTAGTCGCCGAAGTAGAACAACTTGTCCTTGATGATCGCTCCGCCGACCGTGCCTCCAAACTGCACCCAACGAGAAGACGGGATGAGTCTGTGCGTGACCGGGGACGCCTGGTTCGGGCCCTGGTTGAAGGGATTTCTTGCCAACTGCGCGTCCGAGCGGCGGAACAGGAAGCCGCTGCCATGAATTTCGTTGCTGCCTGATTTGGTCTGTGCCGTCACGACGCTGGATACTGCCTTGCCGAATTCGGCGTCGTAGTTCTGCAGCGCGACCTTGGCTTCGGTGACAGCGTCGAGGTTTGGATTGACTACGATGATTCCGAGAATCGGATCCTGGTTATCGGTGCCATCCAGTTCGAATGCCGTGCCGCTGAAGTGCTGGCCCTGAGTGAAAATCTGCTGGCTGCCCTGCGGATTCTCCGTGGCCGCATGGGCCCATCCGGTCAGCCTCTGCGAACCTGGCGCCATCAACTGCAGGCTGGTGAAATTGCGGTTGAGGATTGGAATGTCTTCAACGTACTTCTCATTAAAGCTGGTCGCAACGTCCGCGCGATCGGTCTTGAGCTGGGGAGCTTCGGCAGTGACTTCAACGGTTTCGGAGGTTCCGCCGACCTGGAACGCGAGGTCCACGCGGGCTCCCGCATCAGCGGAGACGGGGATGTCCTTGGTCTCGCTGGCCTAGAAGCCGGCACCTTCGGCGCGAACGGTGTAAATATCCGGAATCAAGTGGGTGACGGAATAGTTTCCGTCCGCGTTCGTGGTGGTCGTGTCGGACGTGCCTTTGCGCTGATTGGTTACAGTCACTTTCGCATTCGCGACCGCAGCGCCTTGAGGATCGGTCACGGTGCCGAGGATGCTGCCATAGACGGCCTGTCCCCACACCGGTTGCGGCGTCAATGTCATTAGGGAGATGCAAATCGCAACCACCGCGGCGATGGAAATTTGTTTCGCCATTTCTACTTGCCTCCGCATATGCTCTCTGTGTCGAAAATGCCGGACGTATCCCAGTCCGGAGTTAATCTCATGAAGCTCAGAAGACTTCATGAAAAGGCAATGCACCGCAGCCCTTCCCCGAAACTGGGGCGGATTCCACGGTGGCATCTGCACGAACGAACTAAATTTTTAGTAAAATCCCCACACACTGCCTGCGATGGAAAAGTACTAGTCGGTAACTTGCATTGTCAAGATGTAAATGCAGTCTAATCAGGAATATGAAAGCTTGTAGGTTGCAAATCGCAATGTCTACAGTTTTACGTAAATTTACGTTGGCCGAACCTGATCCAGGTGCATGACAGGTCGCGGGCTATTCCGAAGAATTCCTAAAGGCGGGATCCAGCTCGGAAGCCTTCTGAAACTCGCGTCTTGACTCTTCCTTCACACCCTTTCGCTTGAGTGCCTGTGCCAGGTAAAAATGCGCGGGTGCATAGGCATCCGCTTGTTCGATTGCGGACCGAAACTGCGAGATCGCGCCTTCCAGATCCCCGGCTCCGAGCATGCGGCGGCCGGAATTGGTCGAGAAGGTTGCGGCCTGCAAAGCATTCGTGCTGCTCGCCATGGCAGCTCCCAACTTGCTTTCGGCACTCGCGCCGCGGGCGTCTCCCTGTTGGCGCAACACGCCTGCGAGGGTAGTGTGGGCTCCGGCAAAATCTGGTTGCAGACGGATCGCTTCGCGGAGAGCATTCGCGGCCTCGGGCAAGTTTCCCTGCTGCTTCAAGACAGTCCCCAGAGTGTAAAAGGCTTCAGCGTAATCAGGACGAATCCTGGTGGCCGCGCGCAATTCTTCTACGGCGCTGGCGAACTCGCCTTGCTGCCAAAATGTGACGCCCAGCGTGTAGTGGACGTCGGCTTGACTGGGGTCGAGTTGCGCGGCCTTCTGAAATTCGGCGACTGCCTCTGGCAACTGATCCTTGAGTTTGAGAGCGAGGCCGAGGTTGTAATGCAGAGTGGCATCATCGGGCGTGGTGCGCAGTGCCGTCTGAAATTCGGTGATCGCCGCGTCGAAATCGGCCCGCTGCAGATAAGCGATGCCCAGGTTCCCGCGATAGCCGCTATCGTCCGGCTGGAGTCGAAGGGCGGCCTGGAATTCAGTAACGGCAGTGGGCGCGTCTCCGATTTGAATGAGGGCTAATCCGAGATTGTTGTGGGCGTCCGCATTGTCGGGGCGGGCTTCGGTGACCTGGCGGAAGGCGGTGACTGCTCCGACGGCGTCTCCCTTTCGCTGCAGCGCGAGGCCGAGTTGAGTTTGGGCTTCGGTCAAATTAGGCTGAAGTTTGACGGCGGCCTGCAATTCGTGGATGGCATCATCGGAGTTGCCGCGGTCGGCTAGCACTCTCCCTAGATAGTAGTGGGCCTGCCCGTTTTGTGGAGTGAGTGCGACCGCGTCTGCGAGTAGCTGCTGCGCCTCCTCGAATGAGTGCTGCTGCCAGCGAATCACTCCCAGATGAAACTTCGCTGTGGCAAACTTGGGCTGCAACCGGAGAGCCTCGGCAAATTGAGCGGCAGCTTCATCAAGTTGAGAGTTCTGCACAAACAGCGATCCCAGTTCATCGTGTAGATCGGGACGCGTGGGCGCCAATTCCGTCGCGCGGCTTAGCTCGGCGATGGCCGCCGGCACTTCGGAACGAAAGCTCAACACTCGGCCCAACTCGCGATGGGATTCGGCGTCGCTGGGCGCAAGTCTGACTGCGGTGCGAGCTTCGTTGACGGCGCCGTCGAGGTCCTTCTTGGACGCGAGCGCGCTGGCAAGATTGGTATGGGCGCGAACGAAGTCCGGCTTAAGCTTGATGGCCAGCCTGAATTGCGCGATGGCTTTGTCTTTATCTTTATCACTATCACTGCCGCCGCTCGTCATGAGAACCCAGCCCAGAGAGTTGTGTCCCTCGGCGGAGTTCGGCGCGAGGCGCACGACTTTTTCGAACGTTGAGCGCGCGCCGGCCAGGTTGCCCTGCTGCAATTGGCGAAGTCCCTGTTGGTAGAGGGAGTCTGCGGGGGCCTTGGCGGGAGCTTTCTGCGCGTGTGCGGGCAAGACGATTGCGATGAGGAAAAACGCGACCTGAAAGACGCGGGTTCGACTAGGCGCAAGAATCAAGAAAGCACTCGGGACTTCATCGGAAACGCTTCGGAAATCTTACTATGCTGAGTGGGCGCGGCGGCCAGGGGGCAACAGCGCGGAAGTTGCCGTGGCGGGTTAGCGGAACGCGCCGGAAAAACCTCTGCCAGGATGGTGGGTAGTAAATGAAATCGCGATAAAACGCCAACTGAGAACTTCGCTGCCGCCGTCAAGCATCCAGTGCCACGGTCAGCCCCGCGCGGCCTTTTCGATGGCCGCCACGTCGATCTTCTTCATCGGCATCATTGCCTGGAAGGCGCGTTTGGCCACTTCGCCACCGGTGGCCAGAGCGTCGGTCAGTGCCCGGGGCGTGATCTGCCACGAGATGCCCCATTTGTCCTTGCACCAGCCGCACGCGCTTTCCTGGCCTCCGTTGCCGACAATTGCGTTCCAGTAGCGATCGGTTTCTTCCTGATTGTCGGTTGCGATCTGGAACGAGAAGGACTCGTTGTGCTTGAATGTGGGACCACCGTTGAGGCCCATGCAAGGAACACCGGCTACGGTGAAATCGACGGTCAGTACGTCTCCCGCCTTGCCGCCGGGATAGTCGGAAGGAGCGCGGTGCACAGCCTTGACGCTGCTGTCCGGGAAGGTTGCGGTATAGAAGCGGGCCGCAGCCTCGGCATCGTGGTCATACCATAGACAGATGGTGTTCTTGGCTATTTTATTGCCCATTTTTGCGTACCCTTTCGCCTGCCGGCACGAACGTTGTGCCAGTCGATTCTGGTATGTTCATTGACGGATCCCCACTCGGAAATTTCGATGGCATTTCGTCGCCGCGGGTTATCCGTTAACAGCGGTTCCGGAAAGACTCGTGGCGGTGCAGCGATTAGCAATTATTCTCCGGGCGCGCGTGCAGTTAATCGCGATGTTACGACAGGGATAGTTTGTGATGTCTACGCGGTCTACCGCTTACATAACCAAATTTTCTTTATGCGCTTCAGACGGACGTCGCGGTATGCATTCTGGATAGCACTGATCGTGTTTTGCTGTCTGCACGTTGCGGCGCAAACACAACCTTCCAAGACTGCCATCGCCTATTTCACCGACGTCGCCCAGAAAGCCGGCCTGACCGCGCCCATCGTCTTTGGCGGCAAGGAGACGAAGAAATACATTATCGAAACGACCGGCAGCGGCGCCGCGATCTTTGACTACGACAATGACGGCTGGCCCGACATCTTCCTTGTGAATGGCACGACGCTGGAAGGCTTCCCCGCAGGCAAGGGTCCGACCAACCATCTTTATCGCAATAATCACGATGGCACTTTCAGCGATGTAACCGTCAAGTCCGGACTGAATGCAACCGGATGGGGGCAGGGCGTCTGCGTTGGCGACTACGACAATGACGGATGGGAAGACCTCTACGTCACGTACTACGGCGAGAATCGCCTCTACCACAATCAGAACGGGGTCTTCACCGAAGTCGCCGAGAAGGCTGGCGTGGCGGGCTCGGGCAAAGCATGGGGCATCGCGACGGCCGTCTCGATCTGATGATCGCGAACTACGTGGACTTCGATCTGGCGACGGCTCCGACTCCGGGTGAGCGTCCGTCGTGCGTGTGGAAAGGAGTGCCCGTGATGTGCGGTCCGCGCGGACTGCCGGGCGCGAAAAATATTCTCTATCACAGCCGTGGCGACGGGACGTTCGAAGACGTGACGACGAAAGCGCGCATCGACCAGACCGACGGGCATTACGCATTCAGCGTTTCGACGCTCGACTATAACGACGACGGCTGGCCCGACATCTACGTCGCGTGTGACAGCACTCCGAGTATTCTCTATCGCAACAATCACGACGGGACGTTTACGGACGTGGCAGTAGTTGCCGGCGCGGCTTTCAACGAAGACGGACGCGAGCAGGCCGGCATGGGCGCGACCATCGGTGATTACAACGGCGACGGGCGCCTCGACATTTTCAAAACAAATTTTTCCGATGACACTTCCACTCTCTATCGCAACAACGGCGATGGAACGTTCGACGACGTGACCTCCGCCGCGGGTCTGGGCCTCTACACGAAATATTTAGGCTGGGGGACGATGTTTCTGGACTTCGACAACGACGGTTGGCCCGACCTGCTGCTGGCAAATGGACACGTATACCCGGAAGTCGACAAGAACAACCTGGGCAGCAACTACGAAGAGCCGCGCATTCTTTATCGCAACCTCGGCAAAGGGGCTTTCGCGGACATATCAGCCAGCGCGGGTCCCGCGATTATTGCCCGGGCCTCATCGCGCGGCCTCGCCATCGGCGATCTTTGGAACGACGGCCGCATCTCGGCGGTAATCACGAATCTGAATTCTGCGCCCAGTCTTCTGGTTAATCAGGTCCGCAACTCCAATCACTGGATTGCTATTCGCACGGTGGGGACGAAATCGAACCGCGACGGCATTGGTGCTCGCATCTCAGTCAAAGCGGGTCCTCGCACCCTCATGGACGAGGTCCGCAGCGGTTCCAGCTACAACTCCAGCAGCGATATCCGTGTCCACTTCGGATTGGGCTCGGCGGCCAGAGTAGATTCGGTCCAGATACGCTGGCCCAGTGGACTCATCGAACGCTTCGATAACCTGCCTGCGGACGCGATTCATAGTCTGAAGGAAGGATCTGGCACTGCGATTCCGTTGCAGGCCGTGAAACCTTCCTAGCATCAATATTCCCGCCGCTCCAACTCGTCCTGTCGCATGACGTGAACACTGAGCAGTCGGGTCCCGATCGCTTCCGATTGGCGCTTATCGAATTTGAGAAATCCCATGGACATCTGGCGCAGTTGCCGGTCGTTCCAGTGTGCCTGCATAATTCCGAGACTGGAATGGGAGTTCAAGCCCAGGAGAAGATGACCCAATTCATGCGCCATGACGTGTCCCATGATGTCGGCTGGGTTGGCAGAGGAATCATTCGTGAGCTGCTCGATTCCTGAATAGAAAACGTCCGCTTGTGCGCCCTGTCCGTCGCTTCCCACAAAGGCAACTCCGAAAGCCTCGCCCGACAGGCTGAGTGAATGCGGAATAATTCTCACAGCGAGGGCGATCTCGTCCCGTGACCCGAGGCACATCTGACGTCCTTCCACACGATTCGGAGTGCAGTCCCTCCACAAAATGGCGAAACCGGCTTGCTGGAAGATCTTTCCCGCGATGCTTTCTGAATGTTGCAGGAGCGCCGGGGAGACTCTCACGTCGTTATAAACATTGACAGTAAACATCGGGTTCGACCAAGCGCGGGCTGAACTCGATCCCCACAAAACAATTCCCACAATAAATATTGCGATCTTACGAAACACGGCCGATTCCTCCTTGGAACAGGCCGAACTTTCGCTTCTGTAGCCGCGTACCTCAACGCACTGGGGATAACCCCGCAAAAAAATCTGGGTAACGAGATAACTGTTCCAACATCAAATACTTGGGACGCTGGGTAACGAGACGATGGGCAAACGATCGGTGCTAAACTCGGCTTCGGGTGGCGGCATGGCGACCGAAACTAACGGGAGTCACCGAGTTCAGTTCGGCACTTTTGAAGTCGATCTGAGAGCCGGAGAACTACGTCGCAACGGAACCCGAATCCGTTTGCAGGAACAGCCGTTTCAAATTCTGAGCATGCTGCTCGACCGTCCCGGAGAAATCGTGACCCGGGAAGAACTTCGCGGACGTCTGTGGCCAGCCGATACCTATGTGGATTTCGACCATAGTCTGAATGCAGCCGTCCGCCGGCTGCGTGAAGCCCTCGGCGACTCGGCCGAGAATCCACGTTTCGTCGAGACCGTGGCTCGCCGCGGCTATCGGTTGCTGGCGCCGGTAAACGGTACGGTTATTGCACCCCCGCAACGGCAGGCGGTTGCTCGTCCCTTCTGGGGGCGCTGGTGGTGGGTCGCAGCGGGATTGTTTGCGGTACTGGTTGGCGTCACGGTGGGCTGGCATGCGGGGCACCACTCATCCTCGACCTCTAGACCTATCAGCGAACGGCGGTTGACGGCAAATGCTTCGGAAAATCCAATCACCGACGGAGTGATTTCGCCGGACGGAAAATACCTCGCCTTCGCGGACGCCTCTCATTTCTTCCTTCGACAAATCGACACCGGAGAGACTCACGCCATCACCTTGCCGAATGGATTCAACGCGCAGCCGAGAAGCTGGTTTCCTGATGGGACCCACCTGCTGGCGACCTGGGTTGGCGGCCCGCGGGAGCCAACCAGCATCTGGGAGATTTCTCTACTCGGCGGGAGTCCGCGGAAGCTGATCGAAAAAGGATCGTGGCCGGCGGTATCGCCGGATGGTTCGCAGGTGGTTTTTCTGACGGCCGAGACCCAAAGCAAACAATTGTTTTACATGCGCTCGGAGAACAGGGAGATTTGGTTGATGCGTGCCGATGGCGACGGAGCGCGCAAACTCGTCGGGGAAGGACAAGACTTTTTCGGCGTCCCGGCCTGGGCGCCGGATGGCAAACACATCGCCTACGTAAGAACGCGATATAGCATCGGAATGCCCTGGATTCGAAACCGCGTTGAAATTCTGGATATTTCGAGCGGGCAGATCCATGACTTGGCCGAGATGCGCGGGCTCGGCTCTACAGTCGCGTGGACGCCGGATGGGCGATTGATCTATTCCATCGAGGAACCTCCTCCAAACCAGAACGATTCCAACCTCTGGGCCTTGCAACTGGACTCGGCGGGGTTTGCAAGAGGATCCGCAACACGTCTGACGCACGGCACTGGCCTGGCAGACCTGTTAAGCGTGACGTCGGATGGAAAGAGACTGGCTTTTTTTCGCCAAACGATTGAGCCGGATGTCTACGTGACTGACTTGGAGGCAAGTGGCACGAAACTCAGCCCTCCTCGCCGTCTGACGCTGGATGAAAGAGCGGACTACCCGTACGACTGGACACCAGATAGCACGTCGATCATTTTTATTTCCGATCGAAACGGGACCTACGATATCTTCAAACAACGTTTGGACGATTCCGAGCCCGAGCGTCTGATTGGTGGGCCGGAGAACAAGTCGGTGGCTCGTCTGACGCCGGACGGCAACGGCGTTCTTTATCTTGTCGTTCCCACGTCGGCAACACCGATGCAGGATCAGACTCGCCTCATGCGGGCATCACTGGCGGGAGGTCCGCCGCAAACGGTACTGGAGGCAGCGGGACTCGGCAACCACCAGTGCGCACGATCACCAGCCAACACATGTATCTTCAGCGTAATCGGACCGGGAAGTGAGCGTTTTTTCCGGTTCGATCCGGAAAAGGGTGCCGGGCCGGAGATTTCAGCCGCTGCGATCAAGTCCCTTAACAAGTTTGACTTCAATTGGTCCCTCTCGCCCGACGGGCAGACACTAGCAACCACGGGTAAAAGGGGAGATGAAACCGAGCCAGCGATACTATTGTTTCATTTGCACGATGAAACGCAGCGAAGTATAGCCATGCCAGGTTGGGCGGGGATAAGTAGCCTCGATTGGGCCGCAGACAGCAAGAGCCTATGGACCACGGGCTTTGCAACTGCCGGCACAAAGATCTTGGCCAATGTGAGCGTTACCGGACGAATCCGGCCAATGCTCGAAGAAAATAAAATGACGCTCGGATGGGCAATTCCGTCTCCGGATGGCAAACATCTCGCGCTCTGGAAGGCCAGTGGAAGCTCGAACGTCTGGATGGTGGAGAACTTCTGATTCTAGGGGAGCGCGTTAGCCTTGGGATGTTTTCGGCGCCACGGTGTGTATCACTCCAATACCCTCTTTTATATGAATCACCTGATTCGGCTTGACGTCCTTGAGCGTATCCACCTGTCCGCTCGGCCAGCGAATTTCGAGTGACTCGACTTTCTCCGCCTTGCCCAGACCGAAATGTACTCGCAGATCGTTTTGCGAGAAATAGCCGCCACCGCTGCGCACTTCGTCAATCTGCTGATGCGGCTTCGCTTCCCCTGCGATGCGCGTCACACACTTCAGTCGCGCTCCGATCCCGCTGCGATTCGACTTCGTCCCGATCGTCTTTACCTTGATCCAGTTGTTGTCAGTCTGCGAATCACAACGCACTAGCTGCGGATAGTCGTTGACGGGATTGATCACCATATCGAGATCGCCATCGTTGTCGAAGTCTCCGAATGCGCAGCCGCGCGCCGCGATCGGCTGGGAAATCCCGGGGCCGGCTTGCAAGGAGATGTCTTCAAAGCGGCCGTTGCGCAAGTTTCGATAAAGCAGCTTGCGTTGCGGATATCCAGCTTCGGTCTTTAGTTGCTCAACCTCTGGATACACGTGACCATTGCAGATCAATATGTCGGGCCAGCCGTCGTTGTCGAAATCGACGAATCCGCAGCCCCAGCCCAAATACTGGGTGTGCGCGCCCAGTCCCGCAGTGAAAGTTGTGTCTTCAAAAGTGGCCTCGCCGAGGTTGTGATACAGCGACGGAGTGTCGCCTGCGAAATTCGTTTTCACCAGGTCGAGATTGCCATCCAAATCGTAATCGGCGGCTGAAATCCCCATTCCCGCCTGAGGCTTTCCGTCCGGACTCAACGCGCAGCCCGCTTCCAGGGCGATGTCGACAAATTTTCCGTTCTTCTGATTCTGATAAAGAGCGCTTGCAGTGGAATCGTTGGCGACATAAATATCTGGCCAGCCATCGTTGTCGAGATCCGCCGCCAGGACACCCAGCCCGAATGTTCCGTTCGCCTTGAGAATCCCCGCGCTCTCGGAAACATCCGTGAAAGTCCCATCACCATTGTTGTGGTAGAGGATGTTCTTCCCACCCTTCAGTCCCGGCGGACCACAAGCCACCATCACGCCCTTGTAGAGGCACGGCCCAGACTCCGGCACGGGCGCGGTTTTCAGATCCATATCGATATAGTTCGCGACAAACAGATCGAGTTTGCCATCACGGTCGTAGTCCACGAAGGCGCAGCCGGTATTCCATCGGTTTACTTTGCCTGCGACACCCGCTTTTTCACTGACATCCGTGAACGTCCCGTCGCCATTGTTGTGATAGAGGACGTTCTTGCCGAAGTAAGTTACAAACAGATCTTCGTAGCCGTCGTTGTCGTAGTCGCCGATGCAGACGCCCTGCCCCCAGCCCGAGCGCGCCACACCCGCTTTCAACGTGACGTCTGTAAATGTCCCGTCGCGGTTGTTCTTGAACAGATGTGAGACAGGTTCCTGCCCGGCGGGAAATCCCTCCAGGCGCGTACCGTTCACCAGAAAGATGTCGAGCCAGCCGTCGTTGTCGTAGTCGTAAAACGCGACACCGCATCCCGTCGTCTCGAGAAGATATTTGTTCTTGTGTTCACCGCCATAGATAGTCTTGGTCGTTAGTCCTGCAGCGCGCCCCACATCGATGAAACTCACACCGACAGGAGCGCCCGGCTTTAGCGGCTCAACCGGAATCTGAGGCACTGGTGAAGATTGTGACCACAGAGGACGGGCCAGTCCCAGAATGCTTTCCAACGATAGAACCAGTGCCGACCGGCTCAGCGATTTCAGGAGTTCGCGGCGTGAAGAAGGCAAGAAGGAATACCTGGGAATCGGCCTCGTGCTGGACTGTACCCCTGAATTCTTATATTTTGTGCCGGAAGACTTTGCAAGCTGGCGGGGCCGTCTGTATTTCAGTCCGTCGATTCAAATGAAGGCTCGATCCCTCCCCGCGTCGTTATGCCAATGAAGATCTTTCGAGATATTGCCGGTCGTTTATCCATTGCAGCCTGCGCGGTTCTTTCGTGCTTTCTGCTTTTCTCATCTTTTGCTGTTTCTGCCGAGCGACCGCCGTCTCTAGAACTCTCACGCCCGGTGCGCTCCTGGGAATTTCTTCCCGTGGTCGGCATGCAAGCCGCCCTGTTCGGCAATGAAAGCGGACAGATGGAAGGGTGGGTCTATCCACTGAAAATCTTCCGGAACTTCCACCTCACATTTCATGTGGAAGGCCGGGCGGTGCCCGCCGAGAGTCTGGTTCGGACGCTGATCGTCCACCCGGAATCGGCAACGCTGGTCTATGCCGGCGACAATTTTTCGGTGCGCGAGACGTTCTTTGTTCCAGTGCACGAGCGTGGCGCAGTCATTCTCTTAGACGTCGAGACCGAACAACCACTCGAAATCGAGGCCGGCTTTGTTGGTGATTTCCAGCTTGAATGGCCCGCCGCGGTGGGAGGAACGTTTCATTTCTGGGACGAGCTGCAACGCGCGTACATATTCGGCGAAGAGCAAAAGAAGTTTGCCGCAATGCTGGGTTCGCCTTCGGCGTCCAACCCGCAAGTTGCCTATCAGACGAATTATTCTTCATCCCAGGAGAATTCATTTCGTCTCGGCGTGACCGACAAGGGAAGGGCCAGCAAGGTGATTTTTCTTGCCGGGTCGACCAAGGGATTGGCCGATTCGCAGGCGACCTACCAGCGGCTGGCATCTTCATATGCCGATCTTCTGCGAGAGTCAGCGCAGTACTATCAGGACTATCTTGGTCGAACTGTCAACCTCACACTGCCCGACCCACAACTCCAGCGGGCCTACGATTGGTCGCGCATCAGCACAATTCAGGGACTGGTCACCAATCCCTATCTCGGCACCGGCCTGGTCGCGGGATACCGGACCTCAGGCACCAGTCAGCGTCCCGGCTTCGCCTGGTTCTTCGGACGCGATTCCTTCTGGACGTCCTTCGCTCTCAACTCCATTGGTGATTTCGCCACAACGCGGACTGCTCTCGAATTCATCTCCAAATTCCAGCGCGATGACGGCAAGATCCCACACGAAATTTCGCAGGGCGCGAATTTCGTCAACTGGTTCAAGGATTATCCCTACGGCTACGCTTCCGTCGATGCGACGCCGCTCTACATCATCGCCGCCAATGACTATGTTTCTCGCAGCGGAGATCTCGACTTCGCGCGGCAGAAATGGGACAGCCTTTGGAAGGCCTATCAGTTCCTGCGTTCAACTTATGACGCACAGAACTTCCCTCAGAATTTCGGCTTCGGTCACGGCTGGGTTGAAGGCGGTCCGCTTCTTCCCGTGAAAACCGAGTTCTATCAGAGTGGTCTCGGCCTCGAAGCGCTGCGCTCGCTAGCCAATCTCGCGAGACTCACTGGCAAGGACGCTGTCGGTAAAGACCTGCAAGCCGCTTTCGATCGGCAGAAGCCTGCTTTCAATCAGACTTTCTGGTCTCCCGACAAGAAAGCGTTCGGCTACGCTCTCGATCAACAGAATCGCCGAGTAGACGAACTCTCAGTTCTGACGACGGTTCCAATGTGGTTTGGCGTGACCGACGAGGACAAGTCGCAATCCACTATTCAGCAATTGGCCGACGCCGATCATCAGACCGATTGGGGCATGCGAATCATTTCCAATCGCTCTCCGTTCTATAACGGCAGCGGATACCACTTCGGCTCGGTGTGGCCGCTTTTCACCGGATGGGCGTCGGTCGGCGAATACCGCTACCACCAACCTCTTCCCGCCTACACCAATCTACGGTCCAACGCGCTGCTCGCACTCGATGGATCACTAGGCCATGTCACGGAAGTTCTTTCGGGCGACTACTACCAGCAAATCTCCACCAGTTCGCCGCACCAGATCTGGTCGGCGGCAATGGTTGTCAGCCCGATTCTGCGCGGCATGCTGGGTCTCGACACAGATGTGCAGACTCACATCGTGACTTTCGCTCCCCACGTCCCCGTCGATTGGAGATCATTCACGCTGGACAACTTGCGTGCAGGTGCAATAAATCTCTCCGTCAGCTACAAAAGAAGTCCCGGACTGATTGCGATGGAAGTGAAACGTACCGGCTCCGGCGATGCCGAACTCGACTTCTCCCCCGCACTCAGCCTCCGGACCGAAGTGACGTCGGTCGAACAGAACGGCCACAGTCTTCCATTTCGTGTCACCGACCATGCCAGCGATCGCCACGTCGCCATGAAATTCCCCGTCACGCAAGAGACCAGTACGGTTCGGATTCGACTGAAGAACGACTTTGGCGTCAGTCTCTCGAACACATTGCCTGCCCTCGGCAGCGCCGGCGAAGGGCTTCGTGTGCTCTCGGAGACATGGAATTCCACTCATACGCAGCTGACCCTGTCCCTCTCCGGCCTGGCAGGGAAGACTTACGAGTTATCGATCTGGAATCCGGCGCAAATCTCATCGGTGAAGGGTGGCAAACTCGGCGAAGTGCGTGAGGATGAGGCTATCCTGACAGTCGATTTTCCACTGCAAAATCCGGCTTCCTACGCGCATCAGGAGGTCATCTTGAATTTTGCCGGATCCAAGTAACGCGCGAATGACTGTTAGTCTTTGGAGGAGAAATTTTTATGTCGAAGCGCTGTTATTCAATTCTTTCCGCCTTGCTGGCAATTGTTTCTTCCTTTCCTCTTTCCGCCCAGAGCAAATCCGTGGATGCCGAAGGACACAAGTGGTGGCAGCATGCCGTCTTCTATGAGATTTATCCTCGCAGCTTTGCGGACAGCAACAACGACGGTATCGGCGACCTGAAGGGAATCACTTCGAAGATGGCCTACCTGCACGACCTTGGCGTGGATGCCATCTGGATCAGCCCATGTTTCCCGTCGCCGCAGGTGGATTTCGGATATGACGTCTCCGACTACGAGAACATCGATCCGATGTACGGGACGCTGGCCGATTTCGACAGCATGGTCGCCGAGGGCAGGAAGAATGGCATCCGCATCATCCTGGACTTCGTCGTGAACCACTCTTCCGACCGGCATCAATGGTTTGTCGATTCAAAGTCGTCGCGGACCGCCGCTCATCGCGACTGGTTTGTCTGGCGCGACGGGAAGGGACCTGGTCAGCCACCGAACAATTGGACCTCCACGTTCGGCGGATCAGCGTGGACGCTCGATCCCGCTACCAATCAGTACTATTACCACTACTTTTATGTTGAGCAGCCCGACTTAAACTGGCGCAATCCCGTGGTAGAGAAAGCGATGCTCGACACCACAACCTGGTGGTACAAACGCGGCGTTTCGGGTTTTCGTCTGGACGCAGTTGACACACTTTTCGAAGATCCCAAATTGACTGACAATCCGGTTCTGCCCGGAAAGAACAAGCTGGGCGATCCCAACACAGAAGAAATACACAACAAGAAGCTTCCCGAAGTTCATGACGTTCTGAAAAAACTGCGGGCAGTGGCCGACCAGTCCGATGCGGTACTGATCGGCGAGACCTGGACGTCGAATATCGATGAACTTAAAGAGTATTACGGATCGCACGACAACGAATTACAGATGCCGATGGACTTCATGTTCACAACCGTCGACAAATTGTCGCCGCCTGAATTCCGCCGCCAGATTGCGCAAGTTGACGCCGCCGGTGGATGGCCCGTTTTCGTCATCAGCAATCACGATAAAGTGCGTTCCTACAACCGCTATGGCGATGGCAAAAACAACGACGCGATCGCGAGGCTGATGGGCGCCTTCTATCTCACGTTGCGTGGAACTCCCATCATGTACTACGGCGAAGAGCTTGGGATGGAGAACAATGATCCCAAGCGCAAGGAAGACGTGAAGGATCCGATCGGCCGCACGGGATGGCCCAAGGAAATCGGCCGCGATGGCGAACGCACTCCGATGCAGTGGAACAGCGACGCGAATGCTGGATTCAGCACCGCCAAGCCATGGCTTCCGGTGCCGCCGAGTTATAAAACTCACAATGTGGCGAAAGAATCCGACGATCCGAATTCAGTTTTGAGCATGTACAAGAAAGTCCTGGCACTACGCCACACCAATGAAGCCCTCATCGATGGAAACTACGCCGCGCTCAACGAAGATGATCCGAACGTCATGTCCTATCTCCGTAGTTACAAGGGAAAGGCTGTGTTGGTGGCGCTGAACATGTCGAGCGCATCCAAAAAAGTGAGCTTCAACCTGGCGGAGAAGGGATTCGGGTCGGCTGGTTTGAAGAGCCTGGTGGCCACACCCGGCGCTTCGGTGAAGGGAATGGATGTGAGCCTAGAGCCGTACGGCGTGTTTATTGGCGAAGTTGTCAGGTAAAATCGCTGGCTTCGCCCTATGAACTCACGGGTCTTTTTCTGGTCGCTCACGTCCGCACTAGCCGGTTTCCTTTTCGGCTTTGACACCGTTGTCATATCGGGCGCCGAGAAAACGATTCAGTCGCTGTGGGGCCTTAGCCCGGAACTACACGGTATCGCAATGGCGTCAGCGCTCTACGGTACCGTGGTGGGCTCGCTGATCGGAGGCTGGCCCACCGACCGGTTCGGACGCAAGGCCACACTGCTCTGGATCGGAGTGCTGTACCTGGTCGGTGCGATCGGGTCGGCCGTCGCGAACAATTTGTCTCTGTTTATCGCCGCCCGGTTCATCGGCGGTCTGGGCATCGGCATTTCGACTGTGGCTGCGCCACTTTACATCTCAGAAATTGCGCCGCCTCGATTGCGCGGCCGGCTGGCAGGGATGTTCCAGTTCAACATCGTTTTCGGCATCCTGGTTGCGTTCGTCTCCAACGCCTTGCTCGCCGGGATTGGAGAAAATGCCTGGCGGTGGATGCTGGGTGTCGCCGCTTTTCCTTCGCTGCTGTATGCCGTCATGACGCTGGGGATTCCTGAGAGCCCGCGATGGCTGCTGAGCCGGAAGGGAGATCGGGAGGCGGGAATCGACGTGCTGCGGCGCATTCAGCCCGAGGCCTCCGACGCTGAGATTCAGGCGCTCGCCAATGAGATCATTGCGGCGTCGAATATCGAGGGCAAAACCGGCGGCTTCTGGACCAGTCGCCTGCGCAAGCCGATTCTGCTGGCCATTCTGATCGCGTTTTTTAACCAGCTCTCGGGAATCAACGCGATTCTGTACTTTGCGCCGCGCATTTTTGAATTGACCGGGCTGGGAGCAAAAGCCGCGCTGCTGCAGTCCGTCGGTATCGGACTCACGAATCTGGTTTTCACCTTTGCAGGACTATGGCTGATTGATCGGCTCGGGCGCCGCACGTTGCTCTACATCGGCTCCTTCGGCTACATCAGTTCCCTTGGACTCACCGCCTGGGCATTCTTCACGCACCATTACAGCATCGTGCCGGCGTGCATCTTTGCCTTCATTGCCGCGCACGCGATCGGGCAGGGGACTGTCATCTGGGTATTTATCTCGGAAATATTTCCGAACAGGCATCGTGCGGAAGGACAGGCGCTCGGCAGTTTCACGCATTGGATATTCGCCGCCTTGCTGACGACGTTTTTCCCGCGCATGGTTTCCAGCTTCCCGCCTGGCTATGTCTTTTCCTTCTTTGCGGGCATGATGGTTCTGCAACTGATATGGGTAAAGACGATGGTTCCGGAAACGAAGAACGTGCCGCTGGAACAGATTCAGAAGCAGCTGGGCATCGAATAATCGAATAGGGGAGAACGTCCTTATGACGTGCGGATCTTTCCGTTGGGCTATTCCACTGGTGTTGTGCGTTACAGCGTTCAGCCAGACTCCGCAACAAGTAGCGGCAGCGGCCAAGAGTCTGGAGGAGTACCGAATTTCCAAAGCACCCGTTCTGCGCGATGATTTTGGGGAACTTGCCCGCTACCACAGTGCCAATGCGGCGCTGAAGCCTCCCGCCGCGGGGGAACGCCGCGTCGTCTTTTTTGGCGACTCCATCACCGACATCTGGCCCATTCAGAAATATTTTCCCGGCAAGACTTATATCAACCGCGGCATCGGCGGACAAACCACGCCGCAAATGCTCCTCCGGTTCCGTCCCGATGTCATCGATCTTCAACCGGCGGCGGTCGTGATTCTCGCGGGCACCAACGACATTGCAGGCAATACCGGTCCCATGTCGCTGGAAGAAATCGAAGGCAACTATGCGTCCCTGGCGGAGTTGGCGAATGCGCACCACATCAAAGTAATTTTTTCGTCGGTGCTGCCGGTGCACAATTACACTCCGCAATCGCTGAACCTTTATGCGCAACGCTCGCCCGATAAAATCCACGAGCTTAATCGATGGTTGCGGGAATATTGCCAGGGCCACGATTGTTTATATCTGGATTACTTCAGCGCCATGGTCGACACGCATGGCCTGCTGAAAAAAGAATTGGCGGAAGATGGACTGCATCCCAATCCTGACGGCTATGCCATCATGGCGCCGCTGGCGGAGGCCGCGATTCAGAAAGCTCTTGGCACACCGTAAACAAAATTCATTTCTGATGCCGCAACTCCCCTTCGGAGGATTATTATGGCGGCGCAGGATTACGACTCTCAAGAGAGGATGCCCCCGTTGGCGGTTGGGGCGAACCGGGCTCACACAGGATGAATTCCATCGCGACCGTAACTCATCGCAATCTGGCAACGATCGATCTGGTCATCATCGGTGTTTACTTCCTGCTGGTCTTTTGTATCGGCTTTTATTTCGCCCGGAAAGAGCGCACGTCCACCGACTACTTTCTCGCCAGCCGCGATATCGGGTGGTTCTTCATCGGCGCATCCCTGTTCGTATCGAACATTTCGACCGAGCACTTCATCGGACTGTCGGGCACCGGCGCGTCGTCGGGCCTCGCTGTCGGCCACTTCGAGTGGCTCGCCTGCCTGATCCTCCTGATTCTTGGATGGGTATTTGTCCCGTTCTATTTACGCTCGAATGTTTTCACGATGCCAGAATTTCTCGAGCGCCGCTTCAACCGCCAGTGCGCCGTGTATCTCGCCGGCATCTCGATCATCGCTTACATATTCACGAAGATTTCCGTGCAGCTTTACGCCGCCAGCGTGGTCCTCGAGCGCGTCGCGGGATGGTCGCTCTGGAAGACTGCAATCATCCTTGTAATCGCGACCGGCATTTACACGATCGCCGGCGGGCTTGCGGCTGTCATTTACACCGATACTGTTCAGACGCTGATCTTGATCGCCGGCGCCTGTGCCCTTACCTTCATCGGTCTCCACCGTGTAGGCGGACTCGAACACCTTCGCACGATGGTGCCCGCCAGCTACTTCCACATGATCAAGCCCGCGTCCGATCCAAATTTCCCATGGACCGGAATATTTTTCGGCGCGCCGATTTTGGGCATCTGGTATTGGTGTACCGACCAGGTAATCGTGCAGCGCGTTCTCTCAGCGCGCGATGAAGGACACGCCAAGGCCGGCACGATCTTCGCGGGCTTCCTCAAGATTCTGCCGGTATTTATGCTCGTGCTGCCCGGCATCATTGCCTTCGCTCTATTTCCCGAACAGGTCGTGAAGCCCGATTTCGCTTACCCGACGCTGGTTCTCAACCTTTTGCCCGTAGGATTGGTTGGCCTGGTTATGGCGGCGCTTTTGGCAGCTGTCATGGGCGCGATGAGTTCCGTCTTCAACTCCGCGTCCACGCTCGTGACACTCGACTTCTACAAAAAGCTTCGGCCACAGGCGTCGGAAAAACAATTAGTGAACTTCGGACGCATCGCGACCGGATTCATGGTTGTCCTCGGCCTTTTGTGGGTGCCGTTCATTCACCTGATCAGCAGCCAGCTCTACATTTATCTGCAAAGCGTGCAGGCCTACATCAGTCCGCCGATCGCGTCCTGCTTCGTGCTTGGTATTCTCTGGACGCGATTGAACGGCACGGGCGCGCTCTCGTCCCTGTGGACCGGGTTTGTGATGGGCGCAACGCGCTTCGTTCTTGAACTGGTGGATCGTGGAACTTCGGGTCATTTCGAATCGCCGGCTATCCGCTGGATCATCGACATGAATTTCCTGCACTACGCGATCTTCATGTTCATCGTGTGCTCGCTTGTGCTGATCGTAGTCAGCCTGATGACGCCCGCGCCTGATCGACGCAAACTCGCCGGTCTTACCTTCGCAACCGTGGACGAAAAAATGGATACCATCCCGCTGCACGGCATCGCCCGCAAACCCGCGAAGGAGACGCCCACCGAGCGCATGCTGAATATTGTTTTCAGCCTGGCGTTGCTCACTACGGTGGTGGGTTTGTGGATTTATTTCCGTTGATGGTTGTACTTACTTGCACTCAAAGCCGTTGAAGTAGCAACTATTTGCACATTACAAATATCTACTACTCGCGGTAGTTTTTTCGTTTACAACGACCGAAACAAAAGCGTACACTCGCCGCGTCCTTATCCAGAGGAGTTCCCCACTCCGAGCGGTTGTTGGACAAGCCTTTTCAACTTACTCGATTAACTATCCGCGGGATACGCCTGCTCGCGAAAGAGGAGATTCTACTCTCATGAAATCTGTGCTGCGCTGCTCGTTTGCCTGCTTGATTACATTCCTGCTCACTACGTCTGCCCTTTCTCAGAATTCGGCTAGCGGCTCCGCCGATGACGGATTCACTTCTCTGAAACCGGCCAGACCGCCGCGAGCGGTAGCGAAGCAGGGCGGAGAAGAAGCAGAAGGCGACGATGCAACGGCACGGATGCTGGCGCAGCGCAAACAGTCGGGAATTCCAACCGCGGATTTCAAGCGGAAATTGATGCAGGAACGAATGCGGCGGCAGTCAGCGGAACGAGCGTCGCGTGAAGGAACCGAATCGCCGCTGGCCGGGGCGACCTGGATTCCAATCGGTCCGGAAGGCGCCGACTACGAAAGCAATGGCGGATTCAGTGGATCCGTGCGCGATAGCGGCCGAGCCCGCAAGATCCTTCCTCACCCGACAGATCCCGCGACCATGTACTTCCTGACTTCCGGCGGCGGCCTGTGGGTCACGCACAATTTCACGTCGTCCAATACGACGTGGACTCCCCTGACCGATAGCTTGCCAACCACCACGGGCGGTTCGGTGGCGTTCGGTCGCACGCCCGATGTTCTGTATCTCGGCCTTGGTGATCCGTTCGACGTTATCAATATTGGCGGGGCCATGGTGAAGTCGATCGATGGCGGGCAGACTTGGGGAAATGTATTTGACCTCGGAGCCGCGCTTTCGGTGCGCGACATTCTCGTGGACACCAGCGGCGCGGACGATGTCGTGCTGGTAGCGACTAACGATGGCCTCTATCGCTCGACTGACAGCGGCGTGTCATACGCGCAGGTTCAGGGTGGAGTCGGACAGCTATTTCAAGGGCAGGTGATCTGGAGTTTCGTGCAGACCACCAGCGGAATTATTGCCAATGCGCAGCCGTGCGTCGGGATTGGCGATGCTTGTGGAACGGTGGGTGCACTTTACGTTTCGACGGATGTAGGCGCAACCTGGGCCGCGATTCCGAATGGCGGCAATGTGTTTGCAGGCGCTGGACGAACGACTCTGGCCGTTGGCGCTCCGGGCGACTCGGTCGTCTATGCATTCGCCGAGAAAAGCAACACAACCGATCAGCTCGACCTGTTTCGCTCGATCGACGGCGGTCTGAACTGGAGCGCCCTGGGGCTGAATACCAAGGCGCCGACTAATCCCAATACCGACAACCCGAACATGGATCTGATGCACGGGCAGGCCTGGTACAACCAGATGATTCTGGTCGACCCGCGCGACGCGACCCGCAACACCGTCTATCTGGGTGGAAATTTGAGCACGGCCAAAACCACCGATGGCGGCACAACCTTTACGCTCCTGAGTAACTGGCTGTATCCGTTTCTGGGAGCGCCGCGCTTTAACCTTCCTTACGTCCACGCGGATTTTCACGCCGCAGCAGTCAGCACAGCAGGCGCGCCAACCCTGATATTTGGCAGCGATGGCGGCTTGTTCGTCAGCACGGACGAGGGCGCCAGCTGGACCAGCGACAAAAACAACGGACTTCAGACTCATCTTCTCTATTCCATCAGTTCGACGCCTGGCTATCCCGAAAATGTGATTGGCGGCTTCCAGGACAACGGCACGCGCGTCCGCAGGGGCAATACCAAAATCTACAACCAGAGTTTCGGCGGCGACGGCATCGCGGGAACATGGAGCCAGGGCAATACAAATATGTCCGCGACGTCTCTCCCGGGAAACTCGTACGGGGTCAATCTGACCAACCAGGTGCCGGACATCAGCGCGCCCTGGGTGCGTTTCAGCAGTGGGGGAAGTACGCTCTTCTATACCCCTATTACAATCCCGTCTCCGGCCGCGGCTCCGACCGGGAGAATTGTCTATTCGGCCAACGCCACTGCGATTTTCTGGATTGACCTGGGCGCGCCATCGTTGAGCTTTCACTTGATCGGCGCGGTTGGGTCCGGCGGTATCCCGACGGGTATCTCGTTCCGCGCTCCAGTACACGGTCTGGGAGTCAGCCCGTTGGATCTTCTTCATATCGGAGTTCCAGCCACGGGCGGACACATCGAACTCACCACCAACGGCGGAGCCAGTTGGACCGACATTGCGATGAACACAGTCGTCCCGGGATTCAACTCCAGCACCCAGAGTGTCACGTACGTGGATAACGCCACGATCTTCGTGACCTCGGTAGCTCCGACCGCGGGATCCATTCGAGTCGTCAAGTCCAGCGATGGCGGATTGACCTGGGCTGCGGCGAACAGCGGCCTGCCCGATGTGCAGGTGGAACGAATCATCGTCGACCCAAGCGATCCCAGCAAACAAACTGTACTGGCCGCAACCTACGCCGGCGTATACCGCTCAACCGACCAGGGAGCGACCTGGTTGCCTTATGGCACCGGTTTGCCGAGTGTCGCCGTTCGCGACATCTATATGCCGCCGGACGGCAGCTTCGTCCGCATTGCAACCTACGGGCGCGGTTTCTGGGAATTGCCTTCGCTCACTTTTGTGGGCGCAACCCTGACCGACGACATCGCGTCATGCGATCACGATGGATCGCTCGACAACAACGAAAAAGGTCATCTCACCATCACTCTGCATAACGACAGCGGAAACTCGTTATCAAGCATCACCGCCACCGTGACGTCCACCAACCCGGCAGTCAGTTTCCCGAACGGGAATTCGATTAACTTCCCGGCAGCTGCCGCCAACTCGGATACGTCGATGCCGATCACCGTTGCTCTGGCGGGGGCTGCCGGTATCCAACAGGCGGACTTCAAGATCTCATTCACCGATCCATCGCTCGGCCTGCCGTCCGCGGTAAACGGGATTGCTTCCTTCCGGGTCAATGTTGACGAGGTGCCGAATTCCAGCGCTAACGACAACTTCGAGGCCAACAATAGTCCGTGGACCGTGACAGGCGTCCCCGAGTCTTTGCCCGACACGCTGAGCTGGCGGCACATTCAGATCTCACCGCTCGAGCATCGGTGGCAAGGCCTGGATTCGAACTCCAACACCGATCAGTCGCTGGTCTCCCCGGTGATGCAGGTCGGCAACGGGCCGTTCTCGTTCTCGTTCGAGCACAAATTCCGGTTCGAGCAAGCTGGCAATCCTCCCAACGCGTTCTTCGACGGCATGGTGCTGGAACTCAGCACCGATGGCGGTACAAGCTGGACAGACATTGGCGGGTCGGCGAGTCCGACCTATAACCACACCCTATTCACCCCCGACGACGGCGTGCTCTCGGGCAGGCCTGCATATTCCGGCAACAGTTCGAGCGGCCCCACAGTCTTCACTCCGGTGACGGTCAATCTGGGAACAACTTACGCCGGTCAGAGTGTGCGAATCCGCTTCCGTGTCGGCACCGACTCGGGGGGATTTGCGCCTGGCGTTGACATCCGTAACTTCACCACGTCCGGACTGACTAACACTCCGTTTACGGCGCTGGTGGCCGACAGTGGTGTTTGTCCGACGAGCACGAGTATCAGTTCCGACACAAATCCGTCGAACTTCGGTGATCTGGTGACGTTCAGCGCCACGGTGAGCACCAGCGGCGTCTCCGTCGCAACCGGCACGGTTACGTTCAAGGACGGCGCGAACGTGCTGGGAACTGGAACGCTCGACGGCAGCGGGCAAACCAGCTTGGCTACGTCGGCGCTGGCGGTGGGTTCGCACACCATTACTGCGAACTACGGCGGCGATTCCAGCCACGCGGCAAGCACTTCGACCGACTTGACACAGACCGTGCAGCAGGCCGGAACGAGCGTCACTGTGGGTTCCAATCTGAATCCATCAGTGTTTGGACAATCCGTCACATTCAACACGCAGGTGAGCGGCGGTTCGGGCACTCCGACCGGCACGGTAACCTTCTTCGAAGGCGCAAACTCGCTGGGAACCGTGCCGCTTTCGAGCGGCGCAGCTTCGCTCTCGACTTCGGCGCTCGCCGTAGGATCGCATTCCATCACGGTCAGCTACAGTGGCGACTCGAATTACAACGGCGCTACTTCAGTTGCGCTGTCACAGGTCGTCAACCAGGCGAGCAGCACGGTCGCTCTGGGCTCCGATGCGAATCCAGCCGCGTTCGGACAAACGATCACCCTGACGGCAACCATCGCGCCTCAAAACGGCGGGACGGCGACCGGCAGCGTTAGCTTCTCCGACGGCGCTAACTCGCTGGGATCGGTCCCAGTGTCGGGCAACGGCGCTGCGCTTCAGATCAGCAGCCTGTCAGTGGGCAACCACTCGCTCAAGGCCACTTACAGCGGAGACGCCAATGTCGGCGGAAATAGCTCGTCGACGCTCAGCGAAACCGTCACCAAGGCAACCTCGTCTGTCGCACTTACGTCGTCGGCGAATCCGGCGGCGATCGGCCAATCGGTTACATACACCTCAACCGTTTCTCCACAGTTCAGCGGAATTCCCGCCGGCACCATAACCTTCAAACAAGGCGGAGTGATTCTGAACACGGTTGCATTATCCGGAGGAGTAGCGACGTTCACGACGTCTTATGCGAGCGCTGGCTCCTTCTCCATCAAGGCCAACTACTCCGGGGACGGCAATTTCCTCTCGAGCATGTCGGCAACCCTGAAGGAAGTAGTCAACCGGAGCGCGGTTTCGGTTACGGTCTCGTCGGACGTGAACCCGTCGGTTTACGGCCAGTCCGTGACCTTTACGGCTACGCTGACGACTTCCGGTCCAACCCTCGACGGGCAATCCGTGACATTCAAGAGCGGCCCAACGATCCTCGGCAGCGCAACCATCAGCGGCGGAGTTGCAAGCCTCTCTACCTCAGCGTTAAACGCCGGCACGCGGACTGTGACGGCCTCCTACAGTGGAGACGCCGCGCACAGCCCGGCTTCCGGATCGACGACGCAGGTTGTCGCGAAAGCCAGCACCACCATGTCGCTGACATCCGACGTCAATCCATCGAAGGTCGGAGAGAACGTCACCTTTACGGCAACAGTCAGCTCCGGGACAGCAGTCCCGACCGGCACTGTGAAGTTCAAGCAAGGCAGTACGTTGCTGGGAACTGCAACTCTGTCTGGAGGAGTCGCAACTCTAACCACAAACTCGCTCCCAGCCGGTTCGGACAAAATCACGGCCACCTACGCCGCGACGCCGAACTTTACGGGGAGTTCTGCATCGGCAGTGCAACAAGTGCAATAAAGGCGGTAAGTAACTGGTTAGCGGGCCTCTTCTCGCGGACGGGAAGAGGCCCTTCTTTTTTGCCGGGTGCCCCGAGCCCCAAGGAGGGTTACTAGCTGATCACCGGGGTACCCTCCCCTCCCCCGCCGGTCTTTTGGAATCATCAAGTTAGACTGTGTTTGTAGCGCAAAATATTGATGTCAAAGAGCTTACAGCTAAAATCTAGAGCCCATTGGGTTTAGCCGACGCACACCAAGGGCGACATGATAGCTATAGTGGCTTTAGTAGTGTTAGCTCTTGGATGATGGTTGTCAATGAAATTCGGATGGGATCCCGGTCCGAGAAATGGTCAGAGTGGCGTTCAGTGGAGTCGATTTACGATCTCCGACGCTTTCTGGCAGCAACGAAAACCCAAACATCGCAAAGTGGGCGATGGATGGCGCACACTCGATCACTTGGGCTAATGGAAGGGGCCCGGGCCGTAGGAGATATTATGCATTTCACGCTGATCTACATAAATCCTACTATCACAAGTATTCCTACTTTATTGTATTGACGGAGTATGTATAATATATCATACTTATAATCACACGTATGACTGAAAAACTTGAAACCGTATGGTTCACGACGAAGGGACAAGTCGTCATCCCGCGTCGATTGCGCAAGCAATTCGACATCGAGGATGGGACAAAGGCGGTCGTACAAGCTACGCCGGAGGGCATCCTTCTCAAACCGGTCACTGCGGCGCTCATCAGGCGCGGGCGCGGCATCCTGAAACGGACGCACGGGGGCAAATCGCTGGCGGAGGAGAGGGCCGAGCACAAGAAAAACGAACGCGCACTTGAGGATCGTCATGCCGGCTAAGGTGCTCGACAGCTTCGCACTCATCGCCTACTTCCGTGACGAGCCTGGTGCGGAGACGATGGAAGGTATGCTCGTGTCCGCTGGTAAGAAGGACAATCCACTTTTCATGACCGATGTGAACTATGCCGAGGTGAAGTATTCGATTTTGAAGAAGGACGGTGCAAAATCATGGGTGGAAGCCGCCAGAGTCCTTGAAGGCTTGCCCATTGATTTTCAATCCACGACCCGCGGGATGGCCGATACGGCCGCCGATTTCAAGGCGCGTTTCAAATTGAGTTTGGCCGATGCTTTCGCCGCCGCGCTGGCAAAGGAGAAGAGGGCTGAGCTCGTGACCGCTGATCCCGAGTTCAAGCCGCTCGAAAAGGAAATCAAGATTCATTGGCTGAAGTAGTCACAGGTTAGGATGTGACCGACGCACTCTTGCGATGTGGAGACCCACACATCGCAAAGGGCGCGATGTGTGGGGACCCTCGGGCTACCCGCCGGTCGAGATACCCTTGGGGGAACCCACACAAAAACGTCCACGTGGTCGTTTAGTTTGTCGGCGGCAAGCCCATAGCATTTAGCGTCGCCGAGGAAGTCCCTTTGCCGAGGCCTCGGATCCAGGTGGTTCACGGAACGGTTCCACAGAAATGCGCTCGTAACACACTTCCAGCACGGTCAGGTCTTCTGTGCCGCCCGGCAATTGAAGGACTACGCTGTCACCCGCTGCCGACTTCATCAACGCGCGCCCCAGGGGTGACACCCAGCTGATGTGGTTGCGCTCGAGATCGACCTCGTCGGTGCCCACGATGCTCACCACTCGCTCGGCTCCCGCGGCGTTGGCATAGCGCACGGTCGCTCCGAAGAATGCCTTCGTCGCCGCCTGCCCGGATCTTCGAGCTTCCGGGTCCACCACTTCCGCGGCTTCGATTCGCTTGGTGAGAAAGCGAATCCGCCCATCGATCTGCCGCAGCCGCCGCTTGCCGTACTGATAGTCGGCATTTTCACTGCGATCGCCGTTGCCCGCAGCCCACGCCACCACCTCCACCACGGCCGGACGTTCCCTGGTGAGCAGAAACCGGTGCTCATCCCTGAGGCGCTCGAGGCCGCCCGGCGTGATGTAGTTCTTAACGTGCGTCGCGGGGGCGTCGGGTTTGGGGTGTCTCGTAAACCCTTTTCGCATCTCGTAGTCTTTCCTGGGCGGGGGTTCAATAGGTGTAATCGGGATGTTGCGAAAGATTACTGGGACGAATGGATCTTACAAACCCAAATCTTCTGTACCCTCTTTAGCTGCATACTCTGAGGGTTTAATATCTCCAATCCTTCAATCGATATCGCTCCTCGGAGTATTTTTGGTGCGAGTTTCCCGGTGATTCTCACTCGGTGTGTCTGCACGATGTCCTTCTTCGATGGATATTCCGTGAGGTGTTCGACCCAGGTGCCTTCAATGACCAAGTTGTCGCCGTCGGCGGTGACGGAAAGAGGTATTCCTTCACTACCACCTCCTTCATACACAAAAAGAAGGGCCTTGCGCTGGGGCTCAGATGGCCTGTCCAGCGCCAAATCAAAGCCGCTCAAGTCCCCCGTCGCCTTGGAAACTTGGGCATCCGAGTAAATGTCCATTTGAGCAGTCTGAGAACACTCGTCCGGCAGTTTACTCTGTCCAAAGCTGTTTAGTGGTCCGAGGACTAGAAGGAGAGCACCCAATAGGATCGTGATTTTCACTTCGCGCATAGGATACTATGGACGGCTGGCCCACATAATGCAGTTTTCGTAGCCGTGACTTCAAGAACGTCTCGACGAGAATAAAACATTTCCATAAGTTTCGTGCGGATCTCCTCTTGACTTTTACTTATCGTGGATGTCCCCTGATTTTCACAGGTTGTATTTGGCGATCGTGGGATGCGTCAGCGTCCGCTCCGCAAGAAGTACACTAGGTTGGTCCAGTCCATTCCACCAGCCTCGTCAGCGAGCGCAATTAGAGCACGGACTAGCCCTCCAATGTCCGCCGGCGAGATTGTCTTTTCATCGATGAATATCACACCGCCATGGGATCGCTCTTCTTCTGCCCAGAGCTTTAACAACGGTGGAATCGTCCTGCGATCATACATAACCAGGGTCAAGCGTTGCTTCGCTGCTTCCAACAAGCAAACGGAATCTTCCTTCCCAAGGAAGTTTCCGCTCTCCCACTGCACCATGGACTGGATAGGTACCAATCGATTCCGGCGTTGAACGCCATTCACTACGTCTGCGGAGATGTGCTCATCTAGAAGAAGCTTGAGCATCAGCCCCGCTTGGTCTGTCTGACGGCAAAGTCGACCGCTTGGGGAAGCATGCGCTTTAGGCTGTCGAAATCGATTGAATCGTTCTCTGCGATCGCGTCGTTCACCTCTTCGGGGAATGCCTCCGAATAGTGAAGGGCGGCTCGAACCTTCGCTTCAGGCCATTTCAGATGCTTGGCCACATCCTTAGCATTTCCTTTGTAACTCCGCAGAAGCAACATGACCTCCCATATCGCCAGGGTGCTGCCTTGGATGTACGCTTGCCTGCCTGCCGGAGAATCGCGAAAATCCAGGAAGGCAAATTCCGACCGCCTTAGGCCCTCTTCCACCAGCCGCGCGCTGGCATCGCTCGCCGTCCAGCCGTGCCGATTCGCGATGCGCCTCAAGCGTTTTCCACTCTCCACTGGCAGGCGCATACTGAGCACCATCGTACGCGATTGCTTCATCGACCCTCCGTTGTAACTGTTGTAAGCATTGTAGCACTTCATGAGGTGAAAAAGTAGTCGGGTGCCACAGGTTTCGTGCAGCTCGAAACCTGGGCGCATGCGCCGCACATGCATGGGAAGGTTCTTCCGAGAACGTGGGGATAGCCCCGCATTTCCCCCCCCCGCATTTCTCCCTTTTCGCATCTCGTAGTCTTTTGTCCTTCTAGCGCGAATCCAGGGGATGCACAATGAATGCGGATGAACGCCGATGAAAACAGCGTAGGTTATCTGCGTTCATGGAGTTCATCTCGGGCGCTAAGTGATTTTTTCACGTTTTCATGTTGCCAGTTTTCCCCAATGCCTGTTCAGTCGCCAAAAGCGTGTCAGGATATCCGAACCAGGTGGTTAGCGCGTCACTTAGGTCAGGTTGGGTTTCGTCTCCCACCCAAGCCACGTATCCATCGGGCCGAATCAACACTGCAGTTGGTGCGGATACCAAGCCCAACGCAGGCAGATCCCATGGACCTTCATATTTGCCGTCAACCAACTTAATCCGGTCTGACCACGGCTTGATGTCGAAGCTGCCGGGCGCGCCTAGATTCAAGAGCAATGGCCGCGCATTTTGGAGGAACGTAAAGACCCGCGTCGGACCATCAGGCGTAACCAGGTCGAGGTCAGGCATGCGACGACCGACCAGCGGATGCCTCCCGCCGAGATCGTAATGGATGCCAAGTCCGGACATCTCGGCAGCGATCCGTTTGCGAGACTCCTCCATGCCAAGGAGCTCGGATAGGATTTCACGCAAGGCTTCGGTGCGATCATCAGTACGCTGCAATGCGACCTGTGCCATTGTCATGCGCAGCACGCGGGCCGCTACCGGATGCCGCTCGGCGTGATAAGTGTCGAGCAAACCTTCGGGTGATGTTCCTTTCACCACTTGCGCCAACTTCCAACCCAGATTCACTGCATCCTGCACACCCGTATTTAGGCCTTGTCCGCCCACCGGAGAATGCACATGTGCGGCATCGCCTGCCAGGAGAACCCGGCCCTTGCGGTAAGCCGCTGCTTGCCGCGACATGTCGGTGAACCTGGAAATCCAAGTTAGATTATGGATTCCGTAATCTGTTCCGCATGCGGCAATG
>QIAJ01000260.1 GCA_003225495.1 Acidobacteriota bacterium
GACGTTGTGGCCAAAGTTCCGGGCGCGAGCGCGGAAGCATTCAACACCGCCGCGCAGAACGCGAAGGCTGGATGTCCGGTCTCAAAGGTCCTGAACGCGAAGATCACAATGGACGCAAAGCTCGGCTAACACCGTGTGTCCAATAATCGTAGAGACGACTCACGCCGCGTCTCCCGACTCGTTGGACATGAAGCTAGCTCTGCGAACGCAGGATCTCTCGAAGCTTGCGGTTAGTCGCGATGGCTTCCTGCGACGCCTGATCCATCATTTCCATCCAGCGCCGCGCGTTCTCCGGGAGTTCCGCCTGGGAAACGAGATAAGTCGCCTGCAAAATGGTTTCCAATGAATTGCTGAGGTCGTGAGCCAGCCCACGAAGTTCGCGGGCTATCTCCGGGGGGATTTTGTTTTCCGTTCCCATGATTCCGTACGTCAAGCCGCCGGAAAGGCGCGCGGCGCGGCAGACTCCGTGCTCCCGTTAGTCATCACTTTTGGGCGCGACCACAGGTTTGACAGTCTGCGGGCGCCCAGTAGATATTAGTGTAGTCCCCGTAAAAAAGGGCTCGCTGCCGTTTGTTTCCTGAGAATGCGGATATGGCGGAACTGGCAGACGCGCTAGGTTCAGGTCCTAGTGGCCGCAAGGTCGTGGAGGTTCGAGTCCTCTTATCCGCACCAAAAACGAGTGTTCATACTCAGGCTTCGCTGAAGCGATACCGAAAGGCGCGTCTCCAAACATCCTCTTAGGAGCTTGTGTTCAAGCGCCTGCCGACAGCCGGTGTGTGCTCCGGCTTTGCGCAATACCGTATTGCCGGATCTTGTAGAGCAGCGCCTTGTAGCTGATCTTAAGAAGCGCAGCCGCCTGCTTGCGGTTCCAGTTTGTCTCTTCCAGCGCACGGGAAATCGCTTCCGCTTCGGCTTCATCTTTGGCGCTGCGTGCCAGGGATTTCAAACCCCCGCCCGATTCAGCTCCAGCCACAGCCGCTCTCCCAGCCGGATCCACGCGCACACTTCCGCCGCCGTCCGATTTAGGCTGCAGTTCCTGAACAGCCAGGCTTTCATCTCCCAACACAAGATATCGCTTTACAAAATTGCTCAACTCGCGAAGGTTGCCCGGCCACGGATGCTTCAGGCAAGCCTCCATCATCGGAGGCGAAAGCGGCAGCGGAGCCCTCGCATAAAGTTCCGACATGCGCGCCATGAAATGCTTTAGCAGGATCGGAATCTCTTCTTTGCGTTCGCGCAACGGCGGTAATGACATCGTAAACGCGTTGAGTCGATAGTAAAGATCCTCGCGTAGACGTTTGGTAGCGAGCGCTTCTGGAATGTTGATATTCGTGGCGGCCAGAATGCGCACGTCCACTTTGATCACAGAACGGCTGCCTAACCGCGAGAATTGCTGGTCCTGCAACACATGCAGGAGTTTGGCCTGGAGCAGGGGCGGCATCTCGCCGATTTCATCGAGCAGAATCGTACCTTTGTTGCAAAGCTCAAACTTGCCCGGCTTCGTATGAGTAGCGCCGGTAAACGCACCCGCTTCGTATCCGAACAATTCGCTTTCGAGCAGATCCGCAGGTACTGCGGCACAGTTCACTTTCAGGAACGTCCGGTGAGCGCGCGGCGAAAGCTTGTGAATCAGGCGTCCCAGCACTTCTTTGCCGGTGCCGCTCTCCCCCAATAGGAGCACCGGAATATCGACGTTGGCAACCAGCGCCGCCTGGGACCGAATCTTTTTCATGGCGGGACTGGCTGCGACGAAGAAAACATCGTCGCAAAGCTCTTCCACTTCGCCGGCGTAACTCTCGCCCTTGGTTTCGCCAATGCACTGATCAATGACTGCGTCGAGTTCCGCCTTTTGAAACGGTTTTGTCAGATAATTGTGAGCACCCAGGCGCATCGCCTGCACAACTTTGCGCGTGTCGTTCACGCACGAGAGCATCACCACTTTCAACCCGGGCTTGAGTTGCCGGAGTTGCTCGAGCGTTTCCAATCCGTCGATCCCGGGCATGAGCAGGTCGAGCAGCACCAGATCAGGCTGTGGGCCTTTCTGCACGCGCGCCACGGCCTCTTCGCCGTTGGTCGCAGTTTCGACCTTGTAGTCGTCTACTTCCAACAGCGTCCGGATGTACCGCAGCATCCCTGGTTCGTCATCGACCAGCAGGATGTTGGCTTCACTCATTTGCTCGACCCTCGTGGCGAACTACTTAAGATTGGTTTCATCGGGATCAGGAACGAGAACTTGCAACCCGCTCCAGGTTCGCTTTCCACCCAGATTTTTCCGCCCATGCCCTGTACCAGACGGCGTGCGATTGCCAACCCCAGCCCCATACCTTCCGCGGCCTCGCTGCTCGGCAACCGGAAGAAGTCATCAAAAATTTCCTGATGATACTCGGGCGTGATTCCGGGTCCCGTATCCGAAACGCTTATTTTGATCGCGTTCGGCGAGTCCGTCATCTGACGCCGTCGTTCTGTCGGTACCGCCGCTTTAGCCATGGCGCGCCGCTCCCAGACGTACGGTTCAGCATGCAGCCAGACCGTGCCTCCCTGTGGCGTAAACTTGGATGCATTTTCGAGCAGGTTCGAAATAACGCGCTGGATCTTCGCTGAATCAAAAGGGAACGAACTGATTTTTTCGTTGGCCAGGAAATACAGCGCAAGGCCGCGCTCCTGAAAACGCGGCGACCACAGGCGGCAAACCTCCGACAACGAGACATTCATGTCGCCGTGCGCGTACTGCATGCGCAACTCGCCCGTCTCGAGAACACTGAAGGTCAGAAAGTCCTGAATAAAGTGCTGCAACCGCTGTCCATTGGCGGACATGTCGAGTAGGACTTCGCGCTGCCGCGCATTGAGCGGTCCTAGCTTCTCGCTTTGCAATAGTTCGGTGTATCCATTCAGGATTGCGAGAGGGGTTTTCAAATCATGAGCGGCCGACGTCAGGGCGATGGTTGTACGACGGAACCGATCCCTGAGTTGCTCAAATTCCCGCATCAAATCAGCCGAAGCATCGTCAGGAAGTGGACCGGCTGCGGCCGGAGGTATCCGGTCTTCGGGGTCAATGTCCCCAAAGGACGTGCCAAGGCTCTTATCGGGCATTGCGGCCATCAGGGAAACCAGTCTAAAGAACAATAAGGGGAGGGAACAAGTTACCGCAAGAAACGAGAGTGTACTGATCGTATGACAGGGCGCCGAGCTTAGTCAATTGGAAACGCGTCCAGAAAGGTACGGAAGCGAAAAATGTTGCACTTTTTGACCCCAATTGAATTGGATTCCAAATTTGGTATGATCGGCGTGACGGGGCAATTCCCGCTTTGTCAGCGCGGTTTCGCGGCTTGGGGTGGCCTCTCAAGGTCGATCAGAGGTTTGGCACCCAATCTGCGGAACCTTTATGGGTTTATCCTCGTTTTGGACGGCAGCAATTGCGTACGATCTCCCCCAAAAAGGAACAGCGCAAGTGGACGCGGCTCCGGCTTGCCATACCGGTTTTCGTCCGAAGTAGGGACGACAATGGCAAGGAATCGCTGGAGTTCGCCACGGCTGTAAACATCTCCGCGGGGGGAGCTTTAGTCGTCGTACGCCGCTCATTGCCCAAGTCCAGTGCGGTTTCTCTCGAGATTCCCAGCGCCCCTATCGGTCCAGCGCACGGCCTTCGCCCTTCTTCCCGAGCGATCCGGGCAAAGGCCGTTTGGGTCAGTCATTTGAACGATTATCACCTCCTGGGCCTGAAATTCGGTCGTCCCTTGGGAACCGACGCAGTAGCGATTGCTGCCTCTCGTTTGAGGAAAGCGCGTTCTGCGGTGTGAAATGTTTTTCCCTCTCGTTCCGCCCCCTGGACAAGCTTTGACACCTTTTGTGGTAACATTCCCCGACCCAAAGGCACGAACTCTAACCAGCAGACAAATAGCAGCTTAGGTCATCTTCATTACCCGTTTCGGGCTCCGACTGCCGTTTGGTGCTCGGGATGCACTTTTAGTGCATGCGGGTGGTCTTCCACCCCTTGAGGAATCTGTTCTATGAGTTCACTTCAGTTCGGCGCCCTGGCCCAGTCGCTAGGCGAAATTCCCCCTGAGAACATCATCTTCGGCCACTCCGAGCCCATGCAAGCGGTTCGGTCCCAGCTGGCGAAGGTCGCAGCCGCCAATGTCCCGGTCCTGATCCACGGCGAGAGCGGCACAGGGAAGGACATCATCGCGCGACTGATCCACGGCCTGTCTCCGTGGAAGAGCGGTCCGCTGGTCAAAGTGAACTGCCCCGCCATCCCGGGCACACTGCTGGAAAGCGAGCTGTTCGGCTATGAAAAGGGAGCCTTCACCGGAGCCTTCGGCGCCAAGCCGGGTCGAGTTGAAATGGCTCACCGCGGAACCCTGTTTCTCGACGAAATCTCCGAGCTAGACCTCTCTCTGCAATCGAAACTCTTGCAGTTGTTGCAGGATGGGCAATTTTGCCGGATCGGCGCTCAGGAAGATAAGAAAGTTGAAGTGCGGGTAGTCTGCGCCACCAACCGCAATCTGGAATCTGAGATTGAGGGTGGCACCTTCCGCCAGGATCTTTATTACCGCATCAACGTTGTAAATCTCCGCATGCCGTCTCTCAGGGAACGACGTGGCGATATCGAGGAGCTTGCTAGCTACTTTCTCGAGTTCTACAACCGTAAATACAACTGCCGCGCCAGACCCTTGTCGAACGAAGTCATGAGCGTCTTGCAGAAGTATCACTGGCCAGGCAACATTCGTGAACTGGAGAACCTGATCAAACGGTATGTGATCCTGGGACAGGAAGAAGTGATTACCAACGACTTGGTTGCGCGCGAGCCTGACTTCTTCAATCCTGAGATTTCCTTTGATGGTCCGATCTCGCTGAAGAAGTTGACCCGTCAGGCCGTTCGCGAACTGGAGCGGAAGGTGATTCTAAAAGTTCTGCAACAACATCACTGGAACCGCAAACAGGCTGCGCGGACGTTGAGCATCAGCTATCGCGCGCTACTGTACAAAATCCGGGACGCGGGCTTGCCCTCGAATCGGTCATTACGAATGCGTCAGGCAGAAAACGCGAAGGCGAGTGCCGGCACGACCGTGGCAGCAGACTAAATTCGAAACCAAACCCAAGCAGAGACGCGGCGAGCCGCGTCTCTTTATTTGTCGGCCGGAACTTACAATAACCGTCGCCACAGCGCGCCACAGCCGCGCACCGCCGCCTTCACCTTCTCGCGCAGCGGTCGCGCAAAAATCATATCGAGAAATGCTTCCATCTCCCGTGTGAACTCCGTGCCGTATCCGAACCACCAGACTTTCTTCACGCGCGGCATCAAGTCAAAGTCAACGTACTTCACGCGCACCATTTCATCCCGGCCCCATCGCCCATGAGTACGGCCGATTCCACTGGCCTTCACACCCCCATGTGGAGCCTCGCTGATGCTGAAACACGAAAGCACATCGTTCACCATGACGGTCCCAGCCTGAATTTGCCGGGCCATTCTTTCGCCCCGAACTTTGTCCTTCGTCCAGACGCTGGCAGCCAGCCCGTAGTCGGAATCGTTCGCCAGACGCACCGCGTTGGCATCATCGCTGAACGACGCGATCGGCAAAACTGGACCAAACGTCTCTTCGCGCATCACACGCATGCTGTGGTCAACGTCCGCAAGCACGGTAGGAGCAAAGAAGGTCGGCCCTAACTCTCGCACGCGTGCTCCTCCCGTGAGTACACGCGCTCCATGAGCGCGCGCCTCTGCAACGTGCGATTCGACCACGCGCACCTGTTGTTCGCTAATCATCGGCCCGACTTCGGTCGTCGGGTCCATCCCATTCCCGAGGCGAAGCTTGCGCGCCTTTTCCGCGCAGGCATCGACGAACGGTCCGTACAGCTTTTCATGGACGTAGCAGCGCTCCACCGAAAGGCATGCCTGCCCCGCATTGACGAATGCTCCCCAGATCGCCGCACTCGAGGCGACTTCCACATCAGCGTCGTCGAGCACGACCATTGGATCCTTGCCACCGAGTTCAAGCACCACTGGCAACAGCCGTTGGGCGGCCACCTGCGCAATCTTGCGGCCTGTCGCGACGCTTCCAGTGAACACCAGTTTGTCGATCTCGCTTCTCACCAGCGCGGCTCCTGCCGCTCCTTCGCCGGGCAAGACTTGAAAAATGTCGTTAGGAACGCCGGCAGTTCGCAACAGAGATTGCAGCTCCAGAGCGATCAGCGGCGTGAACTCGGACGGCTTCAACACAACAGCATTTCCAGCGACCAATGCGGCCAAGCCTTCAGTAGCTGGAATCGAAAACGGATAATTCCACGGCGAAATAATTCCAACCACGCCGTACGGTTCATGAAAAATTCGTCCCGACTTGGCTTTGAGTGCCGGATTC
>QIAJ01000066.1:0-7921 GCA_003225495.1 Acidobacteriota bacterium
TAAGTAAAGGGAGTTCTAAACTGACTTACTAGTGAGTTAGTCTACCCAGTCTTAGTTTCCATACTTGAAGAGCTTTGTACCATAGGCACACGACGGAGCGTACAGGTCAACGAGTCGTACGCGGATGCGATAACCGACTGCCCTGAGTCTGGCGGGTGTCCGATCCTTGCGCCTTCTTTGCGCAAGGGGGATCCCACAGTGGCGTGCCCCGTGATTGTTCTTGGACTCGCTTGGGTCCAGTCGGCGGGTGCCCCAGGTTTCGGTTGTTTGAAACCTGGGTTTGGCCATGAGGGTCAAAATGCATTCCGACCATCTGCCGGATTTCGGGTATTGACCCCGAGCCGGCCGCGGTGTAGCGTCGGGATATTCGGACAAGTCAATCGTTCCGTCGTCGCGCCAGCGATGGCTTCCTTTCACCCTTTAACCAAACGAAAGGAGCGCAGTATGTTTACCCGTATCGTCGAATTAACCACCAAGCCAGGGAAAAATGAACAACTCTCCGCCACCATCAACGACAAAGTTCTTCCGGTCCTGAAGAAACAGAAAGGCTTTGTCGATGAGATGGTTTTCGTCTCCGACAATGATGACAACCGCGTCCTGGCCCTTAGCTTCTGGAACACGAAAGAGGACGCGGAGCAGTATCGTCGCGTGGAGTACCCGAAAGTGCAGGAAACGATTCGGCCTCTTCTTGAGACCGAACCCGTGGTTCGCACATTCGAGGTCCACACCTCGACAACCCACAAAATTGCAGCACGCAAAGCCGCCTAGCGCAACGCGGTCAACAGAAAGGCGCACGTAGTGCGCCTTTCCCTTCGACTGTCCACCGTGCGCGCCGCCAAAGACGTCAGGGTGGGATTCCACAGTGGCGTGCCCCGTGGGATTGTTCTTGGACTCGGTTGGATCCAGTCGCCCGCCCTACTTTCTTTCCTCCATCATCACCTTCCGCAGCGCTCGGTTGATCCTCGTTTGGTAGCCCGGCCCTTGCCGTTGGAACCAGGCCAGAACTTCCGCGTCCAGGCGCAGCGTAACCGGTTTCTTGATCGGCTTGTAGAATCTCGCTAAATTCGCCGGCAAACCGCGAATCGGTCTTTTCTCGTCCGCTGATGCCTGTAGCCGGGCGACCTTCGGGCGCTTCGCAAATGCTTTGCGTCGTTTCACTTGAGCATTATTGTACATACACAAGGGCCGTACACGACCGCAGTACAAAATGTTCCACGTGGAACATATCGCTGTCCACTCGCAACCTCGGTCCTTTACTCTCCCAGCCAGGTTGCAAAGGGTTTCATCGAGTCCACGTGATCAAAGATGATTTTGAGTGCCCCGGTGATCGGAATGGCGAGTACCAACCCGACCGCGCCCCAGATCCATCCCCAGAAGAGCAGCGCGATTGTCACGGCGAGCGGGTTCAGCTTGAGACGACTGCCCAGCATCTTGGGATAAAGAACATTCAGCGCGAACAGGTGCAGCATGATCACCACGAAAGCTACTGCCAGCAGGTCGCCTGCTTCCAGTTGTCCCAGACCCACCAGGATAGGAGGCACCATCGCGAGTACCAGCCCGAGGTAGGGAACCAGGCTCAGGAACCCGCTGGCGAATCCGATGAAGTAGAAAAACGGAACACCCAGCAGCCAGAAAATCACTACGCTGATGCCCGAGATGAGCAGGCCGATTAGGAGATTTCCTACGATGAAACTTTGCAGCATTTTGCCGATGAGTCCGAGCGTGACATAGGCCGTGTGGCGATGCTCGAGTGGAAACAGCATCACCGTCGCCGAACGGGCGTGATGTTTCCAGGTCAACAGGAAGTAAGCGAGAAAAGGAATGAAAGACGCAGCCAGCAGCGCTTCGGTCAGCGTGCTGACGCCGTGAGTCAGAACATCGGTCCAGTCGGTCACGGGCCGGACGGCGATTACGTTCGTCGGCTGCGGCTCGCCGACGGCTTCCTGGGTTCGCTGAAGTTTTTCTGCCTGCTGGCGGAACGGCTTCAGCATCGAGCGGATCTTCTGCGAATATTGCGGGACAGTATCCACGAAAACGATGGCTCGGCTGTAAGAGGCAAACGCGATACCGTACAGCAAAGCTAAAAGCAGGATTACAGCAATCAGCGCGGCCAGCGCCCTGGGAAGCCGCAAGTAAATTCCGAACAACTCGACCAGCGGGTCCAGCACGAAAGTCAGCAGAATGGAAAAAAACAGCACGGAAAATACCGATTGGCCGTAATACGCGAAGGCGACGATCAGGCCGATGCCGAGAAGCGTCAGCGACCAGTGATGTCGGCGGGATGAGTCGGCAGCGTCCATTCGCGATAGGACCGGCCCATCATTCTGCCTGACTAGACGCAGATTTGCACGGAAGGATTGAAAAACTAGCTGCGGCTCGGGCCACAAGCTTCGAGAGCGGATTGCAGCTGGTTTGTTGTTTACTTCTTCTATCTGACTTGTTCCTTGGGCAATCTACAATTAGCCCATGGCTGAAGTGGAAAGGCCCGCCCGGATAATGGCGCTTGACGTCGGGGCACGGCGGATCGGCGTGGCCGTGTCTGACCTGCTCGGCATCACCGCGCAGGGGCTCGATACGATCCAGCGCCAAAACAAACGCCGCGACCTCGAAACACTCAGACGACTGCTGGCCGAGTATCAGATCCGGGAGGTCGTGGTCGGGCTACCGCTCCGGCTAAGCGGCGCCGAAGGGACTCAATCCGAGAAGATGAGGGTATTCGCCGATGAGTTGCGTCGTCATCTGGGCGTCACCGTCCACCTTTGGGATGAACGCTGGACTTCGACCGAAGCCAACCGCCTGCTACGCGAAACCGATCTCTCGATTGAAAAACGGGCAAAAGCGGTTGACCGCATGGCCGCCACGCTGATCCTTCAATCCTGGTTGGAAGCGCATCGTTAGGAAGCGGCGATCCGAAGGGCGGATAGGGATCTCAAGCTCCAAGCCGGAGGCTCAACGCCTAACTTAGTAAATGACTTGGAAGCAAAAAATGGAAGCTTACGATGCTAGCTCCGCCAGCTCAGGGAAGCGCAGATTGCACTTGGTGAGAGCCTTCGCGAGAACCTGCTCGATCTCGACTTCGTCCACGTTTCGTGAGATCGCCAGTTCGCTCACGAGCAGGTAACGGGCTCGCTCCAGCATCTTCTTTTCCCGAAGCGAAAGCGCCTTGGTCTGGCCCAGCATCAGGAGGCTCTTCAGAACCGCGGCCACATCGAGCAGGAAACCGGTCCGCATACGCTCGGAGTTCTCCTTGAAGCGGTCTTTCCAGTCGAGCGCGTTGTTACATTCGCCCGAGGAAAGGTAGTCCACGATCTTCTGGACTTCGCCGTTTCGTACTACGGGACGCAGACCAACGCTCGTCACGTTGTGAAACGGCACCATCACCTTGAGGCTGCTGGACTTAATCTTCAGGAGGTAGAACTTCTCGATCGAGAGCCCGATCGTTCGGCTGCTGATTTGCTCAATAATGCCGACACCGTGATTGGGATAAACAACCCGGTCACCGATGTGGAAAACACGGTCGCCATTCATGGAGGGAAACCTCACCGAGGGGCGTGCGGGAACTTCATCAGTCTAGCCCACTGGAGGCGTAAAGGCAATCCAGATAAGGGGTTCCCGGCGACGAGTCATGGGAAAGTACCCGAGCCGGCAGTTAGACGTGGGTAAGTCATTCCCGCATATGGGGTTGGCCCTGTCTAACAGCCTCCGGCTACGCCTTTAGGCCCCGCCCTTGCACACTCGCCGAGGGTTATAATGCTCCAGAACATGACCGAGCACATCAAGAAGAAGCTCAAGGACGAGCTCGCCATTTTGGAGCACGAGCTGTCTCACGATATCCCTAAAGAACTCAAAAAAGCGGTTGCTATGGGGGATCTGAGTGAGAACGCCGAGTATCACATGGCAAAGCAGCGCCAGGAATTCCTGAAGGCGCGCATCCGGCAGCTCGGGCATCGGCTGGCCGATCTGTCCATGATCAACATGAGCAATATTCCCCGGGACAGGGTCGGGTTGGGCTCAACCGTGAGAGTCTACGACAGCACAAAGGAAGAGGAAGTCGAGTACACGCTCGTGACCACCGAAGAATCTGACGTGGCGGCTGGCAAAATCTCTACCACATCACCCATTGGGCGCTGCCTGCTCAACAAGAAAGTGGGCGACAGCGCTGAGGTTGTCTCCCCGAACGGCAATCGCGAGCTGGAAATTTTGAAACTCACGACCATCCACGACCTGACCGAAGCCGAAGCGGGGCCGCAATGAGCTGGACCAGCGGCGTCGGACGCGCCTGCGGGGTTTTGCTTGATGCCATCGTCCGCGTGCTGGCGCTTACCCGGATCAACCCGAACGTCCTCACGCTGATGGGGCTGGTCGTCAACACCTACGCCGCTTTTCTGTTTGGATATGCCACCGGCGAAAACCAGCGCCGAATGTTTTTGTATGCCGGGCTGGTGATCATCGGTTCGGGTTTCTTCGATCTCGTGGACGGCCGCGTCGCGCGCGCCTCCAATCAAGTCACCCGCTTCGGAGGCTTTTTCGATTCCGTCGTCGACCGCTACAGCGACGCCTCTCTTTTCTTCGGACTACTGGTCTTCTATGCGCGAGGCAACCGATTTTTCTATGTTGTCTTGACTGCCCTGGTCATGATCAGCGCCATTATGGTCAGCTACGCTCGCGCTCGCGCTGAATCTCTGATTGGGACCTGCCGTGTCGGATTCATGGAACGTCCGGAGCGCCTGGTGCTCCTGATTATCGGAGCGCTCTTCAATGTGATGGCGCCCGTACTCTGGGTGATTGCTGTGCTCTCGACCATCACCGTGATCCACCGCATCATCTACACCTGGCAGCGGACCAATGAAGTCGACGCGCCCCTCGCACGCAGCGCCGCGTAATTTCTGCGATCGAAATCCTAAATGCTAGACTAGACGGCGATTTCATACTCTGTTGACCAACAATATGAAGTGTAGAGACACGGCCTGCGCCGTCTTATTCGGCGCGGCAGGCGCGGCACGCCGCGTCTCTACCTGTCGGTTCCTGCGAGGACGAAGGGTTTGCCAACCAATCCTGTTCTAGTTGTTCATGGCGGCGCCTGGGCGATGCCCGACGACATCGTCGACGCACATCTTATTGGAGTTCGTAATGCCGCCGCCGCTGGATGGCGCGTCCTTGAGCGCGGAGGCTCATCGCTCGACGCGGTTGAAGAAGCGGTCGTCATCATGGAAGACGACGAGACCTTCGATGCCGGACGCGGCAGCTTTCTGAATCGCGACGGCAAAGTGCAGATGGACGCCCTGATCATGGATGGCGGCACCCTGCGCGCCGGCGGCGTCGGTTGTGTCGAGCGCATCGCGAACCCGGTTCGCGCCGCGCGTAAGATTCTCAGCGAGAGTCCGCATGTGTACTTCGTCGGTGAAGGAGCGGAGCGATTCGCGGCCGAGCATGGCGTTCCGTTGTGCCGGAACGAAGACCTGATCATTCCCCGCGAATCCGAGAGGCTGCGCGAATATCTCGCGCGCGGCGAAGATCATCCCGAAGATATCTTTGCACCGGCAATTTCGCATGACACCGTCGGTGCGGTTGCGCTTGATCGGGACGGCAATATCGCCGCCGCAACTTCAACCGGAGGCACTCTTGCGAAAGCGCCTGGCCGTCTTGGCGACTCTTCTCTGATCGGTTGCGGCTGTTACGCGAATAATGATAGCGCCGCCGCTTCCACCACGGGATGGGGAGAACCCATCATGAAGTTGGTCCTCGCCAAGTGGGCCGCTGACAGGGTCGAGTCCGGGAGTTTGCCGGAGTGGGTTGCGCAGGAAGCGATGAATTATCTGAAGCAGCGCGTGAATGGTCATGGCGGCATGATCCTGCTCGACGCCCAGGGCCGCTTTGGAATCTCTCACAACACGCCGCGTATGGCCTGGGCCATCCGGACAACGCAGAGACAGGACGCCGGAATCGACCGCAATTAGTAAACGGACTCATTTATGGAAACTGCCCTCTGGCGTGACTACCTGAGCGCCGCCATCCGATACTGGGAGCCGCGCCGTCTGCTCTACAACTTTGTTCTGGCGGTTGTAGTCGCTGCCCACATTGTCAGCGGCTGGCCGTCCTCCAAGGAATCTCTTCACTTCAACGGACTTTTGTTTCTTTTTGTGCTCGCTGTGTTGGCTAATGTCGCGTATTGCGCGGCTTACATCGTGGATGTCGTTGTGCAAATGTCGGGATTTCGAGATGCCTGGTTCCGAATCCGCTGGATCTTGCTGGTGATCGGCCTCGCATTCGCCGCGGTCCTGACACATTTCTTCGCGTTCTCGATCTTTAATCAGCGGTGATTTAGGACTCGCAGTCGAACGATTTTCTCCATGACCAGATACCTTATTCCTGTCTTCCTGTTCCTGAGTTGCGGCGCGACTGCGACCGCCACAATGACCGCAGATTCCAAAAAGGTAGCCGAAGCCGAAGATATCTACGCCGAAGTGAGCAATGCATCGACCGTCATTGGCGCCATCGATTCCGGATTGTTCGCAAGCTATCGCGGAAAAGACCGCACCGCCTGGGACAAGGAGTATTACCAGAAACGGAAAGATCTCGCCGAACGTCTTTCCAAACTCCAGGCGCAGAGTCTTTCCGCCAGCGATGCCAAAGCTGTCGCCGCGATCCGAACGCAGCTTGCGTTGTTTCCGGAGAACATTTCGGCGCCTTTCAGTCCTAATAATCATTGCCAGGATGCACAGCGAAAGGATCTGGACTTCGCGTCCCTGCGCAAATCGCTGGTTTCTTGCTTCATCGAAATTGGCGGCAACATGTCGTTTGAAAATGGCAAGATCAATCGTCAGACTGCGCTGGACCTGCTCCACGAACTTCCAGAATCGGAGCGGCGCAGAGCGGTGTTCACCGCACTCGGACCTCTTTGGAGGGCGATCAATGGCAACAACGAACCGGACAGTCCATATCGACGAATGATTGCGATGGCCGCCGCTGACGCTGCGAAAAACGGTTCTGAGATTGATCGCGCGGCCCGCGATGCCGGAGTGGAGACTAGTGAAGTTGAAAAGTGGCTGGAGCAAATTCTGGACGCCTGGCGGCTGTCTACTTCCGATCAACCGGTTGAGCCGTGGAGTTTCAGCTATGAGGGAGCCGAGGCAGATCGCTTGCTCGCCGACGCGATCCCGCGCGAGGCCCTTCAGCCCATCAACCAAAAATTTTATGTGGACCTGGGTGCGGACCTTGAAAAGCTAGGCGCGTTGTACGATCTGAACCCTCAGCCCGGCAAGGCAGCTTTGGCCTACACGGAGTTTGTGATCCGCGGCCGCATGGCTGGCGGCGTCTGGCAGCCGACGATTGCGCGCGTCTCTGCTCCCTACGCGCACGGCGGCCTGTTTGTGCTGAATGAGCTCGTCCATGAGAACGGCCATGTCATCAATATCACCGCCATTCGCAATCGCCCCGCCTTCACAGACTGGCCGAGTTCTCTTTTTGCGGAAGCCTTCGCCGACGTTCCCGGGTGGAGCACCTATGAACCGGCGTGGCAGCGCAAATATCTCGGACGCGCCACCTCCGATCAAATTTCCTTGCGCGCTCTCTTCTCAGTGGTGATTCTGGATGTTGCCTGGTCGCTATTTGAACTGAGAATGTTGCGGGCTCCCGCGACTGATCCAAACGCACTCTGGACCGACATCACCCACCACTACTTGCATATCGTTCCTCACCCAGAATTGTCGTGGTGGGCATTGCGCGTACAACTCGCCGACGCTCCCGGCTACATGGTGAACTATGGGTTCGGCGCCGCGCTTACCGCGGACATGCGCCAGCACATTCGCGAGGCTTTGGGTCCGTTCGATACCGGTGACCCGCGCTGGTATGGATGGCTTGGCGAGCATTTGCTGCAATATGGCTCCGAACGCGACACCCGTACACTGTTGCAGGATTTCCT
>QIAJ01000066.1:7963-59154 GCA_003225495.1 Acidobacteriota bacterium
TTGCTGGATCAGATTCACAGGTTGGCGCCGGGAACTATGCATCTGGAGACTGCTCCGGCGAAGTGACGAAAAATCGTTCCGCCCGTCTATGACTTCTAGAGCCCGCCTCCAGGAGTCATCCAATGCGTCTTAGCCTTTCGTTGTTTGGCGTATCTGAGATTGTCGTAGCCCTCATAGTTTCTACTTCGTTCGCACATGCAGCTCCTCACCCCGAAGCGCGCGTTGATCAACATCCCGCTTATGCAGTCACGGGACAAATATCGGAGCCGCGACTGTTTGCGGACGGAATCATCTCAACAGTCGATGACGAAATCGGCGGGTCATTCAGCCCTGACGGAAGCGATTTCTATTTCACCAAGCTGGTTCCGTACACGACCTTTCCGCGTCTCGGAATCATGTGCGTTTCACACTATGTAAACGACCATTGGAGCACTCCTGAAGCGCTGTCTTTCTCCGGCAAGAATCTAGACTATGCACCCCGCCTTGACTCGACCGGCAAACGAATGTTGTTTGCTTCTTCTCGTCCTTTGCCGGACGGCACCCACGGCGGCATCAGGATCTGGGAGGCGGAACGTACGGCGGCCTTGGGGAGAACCCCGTCCCTTGCCTCCGCCTGTCAATCCCCCCGGAAGTCACTGGAGCGGACCTCCATCTGTCGCTGACGACGGGACCCTTTGTCAACGGACACTACAGCGAACCTGAAAAGCTTGGGCCCGAGATCAACTCCGAGTTCAACGATGCCCAACCTTACGTCTCGCCCAACGGTAAGGTCCTCATCTTCGCGTCTACCGGATCGGGTGAGCCGCCCTTCCACCGCCGTCCGAAAGAGATCATGGGAGGCGGCAAGCCTTACCCGCGTGGCGATCTCTATGTCAGCTTCGATCAGAACGGGAGGTGGACGCCTGCCCGTCACCTCGAACACCACATCAACACCGAAGCCGAAGAGGAATATCCGTTTCTCACGCCCGATGGAAAATACCTTTTCTTCAGCAGCGAGCGCAGCCCATTCACTGCGCCGGTCGCGCATCGCCTGAACTATGGCGATCTGCAATCCGGCCTGCACTCCACGCTTAACGGGCACGGAAACGTGTTCTTCATTGGAGTAGAAGCGCTGGAGTTACCGCAATGAAGATTCCATCCGAATATCTTTCGCTGGCCGCGATCTACATCTCGTTCCTGATTCCCGTGCATGCGCAACCGCAGCCCGATGCCAGCACGGTCACAACTCCGAAGCCCGAGATGATTGGCGAAGGTATCATCTCTACCCCCGACGATGAATTCGGCGGCTCGATTACCCCCGACGGAAAGACCATCTACTACGACATCACAGTGCCCGCCCACTATCTGTACGTCATGTGCGAGTCGCATTTTGTCGATGGCAAATGGCAAAAGCCAGAGGTGCTCCCGTTTTCCGGCCTCTACCGCGACAGCGATCCGGTGCTCTCGCCGGACGGAAAGACTCTGATGTTTGCTTCCGACCGTCCGCGCAACGGGAAGGATGAGCACAGGTTTTCCATCTGGGCAGCCACTCGTACTGGGCATGGCTGGAGCGATCCCAAGTTGATGGACGGCCCGATCAACAGCGCAGGCAGTGAGATCTTTGCCTCGCTTGCCAATGACGGCAACCTGTACTTCACGTCCGACCGCAACAATAAGGGGCAAGTGGATATCTTCCGTTCGCGACTGGTCGATGGAAAATATCAGGCCGCCGAAGACCTCGGGCCCAACGTCAATGGAGAAGGCATCTGGAGTCTGGAAGCGCTGATCGCTCCCGATGAGAGTTACCTGCTGATTGGAAGTTTCGGCCGCCAGCCGGGCTTCGGAAATTCCGACCTCTACATCAGCTACAACGAGAATGGCGTTTGGACTAAGCCCAAGAACCTCGGACCGGTGATCAACACGGCTGCCCGCGAGTACAGTCCGAGAATCAGCCCTGATGGCAAATGGCTGATCTATACCAGTGAGCAGGGCATGCAGACCGAAAAACGCGACCAGCCATTTACCAGCGAGGAATTCAGCAAGCGGGCCAATGGTCTGTTGGATGGGCACCCGACCCTAGGGGAAGACCCGAGCACATTTTGCATCGCCGACCCCCGTTGCTTGATCGATCAAGGCCGAAATAAAAACGGACAGCCTGGAGCCCCCCAAGACTGTCCTGATCTACCCTTCCGGTTAGAAGGGCAACCTGATAGAAAATTTATCGGACGGAGATTGCGGCAGTGTTGCGGTTTTGTGAAAGTCCCGTGAATTCGAAGAGGCCACAAAAGCCGCTGTGCCCGGGGTCACACCGGTACGTGACACTGTCGCCGAAGCCCAGGCCGCAAGCACTGCTAATATTGAGCGAACGTTGATCCAGAACGTTCGCTATCGTAGGAAGCTTCTATGGCGCACAAGACCGACCAGTCCCGCAGACTTCACAAGCGCGCCGAGGAATTGATTCCGGGAGGCGTGAACTCTCCGGTGCGGGCTTTCCGATCCGTTGGAGGGGATCCTCTCTACATAGTGCGCGGCGAGGGTTCTCACATCTGGGACGCTGACGGCAACAAATACGTAGACTACATCGGCTCCTGGGGACCGCTGATTCTGGGACATACGGCGCCGGCGGTCGTCGAAGCAGTAATTTCAGCAGCGCGAAATGGCACCAGCTTCGGGGCGTCCACTCCTGCCGAAGCCGACCTCGCCGAGCTGGTGATCTCTGCTTTTCCGCACATGCAAAAAGTTCGCTTCGTAAGTTCGGGCACTGAAGCGACCATGAGCGCGATCCGCCTGGCTCGGGCCTACACGAAGCGCAAATACATCGTGAAGTTCGAAGGCTGCTACCACGGGCATACTGATGCATTGCTGGTCAAAGCCGGATCGGGCGTTGCGACGCTGGGCATTCCCGGCTCGGCGGGCGTTCCCGAAGAATTCACGCAGCTCACACTTGCTTTGCCGTTCAACGACACCGAGGCTCTGGAGCAGGCTTTCAAGAAATTTCCTAATCAGATCGCATGCGTGATCGTCGAACCGGTGGTGGGAAACATGGGGTGCGTTCCCCCTGGCCGCGGTTATCTTGAAGCGCTACGCACTCTAACCAAGCAGGACAAAGCACTGTTGATTTTCGACGAGGTGATGACCGGCTTCCGCCTGGGCTTCGGCGGAGCGCAGGAGTTGTACGGCATTCAACCCGACGTCACGACGATGGGGAAGATCATCGGCGGTGGATTGCCGGTTGGCGGCTATGGAGGTGCGAGCGAGATCATGGATTTGGTCGCACCGCTTGGACCGATGTATCAGGCCGGTACGCTTTCGGGGAATCCGCTGGCGATGGCCGCGGGCTATGCGACCCTGCGCTATCTGCGCGACCACAAAGATATCTACGGCAAGCTCGATAAATTAGCGGCAGGAGTTGTTGCGGGAGTTGCGTCCGCCGCGAAAGACGCTGGCGTTACCATGTGCCACAACCGCGTCGGGTCAATGTTCACCTGGTTCTTCACGCCGGGCCCTGTCACGGATTGGACCTCTGCCGCGAAGTCGGACAGCGAAGCCTTTGGACGCTTCTTCCGAGCGATGCTCGAAAACGGCGTTTATCTGCCGCCCTCACAGTTCGAGGCCGCATTCATGAGCGCGGCGCACACCGAGCAGGATGTACAACAAACGATCGCGGCGGCGAAGCAAGCCTTTGCGATGGCGCATGCGTGAGAGAAGCTCTTAGCTCTTAGCTTTCAGCTCTTAGCAAACCTTCGCAGGGACAAGCTGTCGGGAACAACCAGACTCGTCGTCACGCAGATTATAGGCTGAGAGCCGACCGCTGAGAGCCGAGAGCTTTCTTCATCTCCGTCACGGTGAGGAACTCGAATCCCTGATCTTTGTACCTTCGGATCAAAGTGTCGGTCGCGATTACGGTCGAACCGCGATCCGCGCCCATAGCGCGATGACCGCCATCATGCAGAAGTATCACGTCTCCTCCGCGAATCTGTGCCATGACCTTTGTCTCGATCGTCGCTGGTGGCGGCGCCTTCCAGTCGTAGCCAGTCACGCTCCACATGATCGGATCGAGTCCGAGATCGCGCGCGATTCGAAGGGTCTGCGGGCGTCGTCCTCCGAAGGGCGGGCGAAAGAGATTCGAGTGTTTTCCTACGGCATCCGTCAATGCCGACCGGCACTCCACGAGTTCTGATCGTGTTTGTGACGCCGACTGGAAGATCAGCAAGGGATGCGTCATCGTGTGATTTCCAATGACGTGTCCTGCTCGCGCTACCTCACGTGCAATGTCGGGTCGCTCGCGGACGTAGCGGCCGATCATGAAAAACGTCGCGCGCACTCCGTGGCAATCCAGAACTTCCAGCAGCTTCATCGTATGCAGATCATTTGGCCCATCATCGTAAGTGAGCGCGATCTGCTTGCTTCCCCGGGCGAGTCCGGTAAATGTGCGTCCGTACCATTGTCCGGTCGGCGCCATGGACTGATAGCCAGCGGCCGATGCAGCCGCTGCGACCCCAAGTCCAAGGAGAGCTGAAAACATTGGCAAATTGTAAATGGAATGTTGTTGGTCGTTTATCGCTCGTCGTTCGTCGGTGGGGAAGCGCTCTGATTGCCGGGGGATATTGTTAACGACGAGCGACTGACGACTCCTCGACTGTTAACCTTTCTCACAATTGCGCACGCGCGCGAAGCCATATATTCTGACTCACGTCCTCCCATGGCCAAGCTTTTCGAATTGCCCCGATACATTGCAGTGGAAGGTCCCATACGCGTGGGAAAAAGCACGCTGGCGCAGGTCCTTGGGGAGCGGTTAGCGGCGCAGCGGGTCATCGAACCGGATGATAATCCGTTTCTCAAATCGTTCTACGAGGGAAATCCGGGAGCCGCGTTTCAGGCGCAGCTCGCTTTTCTGATCCGGCGGTTCGAACAGCTAAGCGCGCTCGATCTCGGCCCGCGCTCGAACAAGACCGTTGTGGCCGATTACATTTTTGAGAAAGACAAGCTCTTCGCCTGCCTCAACCTGAACGATCAGGAACTGGATACGTACAACCGTTATTTCAACAATTTCCGCGAGCAGCTTCCGACGCCCGATCTCGTGATCTACCTGCAAGCCACGCCGGAAGTTTTAAAAAAGCGCCTGAAAAAGAAAAATGCTCCCGGCGAAAAAGCCATCAGCGAGGATTACCTGATGGAAGTCGTCAAAGCTTACGAGCACTTCTTCTTTCATTACACCCAGTCTGATCTGCTGATCGTAAATACCTCTCAGATCGACTTCGTCGATCGCAACGAGGACCTCCAGGAATTGCTGAAAAAAGTCTCTGCTCCTATCAAGGGCACGCAATACTTTCTGCCGCTTGGGAGCCAGGATGCGGCCAGCGCCTAGAGATAGTTCTACCTTCGACTACTCCCCGGCTGCGCGACCAGACCTTTCGTAAGTGCTGACAGGACAGTTGCTTACACGTTATTAGTCGCTAATGACGAACGACTATCGACCAGCAATCTTCTTGCAGCTACAATACCTCCAGCATCATCCAAGATGCGTACAGGCTCTATCCGGCTAGCCGGAGGGGCACTGGAGGACAATGTGAGTCTCACGCCGATCGGCGGTCCCCGCCGCAAGATTACTTCTGCAACTCTTCGTGAAAAGAAGCTGCACCGCGATTCCATTACTTGCCTGACTGCCTACGACTACGCCACCGCGCGACTGGTGGACGAAGCCGGAATCGACGTCGTTCTTGTCGGCGATTCGCTGGCTATGACCATGCTTGGTTACGACAACACGCTGTCGGTCACGGTGGACGAAATGCTGCACCACGTACGGGCTGTCCATCGCGGGGTGAAGGATGCCTGGTTAGTCGCGGACATGCCCTACGGTTCGTATCACGAGACAGTGGAGGATGCCGTTCACAACGCCGCGCGCTTCGTAAAAGAAGGCGGGGTGGAGGCAGTCAAAATGGAAGGCGGAGAGAAACGCGTGGATGTGATCCGGCGCGTGATCGACGCGGAAATCCCCGTCGCCGGGCATATCGGACTGACGCCGCAATCGGTCAATATGATGGGCGGCTACAAGGTGCAAGGCAAAACGCTGCAGGCGATCGAGCAACTCATGCGGGATGCAGTCGCGCTCGACCGCGCTGGAGTCGCTTGTATTTACCTCGAAGGCATTCCGCGCGAGGTCGCAACCATGATTACCGCCGAAGTGGAAACGCCTACCATCGGCATCGGTGCTGGCCCTGACTGTGATGGCCAGGTCCTGGTGTTTCATGATCTGGTGAACCTGACATTTAATCCACCCGCCAAGTTCGTCCGGCGATATGGAGACGCGTCCGCGCTGATCTCGCAGGCGGTCGAAGCTTTCAAGTCCGACGTAGCGCGCGGCCAGTTTCCCTCCGACGCGGAGTCTTATCATCTGCCCAAGGACACGCAGGTGGCGCTCGAAACGGTACTTCAACGCAAGCGGGCGATGCAGCGATAATACGGGCAGGAGACAAATCCCCTTGCGCACGGTCATCGCTCTAATCCTGCTGGGAACTTTAGCGGCATGTACTAAGCCCGAAGCCCCAGCTCCGCAACCTGCCCAGGAAGCGCCCCAGGAAACCGGCCTCGAACGTATTCCGGAGGCCGATCCATCGAAGTACCCGAAGATGGACGAACTGGCGGGATGGAAGAACCCTCAACTGGTCGTCCGGGAGGATGGAATTGGGCTGGTCGATCTTGAGAATCGCGAGGTTCACATTCTGACGCTGGAACAAATCCCGGCGGAACTCGTTTCCCTTCCGGAATCGGCGTGGCCGTATGGGCGCGTTGTCTTAGTCAGTCAGGCAACGCCGCCTGGCGCAACTGAGCAAACCAAGACGCGATTGCGGGAAAACCGCGGGCTGCTGATGGGAACTCTGAAAGCGCTGCAGGTTCGGCCTTACGCAGCTCCGTGATCACGATGCTGAGTCTGTGAAGATCCTTTCCACGATTGCCGAAGTCCGCAGAACGCGCGAGGGAGACCACATGCGCGGCGGACGCGTTGGTTTCGTACCCACCATGGGAGCGCTGCATGAGGGCCATCTCTCGCTGGTTCGCGCGGCCAAGGCGCAGTGCAATACGGTCGTCGTTTCTCTCTTCGTGAACCCTACTCAATTCGGCCCTACCGAAGATCTCGCCAGATATCCCAGGCCGTTCGAACGAGACCGCGACCTTCTGGAGAAAGAAGGCGTTGCGATTCTATTTGCGCCTTCTGTCGAAGAAATGTATCCAGCGGGAGAACTTACAAGGGTGAACGTCGAAGGTCTGAGCGAGAAGCTTGACGGGCGGTCGCGTCCGGGCCACTTTCGCGGAGTGATGACGATCGTCTCAAAGCTGTTTCACATCATCGAGCCAGACGTGGCTTTCTTCGGACAAAAAGATGCTGCTCAGGCGGCGGTCATCCGCCGCATGGTACGCGATCTTAATTTCCCTGTGGAGATTGTTATCTGCCCGATCGTCCGCGAGCCTGACGGTCTGGCGATGAGTTCTCGCAACGCCTACTTGAATCATGACGAGCGCCAGTCCGCCCTTGTGCTCCATCGGTCGTTAATGCGAGTGGAAGACGAATTTCGTGCCGGGGAGAAGAGCGTTGGAACACTGATCGCTTCCGCAGCCGAAGTTATCGCGCAAGAACCTCGGGTACGCCTCGATTATTTTGAGATCGTGGATCCCGATACTCTCGATCCTGTCCAGCAACTCGAGCACCCCGCGCTGGCAGCGGTCGCGGCCTACGTCGGCACCACGCGCCTGATCGACAACCTGATTCTCACCCCTAGGAAGTGACTCCGCTGTCGCGCTCTGCTACCGCTATTTCTTCACGGTGGGGTACTGAATCCCGAGCTGTTCCAGATAGGTCTTGTACTTCGATGAATCGTAGTAGTACTTCCGCATTTCCGGACGGAACTTTTCCATCTTTTCCTTGTTCATTTCAATGGCGGGCTGATCATCGGCCGCAATCAGCGGCGTGTACTTCATCTCTTTCGTCTGCACGTCTTTGTAGTAGGTCCACGCATCGCGTATCGTATCGGGCGACAGCATCAAATCGAGAGCTGTGAGCGCCTGCACCTTCGCTCCTGCCGTCGAACCTTTGTGAGCCAACGGAGTCGCCATGGCCACCGCATCCGCCCAGCTATGGCCGGGAGTATGCGGAATGTTTGCGGGATATCTCAAGTACACCATGGGCACGACCCAGGAGATATCGCCAACGTCATCCGATCCGCCCTGCTCGGTTTCGGGGGTTGGAGGCTTCAATCCCTCGACCTTCTCTTTCAACCGTCCCATTTCGGCATGCCGACAGCTTCAATATTCTTCTGCTGCACCTCTGCAATCACTTTGTTGAAGTGAGGCGGCCAGGCAGACCCGACAAGTTTTTTGGTGAATGTGGTGCCGGTCATCATGGCTGCCGCCTGCGCCATGGTGTCCCCGAGCTTGTAGGAGTCCAGAATGTGGGGGTAATCCAGCTCGCGGAAGTAGTACCAGACGCCGGCTTCCGAAGGAACAACGTTCGGCTGATCGCCGCCGTTAATGATTACGTAGTGCGATCTCTGTTGCAGCCGCATGTGCTCGCGCCGGAAATTCCAGCCGGTGTCCATCAACTCGACTGCGTCGAGCGCACTTCGTCCATCCCAGGGCGCGCCCGCGGCATGCGCCGCCTTCCCGTGAAAAAAGTACTGCACAGAGACCAGTCCCTGCGGAGCGAAGGTTTGTCCGTAGCCGGTAGCGAACTCGTCAGCTACATGCACTCCGAGAACGACGTCCACATCCTTGAACAAGCCTGCGCGGATCAGGAATGCTTTGGTCGCCACCAGTTCTTCCGCGACTCCGGGGAAAATTTTGAGCGTGCCGCTAAGTTTATGTTCCTGCATCAAGTCTTTGAGCACCAGCGCGGCCGTTACATTCACGGCCATTCCGGAGTTGTGACCCTCGCCGTGCCCCGGAGCGCCGTCAATCATCGGTTCGTGGTAAGCCACGCCCGGCTTCTGCGATGCGCGCGGAATGCAATCGATGTCGGTGATCAAGCCAATCACCGGCTTGCCGGACCCATAGGTCGCCGCCCATGCCGTGGGAATCCCGGCAACTCCTCGTTCCACTTTAAAACCGTTCTTCTCGAGGATGCCGGTCACATATTTTGATGTCTCGACCTCCTGGAACCCCAGTTCGGCGTAGCTGAAAATCTGGTCCACCATCTGCTGCACAAGTTGTTGCCGCGCGTCGACTTTTTCGAGCGCCTGTTTTTTGAGGGCATTGAGATTGTTCGCCTGACCAAAACTTAAGGCAGAAAGTAGAGAAATGATTACAGTGGCGCGGATCAACCGTCGCATGAATTCTCCTGGGCCGGAACTGAAATGAGCAGAACTGAAGTGAAACGATACGCGGAGTGAGAGTGTGAGTCTATAGCGGAGGTCTCGGTTTAGATCCTTGGTCCCGATACAAATCGGTTTCCCGCCAGCAGGAACCGCAATGGCATAGCCGCCGATTTCACAATCCCAATCCTGGGAGTGACCAGCACTCCTCGTACCCGATACCCGTCATCGCCGATTCGCAGATCCGACTTCGTGCTGACGAAGCTTTTTTCATTGTCGCGTTCTCGCGTGACGCCAAGGGCTTCCGCCATCCTGCCTGGGCCCGAAGAAATTTTCCTGAGATCCCCCGGGTTTCTCACTTCGACATCCCGCGCGGCGGCCATTTCCTCAATTCCAGCGATCGGCTCCAAGGCGCGAAACAGTACGCCTCCGGCAACGCCGTCCGGCAAACAGGAGACGTTCAAACAATAGTGATTGCCGTAGATGAAATAGACGTACGCCCTTCCTGGAGGCCCAAACAAAACCGCATTGCGAGCAGTCTTTCCGGCGAAGGAATGAGCCGCTTCGTCTTCGTCTCCGAGATACGCTTCGGTTTCGACAATCCGTCCGGCCAGCACACCGCGCGGCGTCTTGCGGATCAGCAGCTTTCCCAGCAGCGCCCTCGCGACACGACGCGGATCACGATCGAAAAACTCCTCTTTCAACCAGACCACTCGACCAATCGAGATCATGCACCTCCGTCACTCGGAGCAACGAAAATCGTTGCCTACAATTGTAGAGTCAATCGCAGATAGGCCACACGGTTCGAACACTCGGGCCGGCGGCTTGCGATGGCAAAAGGGGCGTGTCATGCTGCGCAGAATTCTATCGATTACAGCTCTATTGCTGGCGACGGCATTCGCCGTAGCCCAGAACATTCCGGCGGGAACTCCCGTGACCATCCGCATCAGTTCGGCGATCAACTCCGGTACTGCTCAGGCCGGCCAGCCGTTCGAGGGATCACTTACAAGAAACCTGGTTGTCGGAGGAAAAACCATTGCTCCCGCAGGTAGCCAAGTGCACGGCAAGGTGACGCAGGCGAAGTCCAGCGGACGTCTGCATGCTCCCGGACAGTTGTCGCTTCGGCTGACGTCCATTCGAACTAACGGCCACTCGCTAGCGGTTTCGAGCAGCGCTTATCGTGCGGTTGGCAAGAGTCACGCTAAAAGCAATGTGACCAAGATCGGCGGGGGCGCGGCAGCTGGTGCTCTGATCGGCGCAGTCGCAGGTGGAGGAAAAGGTGCTGCGATCGGCACCGTCGTTGGCGCGGGCGCCGGAACCGGCGTAGCAGCGGCAACCGGCAAGCAGGAAGCCGTGATCCCGGCAGAACATGCTATTACGTTCAGGATCAACAGCGTGGCAGCGCACAAGTAAGGAAGGTCAGAGGTCATTGGTCACGGGTCAGTGGTCACAGGTCACAGGGAAAATCCTGGTTTTCACCGGACCATTTGACCGCTACCCTTTGACCTCGTTCTTCAAGTACTCCAGCACTTCGACTGCGTGTCCGGCCGCTTTCACGTTGTCGAAGATGTGCTTGATCTTGCCGTCCGGCGCTATGACGAATGTCATCCGGGAGATGCCTTTGAAGATCTTCCCGTACATCGATTTGTCTTTGATCACGCCGAAGGCGCGGGCGACCTTCTTTTCGGGGTCAGCCAGCAGCGAATATGGCAGTTGATACTTGTCCTGAAACTTTTTCTGTTTGGCGGAAGTATCTCCGGAAATCCCGAGCAATACTGCTCCCGTCCTCTTGATCTGGCTGTATGCGTCACGGAACCCGGACGCTTCTTTCGTTCAACCAGGAGTGTCGGCTTTGGGATAGAAAAACAGCACCACTGTCTTGCCCCGAAAATCCTTCAAGGCAACTTCTTTGCCGTTCTCGTCCGTCGTACTGAAGTCGGGGGCTTTATCATTGACGTCCATGGGATCTTTTCCTCGCCGCACTTGGTTATATCGCACCACGCTGGCCGCCGTCACGCTGCTCATGTCGATTCAGGGGATGGCGCAAGGCACGGTCACGCAATATGGCCGCAAACCCGCCACGTCGAAAGGACCGCGCGCCATCGGACTGATCCAGCTTTTTCCGAATGGCAAAGCTCATCTGATTCCCGTCGCGATTTCGGTGGACGGCAAGTTCTTTGACGCCGGCTCCTACAAAGGCGCCCCCGTTCCGATGGCGCTCGACTTCGGAATTGTTTATGAAGGCTTCCGCGCAGGTGTTTCGCAAGGCATCTTCACCATCACTCAGCCGGGGCAGGCCAGCCATGTCTGGATGGCCGAAGGCACTTGGCTTCCCGCCGGAACCAAGGCGCCCGAAAAAGGCAAGAAGTACGAAACGCCCAATATCGAAGACAAAGATGCGCCGCCCCGGTTGCACCGCGGCGACCCGAAGGCCGTCGACCCGCCGACCGGCGACAAGTCAACTCCGCCAGCGTCAGCGCCCGCCGCGGAAAAATCTCCTGCTTCTGCGCCCAAGCCGCAGGAATCCGCAAAAATCGAGGAGCCTGCACCGCCAATCGAAGATCCAAACCGGCCGATTCTGCGCCGGGGCAAGCCCGATCCGGCAGCTCGCCGCGAACTTGTCAAGAATTTCGATGAGGAGGAGACTCCGGCAAAGTCACCCAAGGACCTTAAGGCCTCTCCAGGTTCGGTGCAAATAATCCCCGCAATTTCCGATGCCGCCGGTCCGGAGCCGCGTGCTTACAACTTCTATCTCCGCCCCGGAGACGAAGCGGGTTATCGCGCCAAGGTGCTGGAACTGGCTGCCGCTGAATACACGCGATCGATCGCGGCCATGCAGGGAAATCTGTCTGCGCGTCCACGAAAAGGCGCAGGCGCCGCGAAGCCACCCGCGCCGGCCTTCGACGACGTGAAGCTGAATATCTTCGACCTGTCCAACTCCAACGATGCAGTCCTCGTCTTCTCGGCGAAGATACGACCACATCCGTCCGCGGCTTCGGCGACGGCTGGCGAAGGCGAAGGGATCACGATGGTGGCGCGGGCAACCCTGGAAGGAGTGTTACGCCGGATTTTCTTCGTCCGCTCTGACGACCTTCATCTCGACGTCTCCGCTCGGATGGAATTCATCGACGCCATCGACGCTGACGGCGACGGCCGCGGCGAATTGCTGTTCCGACGCACCACCGACGCCGGCACCAGTTTCGTCATTTACCGAGTAACGCCGGATCGGCTGTGGCCTTTGTATGAAGGAACACCGTAAGACCAGGTCGCAGGTCGCAGGTCTTAGGAAAATCTCTTGATTGACATGGCATGCCGGGTCTCCGCTGAGCCATTGGGCCAGGCTTTCTGCCCGCTGCGATCGCCGCCGAGACTTACGATTGACACCGAGGAACTAAAACCTGATTTACAATTTCCGCTTCTCCTTCGAGGTGATCCTTGATGCGCATCACGCGTCGCATTGCAATGCTTGCGATTCTCAGCGGTAGCTTCTGTCTTGCCCAGGACAAAGACTTCAGCAAAGTTGAAATCAAAGTCACGAAGGTCGCCGGAACGGTCTACATGCTGCAGGGGGCGGGCGGCAACATTGGCGCTTCGGTTGGTGACGATGGCATCGTCGTCGTAGATGACCAGTACGCGCCGCTAGCCGATAAGATTCAGGCAGCTCTGAAGGGCATCACCGATCGGCCCGTGCGCTTCGTGATCAATACGCATTACCACGAAGATCACACCGGCGGGAACGAGTTCTTTCAGAAACAAGCGCCGATCATCGCGCACGATAATGTCCGTAAGCGTCTTGCGGAAGGCGGCGCGGCGGGCAATGGCGGGTCCGTTCACTTCGAGCACAAACCGGCCGCCGCCGGAGTGCTTCCGATCATCACCTTTGACCACGACGTAACCGTGCACCTCAACGGAGAAGACATTCGCGCCCTGCATTTTCCCGCCGGGCACACCGATGGCGATTCCGTAATTTATTTTCCCAAGTCAAACGTCGTGCACATGGGCGATGATTTCGTCACTTACGGATTTCCGTTTATCGATGTGGACGGCGGGGGCAGCATCGACGGCATGATCGACGGCGTCGAGAAAGCGGTAGCACAGCTTCCGGCTGATGTGAAAGTCATTCCCGGCCACGGTCCGGTGTCCAATCTGGATGACGTCCGAGCCTACGTAAAGATGCTGAAAGACACACGCGCCGTTGTGGCCGATGGATTGGAAAAGAAGATGACCCTGGCGCAGATGAAAGAAAAGAAAATTCTCGATCCCTGGAAGAAATACTCCGGAGATTTTATTTCTGAAGACGCATTTCTCGAGACGCTCTACAACTCGCTAACCGGCCAGATGAATGGCAAGTTTATCAAGCACAATTAGCTTACGGTTAGGCTGCTGACCAGTACTTTCCTTCGCGCTGCGAAGGACCTGGTGTCTAGCACAGCACACCTGCTCGGGGTCCTGCTAACATGGTTGAAAACTTCGGAGCGACTCCCATGAAACCACTCCTCCTCGGGTTGATTTTTACCCTTTCCTTCACTGCTTTCGCCGCCGACGGCAAATCCGTCTCCTATAAATCGGGCGACGAAACCGTCAACGGGATGCTGTACACGCCTCCGGGTAAAGGACCATTCCCGGCGCTCATCGTGATCCACGAATGGTGGGGACTGAATGACTGGGTGAAAGAACAGGCCTCCAAGTTCGCCGACCAGGGCTATGTTGCGCTCGCCGTCGATCTTTATCGCGGCAAAGTTGCCGACAATCCTGACATGGCGCACCAGTTGATGCGAGGTGTGCCTGAGGACCGCGCCAAGCGCGACTTGGGAGCCGCGTTCGACTATCTCGCGGTGCAGCCCAATGTGAAGAAGGATCGCATCGGTTCGGTGGGGTGGTGTATGGGCGGCGGATACTCGCTCGATGTTGCATTGCTCGAGCCAACGCTTGCCGCCGACGTCATCAACTACGGCCATCTCGCTACCGATACCGCGGATTTGAAGAAAATTAACGCTCCGATCCTTGGAAATTTCGGCGGGCAGGACCAGGGTATTCCTCCGGGGGACGTCAAGAAGTTCGGCGAGACGCTCGAGAAACTCGGCAAGAAAGTCGACATCAAGATTTATCCGGACGCGGGTCATGCCTTTGAAAATCCCAACAACAAACAGGGCTACCGTGCCGATGACGCTGCAGATGCATGGAAACGTACTCTCGATTTTTTGTCGGGCACTTTGAAGAAGTAAGAAACGAAGTGTGTAAGCTCCCATAGCGCAGCTCTGTGGATAACGCAAGCCCATAAAGACATGCAGCATTTTGTGGGCAGGAATTTCTACTTGCCAGACGCAGTTACTCTGTTTACTATTCAGCAATCTTTGGCGTGGCTAAATCAGGCACGCACCTATGAACATCGGCGAAACCATCCGAAACTACCGCCTTCAAAAAGGCATGTCGCAGGGCGACATTGAAAAGCGCACCGGGCTTTTGCGCTGCTATTTATCGCGGGTGGAAAACGGCCACACGATTCCGTCGCTCGACACGCTCGCAAAAATCGCGGGCGCCATGGAGCTCGCCCTGTCGCAATTTTTTGCGGAAGGCAATTCCAACGGGCACAAGGGCCTGCCTCAGCTGTCCGACGACGAAGTCCGCTTCCTGAGCCAGATCCGCCGCTATTCCGTCAGCCTGAACGACAGCGACCGCAAGCTGGTCCTGGCCATGGTCAAGAAAATGGCCGCCAGCGCCTCCAAGTAGTTGTCAGCTTTCAGCGTTCAGCTGTCAGCCGAAACAAAGGTATTTTTGCTGACTGCTATGTGCAGCCAGGAGTGACTTTCGTACCATGCCCGGCGTGTCCGCCGGGAACCTCGTCTCGCCTCGTGTTCCGGTCTATTCTGTGGTCGGGTCTATCCGTGACCATTGATGAGGAACTGAATCTCCTCGATCAGCAGCTCCGCCGTTTGAAGATCGAGTACGAGATTTTTTTCAACAATCCGGCAAAGCGGCCTCCCTCCGACGTAGAGTGGAAGGTGACGAACCTCATTCGCAAATTCAGCGACAGCGGCCGCATGAGCTTTTCCCAGCGTTACCGCTACAACGAAATGGCCCAACGCTATGCGATCCAGAGCGATCTCTGGCGTAAGAAAATGCGGATCCGTGAGGAGGGCTACCGCCGCCCGCAGGATGCCATACTTTCGGTGCAAGGCGTCCGGCCCACCAAGGAACACGAAACCAAACATCATCACGCTTATGGCATCGGCCAACATCATGATGCCGCAGCGGAAAGCAAGCCGTTTTCGGTGCAATGGTCGGACGCGCAAGCCGAGCATTCAAAAGTGGAGTCCCTCTACAAGGCGCTTACTGAGGCCAAGCAGAAGTCGGGAGAAAAGGTTTCCGGCAGCCTTGATTCTTTTGCTGCCTTCGTCAAGAAGAAGACCGCCGAAATCCGCAAACAACACAAGTGCGAGACTGTCGTCTATTCCGTCGAAACTCAGGGCGGACAGGTCAAATTAAAGGCCAAAGCAAAAACCTAGAAATCAGTTCGTGGTTCCCATTCTCAGTTCTCAGTAAATTTTTTCTATCGAGAACCGCGCTATCTTTTCCCTATCCCTGTCTTGGTAAGCTGAGAACTGAGAACTCTTCCACAAACTGTTAAAATTTCTCTTAACCTCCCGAGGCCCTAATGTCCAAAATCCAGCGTGCCATCCTGAGCGTCACCGACAAATCCGGACTCACAGACTTTGCCCGCAAATTGGCCGGCATGGGCGTCGAACTCGTCTCGACAGGCGGCACCGCTAAGCTTCTCCGCGACTCCGGCATTGCCGTGAAAGATATTTCCGAACTCACCGGCTTCCCCGAAATGTTGGACGGCCGCGTCAAGACGCTGCATCCCAAGGTTCACGGCGGCATTCTGCACCGCCGTCAGGATTCAGCTCATCGCTCTGCCGTAGCCGAACACGACATTCCCGCGATCGATATGGTGGTGGTGAATCTCTACGCCTTCGAAAAGACCGCCGCCAAGCCTGGAGTCCACTTCGAAGAACTGATCGAAAATATCGACATCGGCGGCCCCTCGATGATCCGCTCCGCCGCGAAGAATTTTCAGGACGTAGCGGTCGTGACTGCTCCAGCCGACTACGAATCGATCGCGGACGAAATGGCTCGCAATGCTGGGGCGCTTTCGTCCGAAACAAAGTGGCGTCTCGCTCAGAAAGCCTTTGCCACTACCGCCGCCTACGATTCCGCCATCGCGTCCACTCTCGAGCGGGTCGGCGTTAACGGCCACTTTGAACTGCACGCCGCTGAGGTCTTTCCGAAAACGCTACGTATGTCGTTTCAGAAAACGATGGACCTGCGCTACGGAGAGAACCCGCACCAGAAGGCCGCGATGTATTCCGACGGCTCCGGCGTGGGCGTCGCCAATGCGCGCCAACTGCAAGGCAAGGAACTCTCCTACAACAACATCGTCGACCTGCAAGCGGCATGGGATCTCGCGCAGGATTTCGATGAGACGGTATGCGCCATCATCAAGCACACCAACCCATGTGGCGTGGCAACCGGCAAAATTCTTGCCGAAGCTTATGTACGCGCTCTCGAATGTGACCCGGTCTCGGCCTTCGGAGGAGTGATCGGCGTGAACCGCCCGGTTGATGCTGCCGCCGCCGCGGAAATGTCGAAGCTTTTTCTGGAAGTCATCGCCGCTCCCGCATTCGACAGCGCGGCCAAGGAGATTTTCGCCAGCAAGAAAAATCTTCGCCTCGTCGAGGTCCCTGCCAGCCGGCAGAATTGGGTCCTGAAAAATATTTCCGGTGGAATGCTCGTGCAGGATGCTGATCTTCATCGCTTGAGCGATGCGGAACTAAAAGTTGTGACGAAACGTCCACCTACGCCCGAAGAAAAGCGCGCTCTGCTATTTGCCTGGAAGGTCTGCAAGCATGTGAAGTCGAATGCGATTCTTTACGCCCGCGATGGCCAAACCGTCGGCGTCGGCGCGGGACAAATGAGCCGCGTCGATGCCTGCAAAGTCGGCGCCATGAAAGCGCAATTGCCGCTGAAAGGAACCGTCGCCGCTTCCGACGCTTTTTTCCCATTTCCCGACGGTGTCGAAGAAATTGCCAAAGCCGGCGCCACTGCCATCATTCAGCCCGGAGGCTCGGTGCGCGACCAGGAGGTCATCGAAGCCGCCGACCGGCTCGGCGTGGCTATGATTTTTACCGGAGTCCGCCACTTCCGCCATTAGATCGGGTCAACTGTAGAACGCAGCTTGCCGCGTCTCCGTTGGGAGCAGAATGGTTTGGGAGGTGCAAGACGGGGGCAAGCCCCGTCTCTACAACACATACGCGCACAGCCAAGTGTCCCAAAGCCCCTGTACTTCCGTCTTTCGATCACAACCCGGCTTCTGACGCGCCAGAACGCCAGCCGAGGGTAGAATAGAAAGACCAAACGTTGTGGACCGGCATCCAAAGGGTGTAAGGCTGCAATCTTAGGATATTTAATGAAAAAACTGCTCTTGCTCTGCACTCTGCTCGCCCTCAACGGCTCTTTACTTCTCGCTCAGGACAAGGCCGCAAAACCGGCAGACCCCGCCCCCGCCGCCCGTAAGGCACCCGACCGTGCCGCCGCCTACTACCATTTCGCCCTTGCGCACATGTACGAGGAGCAAGTGGCGACCTACGGACGCAGCGAACTGGCCAACAAGGCCATCGAGGAATATCGTGCCGCGATCGACGCCGATCCTACGTCGGAGTACCTGACGTCCGGCCTGGCTGAGCTTTACGCCCGCACCGGACGCATTCGCGACGCGGTTGTCGAAGCCCAGGACATTCTCAAACGCGACGTTAACAATCTCGAGGCCCGCCGCCTGCTCGGGCGCATTTACCTGCGCTCGCTCGGCGATATGCAGTCCGGCAACGGATCGCAAAGTGTCCTGAAACTCGCCATTGAGCAATACGAGCAGATCGTTAAGCTTCAGCCCGACAGCATGGACGATCATCTGCTTCTCGGCCGCCTGTACCGTCTGAACAACGATATGCAAAAGGCGGAAACCGAATTTAAGATTGCGATCAAACTTCAGCCCGGATCCGAAGAGGCCGTGACGACGCTGGCGTATCTCTACAACGAGCTTGGAGACACCACGCGCGCCGCCCAAGTATTGAGTGCAGTGCCCGATGCTGCGCGGTCGGCGAAGCTTTACTCCGCGCTCGGCTACACCTACGAGCAGCAAAAGCAATATAAGAACGCGATCGAATCATATCGCCACGCCATCGAGCTGGATCGCGACAACCTCGATGCCATCCGCGGCCTCGCGCAGAATCTGTTTAACGACGGCCAGACCGATGCGGCGCTCGAGCAATACAAAGTTATCGCCGATGCGAATCCCGAAGATGCGCAGACCTACGTCCGGATCGCCGAGATTTACCGCAAGCAAGGGAAGTACGACACCGCGCTCGACAACCTGAAAAAGGCTGAGACGATGGTGCAGGACTCGATTGAAGTCCCCTACAACATCTCAGCTATTTACCAGGCCGAGGGGCGGTTCGACGAGGCTGCGCAGGTCATGAAAGACCTGCTGAAGAAATCCGAGAAGGCCGATCCGGCCACCTACACCGCAGGTGAGAAGACCAATCGCGCAGTTTTCCTTGAGCGGCTGGGGACGATTTATCGCGACCAAGGAAACAACCAGGCCGCCATCGATGCCTTCCGCCAGGTGATCGCCCTCGGCGGTGATGACAACATCGAACGCGGCTACCAGCAGATTATCGATACCTGGCGAGAGGCCAAGGAGTGGCAGAAGGCGACCGAAGCCGCCAAGTAAGCCGTCCAGAAGCTGCCCAACAGCCGCGACCTGAAGATGGTCTTGGCCGCGCAGCAGGCCGACATGGGCAACCCTGATCCGGCGCTCAAAGATGTGCAGGCGATGCTGAAAGGCGATGCCCAGGATCGCGGCGTCTACATCACGCTCGCGCAAATGAACACGCGACTCAAGCGCTACAACGACGCCGAACAGGATCTCGACAAGGCGGAAAAGCTTTCCATCAAGCAGGATGACAAAGAGTACATCTGGTTTCTGCGGGGCTCCACTTTCGAGCGCCAGAAGCGTTTTGCCGAGGCCGAAGTACAGTTCAAGAAAGTAATCGCCAGCGACCCGCAGCATGCCCAGGCCCTAAACTATCTCGGATACATGCTGGCCGACCAGAACAGCAAGCTTGACGAAGCTCTGGGATACATCAAGCGCGCCGTTGACATTGATCCGACCAACGGCGCTTATCTCGACTCCATCGGCTGGGCCTACTACCGTCTCGGGAAGTACGAAATGGCGGAAGAAAGCCTGGTCAAAGCTGCGCAGAAGATCAATACCGATCCCACCGTGCACGATCATCTCGGCGACCTCTACCAGAAAACCGGCCGCCTAAAGCTGGCTGCAACCCACTGGGAGCGCGCTCTGGTCGAATGGAATCGGACTATCGCCGCCGAAGTTGATCAGACCGACATTGCGCGCGTGCAGAAGAAACTGGATTCCGCGAAGGTAAAGCTGGCGAAGGAAGAAAAGCAGTAAGACACCGACTCAACCGCGGCCCTCACACACAGGATTAGCGGGGGTGGCTCTGTTCCATGGAGTCTGCGGTCGCAAATCGCATCATTCGCGCAGTGACCCCCCTCTTAAGTCACTCTGGGTGTGTACTCGTTTAATCCCGAACTCAAGCAGTAAACTGGCACCTGGGTACCCGTCCTGGCTAGAGACTCAAAGCTCGCCGACTATGCCGTCCACGTAGAAGACTCCTGCGTGACCGCATCGTCCATGCTCGCGCCTTCCGACGCCTGGAAGCGAAGACCCAGGTTTTCACGCGCCGCTACTCCGACCATTTCCGGAACCGTCTTACTCACACCATCGAAGTCACGCAGATTTCGCGTACCATCGCCGCTCAACTCGGCCTCAACGACGACCTCGCCGAGGCGCTGGCCCTGGTGCATGACATCGGGCACCCTCCCTTCGGCCACGCCGGAGAAAAAGCCCTCGACGCCGCCATGCGGAAACACGGACTCTCATTCGACCATAACCTGCACGCCCTCCGCATCGTGGAAGACTTCGAGGTGCAATATGCCGCCTTCCGCGGACTGAATCTGACTTTCGAAGTCCGGGAGGGAATCATCAAGCACTCCCACGACTACAAGCCTGAGGATCATCCGGAACTCGCCGAGTATCTTCTGGACCAGCGGCCGCCGCTCGAAGCCCAATTGATCGATCTCACTGACGAGATCGGCTACAACACCGGCGATCTTGACGACGGCTATGAAGCCCGGCTGTTAACGGTGGAGCAAATCGTGAGCGGCGTCGAGATATTCGATCTCTGCTACCGGGAAGCGCAAGCTCTGTTCCCTACGGCGGCTGAAAAGCTTCTGTTCAATGAAGCCCTGAAGCGCGTCTTCGATATCCTGGTCGGCGACCTGATCTCAAATACCCGTCACCGCGTGGAAAAGGCCGGTCTGCGATCGTTGGACGAAATCCGATGCCATCCCGAACGCCTGGCTGCATTTAGTCCATCCGTCGAAGAAGAGCGCCGCCAGCTCAAGAATTTCCTCTACGAAAATCTCTATTTCAGCCCTGCTCTGGAAGGAGAAAAAGATGACGCCGAGCGCATCATCGGAGAACTTTTCGCCCACTGGATGGAAGAGCCCGACGATCTCCCCCGTACATACCGCGAGAAATCAGCCCACGAGCCGCTGCCGCGCATTATCTGCGACTACATTGCCGGCATGACCGACCCGTTTATCTATCAGCAATACGAGAAGTACTGCGACTAAACCGGGGGAAGGGCACTTTTGCCAGTCGTCTTTGTCGGTTTTGGGTCGTAAGAATCCGAACCGCTGACTGCCCGGCACCCGCTTACTTTCCGAAGGTTACCCTGTAAATCAATCCCGCCTGATCGTCGCTCACATACATCGATCCATCCGGGCCGGACACAATCCCTGCCACGCGCCCATTCCGCCGACCTCTCTCGTCCTGCCATCCTGTAATGAAATCCTGCGCGCCACCTACGGGCTGTCCTTTATCGTTGAGCTTTACTCGGACGACCTTGTCGCCCGTGGGAACGCTGCGATTCCATGACCCATGTAAGGCGACAAAGATGTTGTTGCGATATTCCGCCGGGAAGACCGTTCCCTCGTAGAATTCCAGCCCCAGCGGCGCGGAGTGCGCCTGCATTTGAACTTTAGGTAGGATCACATCTTTGCAGCGATCGGCGGTAGTGTTGTTGAACGTGGTATCCGGGATACGATCGCCGTAACAATATGGCCAGCCAAAGTCACCGCCGTTTTGTCCCAGGTCGGCGATTATTTCCGGTGGCAGATCATCCCCCAGTCGGTCACGTCCATTGTTTGTGACCCATACGGTATCCGTCTTGGGATTTACGGCCATCCCCACGGCATTGCGCAGTCCCTTCGCGAAAATCTTCATCCCGCTGCCATCAGGATTGAACTCCATAACGGCTGCACGGCGAGGATCTTTCTCGACACACACGTTACAGCTTGACCCTGCCGAAATGTACATCTTGGCTTTATGAAACAGCAGCGTGCGCGTCGAATGCCCTCCGCGTCCCGGCAGATCGGCCAGCAATTTCGGGTTCGACGCGCGCAGGTTAGTCTCATCCCAATCGTAACTGCGCACCCTGTCTCGCTCGGCAACGTACAGCTTCCCGTGATAAAAACCGATCCCGTGCGGTTCAGTGAGGTTCTCAACTACCGCCACCGATCGCTCCGCCTTGCCAGTATGTTTTGGATCTGGAAGAGCAACGACCTTGCCCTCCTCGGGTTCGCTCACGAGCAGAACGCCGCCCGGGCTGAACACCATCATGCGAGCTGAATCCGCCTCGGCGAACACCGCTATCTGAAACCCATCAGGCAGTTTCAGGCGGCCGAGTTCTGAACCGTTCTTTTCCGCATGGGTGCAGGCTGCGAGTAGCAAAGGTAGAAGGATGGGTATGAGGCGACGCATGCTCACTGGATGAGCCGCACTCAGCGGAGGATGCATCCAGTGATGGTCAGCGGGTGGCAACGAGTTTCGTATTCGTCCCCTTCGGCTGAACCGAACTGCAGTTTTTATATCAATTGTCGCCAAAATTACCGCCGAGCCAGTGTTCCCCGACAGTGAAGAGACGCAGCGGAGTACAATGTAACTGAAACTAAAGCATTTGTAGTCCTACCCTGATCCGACCATTTGGCACGATACCTGTTCTTAGGGATGCGGGGCCGGTGGTAGGGCCGCTTCTGAGGCATCCAACGCGTCTTCGATGCCCTCTGAGATCCATCAAGGTTCGTAGGTTTAAAAGGACGCAACTTAAAGCGCCGCAAGGCGTCCGGAGTGATCGCACTCCACTTGGAGGAAGTTCAACATGAATAACCGCATCGTCACCGCGCTGCTGCTGGCTGGAGCCATGACACTCCCCGCATATGCGCAGCAGAGTTCCAACTCCCAGACCCAGCCCGCGACCACGAGCGCGCCGTCCGACCAGGCAGCCGCTCCCAAGGCCGACAACGCGTCCGGCAAACCTGCTTTGCAGCCGGATACGCACGAAGGTTTTTGGGGCAAGCTGAACCCCTTTGCCCGTAAGAAATACGTGCAGCGGCAGACTGCTCCGATCCGCGATCGCATCAACGAACTGGACGAACTCACCGCCTCCAACAGCAAGGCCATCAAGGACACCGATGCCCGCGCGCAGCAGGGAATCCAGCTCGCTTCGGCCAAAGCCAACGAAGCCGATCAGCACGCGATCGATGCGGGCAATCGGGCGACCGCAGCGCAGCAGACCGCGCAGCAGGCTCATACGCGTCTGACGACGGTCGAGCAGGTTGTCACCAACATCGACCAGTATCAGGCGTCGACCCAGACTGAAATCCGTTTCAAGCCCGGCCAGACCCTCCTCAGCAAGAACGCCAAGGAAGCTCTTGATCAGATGGCGACTCCGCTGAAGAGCCAGCGCGGCTACATCATCGAAGTACAGGGCTTCTCGTCTGGTCACGGACAGACTGCCATCGGCAACTCGCAGAAGATGGCCGAGTCGGTTGTCCGCTACCTGGTACTCAACCACGAGATTCCGGTCTACCGGATCTATCTCGTCGGCATGGGCAACGCCCCGGTGCAAGCCGCCGCGACCGACACCAAGCCGCAGAAGCGAGTCTCCGGTGGGCGCGTCGAAATCAGCCTCCTGAAGAACAACCTGGAGCAGCTGGCTTCGTCGTCCACCACCCCTGCGCCCGCAACCACGGACCAACAGCAGCCTGCGAAGTAACAACAACGGTACTTGCCCTTAGCGAACAGCCTCCCGTGAAAACGGGAGGCTTTTTGTTTAGGGTGTGTGGGGTGGAACGGGCGCGCCCTCACCCGCCAAGATGTCGCCTTGTGGATATTTCAAGACCAGCGAGATGCTAATCTGGCCTCACAATGACGGAAGTGATTCAGTATACCCGCATCGATTCTCCCGTCGGACCGTTGCTACTCGCCCGCTCCGATCGCGGATTGCTCAAACTCGAATTCGACCGCGGCCAGCTCGCCGAAGGAGCCGGCCAAACCTGGCAAGAGTCGCTTGAGGCCCTCTCCCCGTGGCGACGCGAACTCGACGAATATTTTGGTGGCCATCGCGAAACTTTCTCGCTCCCGATCGATTTGAGGGGTACCACTTTCCAAGTGAAATGCTGGCACGCCTTGCTCGACATCCCGTACGGGCAAACCTGCAGCTATCGTGATATCGCCCATGCCATTGGACATCCGCAGGCCTTTCGCGCCGTGGGCATGTCGAACAATCGGAATCCCATTGCAATCGTCGTACCGTGTCATCGCGTAATTGCGTCCGACGGCTCGCTTTGCGGTTATGGCGGCGGACTCGACATCAAGCGCAAATTGCTCGATTTGGAGCATGCCAGTTTGCCCGCTTGTCTTCCGCTCGGAATCGGCGCATAATCCGCCCACTTACTTGGGGTGGGCACATGCTGCCGCGGACCGACTATTCCGTGGTCGTTCCCGTCTCGGCGGAAGTGGCGTTTCGCGCGTTCAGTGATCTCGAACGGCTGCTTCACCGGGAACTCTACGAAGAAGCTTCGTGGATTGAGGGCAATCCCTGGGAAGTCGGCAGCCGCATCCGGTATATCGTGCGCAAGCCGGTCAAAGCCACCATCTCGGCAGTTGTCACTGCCTATGATCCGCCGCGTTATATTGCGCTGCTCAATCACGGGTTGGGCATTACGGCCGAACAGCAAGTCACCTTTGCCGGTTCTCTTAGCGGAGACACCCGGGTCCGCATGGTCATGGAGTTCGTGGGAAAATCTCCCGAGCTGCCCGAAGAGGTGGTGCAGCAGGCTGTTACCCTCTACACGCACGACGCCCTCGACAGCATGGCCACACTCTGCAAGAAATGGAAAGGCGCTTCCTCATCCTCATTGGGCTAGCGTGACTAACTTTCCTGTACACTAGCCTGCCATGCCACGCCAAACTGTCCTGGGCTTGTCCTTCTCCTTGTGCATGATTCTCGCGGCCACGCCGGTGGCATTTGCCCGCACGCAAACCGGATTTCTTGATCGGACCGTTACCGTTTCCGGCACCAGCTACCACTATCAGGTGTACGTTCCCGCCGATTTTTCAAAGAAGAAGCCCTGGCCCGTCATTCTGTTCCTCCATGGAGCGGGCGAACGGGGCGCCGATGGCTTGCTTCAGACCGATGTCGGAATCGCTCATGCCATTCGCCTGCACAGCGTGCGATTCCCTTTTATCATTGTGATGCCACAGTGTGGAGAAGGAAAAGTCTGGGTCGAGCCTGAGATGCAGGCGCAAGCATTGGCGGCTCTGGATTCATCCATCAAGGAATTTCACGGTGACCGCAATCGACTCTATCTCACCGGCCTTTCAATGGGTGGATTCGCCACATGGGACATCGCCGCGCGTAATCCTGGACGCTTCGCAGCGCTCGTCCCGATTTGCAGCGGCATCCGGCCGCAAAAAGAATGGCCGCAGTTGCGCGTGACCCTGGTGGACGATCCCAAATTCACCGATCCTTACGGCGAGGTCGCGCGCCGCATCGGCAACACACCCGTTTGGATGTTCCACGGAGACGCCGACCCGGCAGTGCCAGTGGGCGAATCCCGCCACATGGCCGAGGCGCTCAAAACTACAAATGGAAAGTTTAAATACACCGAGTATCCGGGCGTTGGACATAATTCGTGGGATCAGGCCTATGCTGAGCCAGATCTTGTTCCCTGGCTGCTGGAGCAGTCTCTGAAGCACTGACCTCTCATGGCCAGTGTGTCCACGCCGGCGAAATCCAGTGTCCGCAAAGCCAGCCTTTTCTATTTCGTCTTCGTAATGTTTTCCTACACCACTGGGGGCCCTTTCGGCCTGGAATCGATGGTGACCACCAGCGGTCCGGGCATGACCTTGCTTTATTTGTTAGTCATTCCATTCTTCTGGTGCATTCCCGTTTCATTGGTTTCAGCCGAACTGACTACTGCCATGCCGGTGGAAGGTGGTTTTTATCGATGGAGCCGCGCCGCGTTCGGGGATTTCTGGGGCTTTCTCGCGGGATGGTGGAACTGGTCGGCATCGTTTCTTCTCGGTGGATCCTATGCCGTCCTGTTCGCAGACTACCTGGCCGTTTATTTCCCGCATATCACCGGATGGAAACACTGGCTGGTCTCGTTCGCGCTGATCGCGTTGATTACGTGGGTCAATGTCCGCGGCATTCAGATGGTCGGGAAAGCTGCGACTGCGTTTGAAATCCTGATTTTCGTTCCCGTGATCGCAATGATCGTGCTCGGAATCGCAAAGTGGCATCACAATCCGTTCGTACCATTCGTTCCGCCGGACCGTCCATTTTCACAAGTATTCGGCGTCGGGCTTGCGCTGGGCCTATGGCTCTATTCGGGATACGAACAGCTCTCGACGGTCGCCGAGGAGGTCGAGAACCCGCAGCGTACTTACCCGCGAGCGCTCGCGCTGGTTGTCCCCTTGTCGATCGCCGCGTATTTCCTGCCGACTCTGGCGGCGCTTGCGTCCGCCGATCACTGGCAGAGTTGGAAAGACGGCTACTTTTCGACGGCCGCCCTGGTAATCGGCGGCCCCTGGCTCGGTAGCCTCATGACAATCGCGGCTATGGTCAGCACCATGGCGCTGTTGAACAGCACCGTGCTCACAACGACCCGCATGCCGTTCGCTTTAGCCGAAGATGGCTACCTGCCAAAGTTCCTGACCGCGAAGCATCCACGCTACGGAACCCCCTGGATAGCGATCCTGATCTCGGCGGCCATCTACGCATCGCTTGCGCTGCAGACGCTTGGTCAACTGATTAGCATCTACGTTTGGTGCCGCGCTGCCACCACCGTGATGACGGTGCTTTCCGCGTGGGGGCTGCGCCGGAAACGTCCCGACCTGCCGCGAGCCTTTCGTATTCCGGCCGGCGGTCTAGGTCTGGTTTATGTTATTGCGTTGCCGACGGTGATGACCGTTATCGCCCTGTACTTCAGCGATCCAGTTGCACTGCGTTGGGGACCGTGGGCCCTGGCGGTCGGGCCCATTGTTTACGGTGTGGTGAAGCTGTTCGCGAAACACGATGCGCGGCGACCCGCACCCTAGTTTTGCGGTAACGTAAAATTTGCGCGAAGGGAAATGCGCCTTCAGAGCAGCCGTACCAGGACGCGATGCCCCACACCATCCGAGAACTAGGCCGCGAACTACGCGATCGAACAATCTCCCCGGTTGAACTCACGCAAGAATGTCTTTTTCGTATCGAAAAACTCAATCCCGAGTTGAATGCCTTCATCACCGTGCTTGCCGAATCCGCTTTGGAGGATGCCCGCAGCGCCGAACAGGAAATCCAGCGCGGAAACTATCGCGGCCCGCTCCACGGAATTCCAATCGGATTGAAAGACATTATTGACACGGCCGGGGTCCGCACGACCGCCGCCAGCGCCCTCTTCAAAGACCGCATTCCCACCGAGGACGCCGAAGTAGTTCGCCGGCTGCGCGCCGCGGGAGCTATCATTCTCGGCAAGCAGAACTTGCACGAGTTCGCTTACGGCGGCAGCTCGATGATCAGTTTCTTCGGCGAAGTGCGCAATCCCTGGGACACCACCCGCATCGCCGGCGGTTCCTCCGGAGGCTCCGCCGCGAGCGTGGCTGCTGGTTTAGGATTTGCCGCGATCGGCAGCGACACTGCCGGCTCTGTACGCCTGCCTGCTGCATATTGCGGTTTGGTAGGACTCAAGCCGACATATGGCCGCGTCAGCGCCCGTGGCGTGATTCCTCTTTCGTGGTCTTTGGATCACGTCGGCCCGATTACCAGTTCCGTCGATGACGCGGCTCTGCTGCTGCAAGTGCTGGCTGGATACGATGCAGACGATCCCGCCAGCGTCGACATGGCAGTCCCGGATTTCGTTGGTTCCCTTGGCCAGTTCCCGGAAACGTTGCGCGTCGGAGTGCCACGGGCATTTTTCTTTGAGGACGTGCATGCCGAAGTCGCTGCCGCCATCGAAAGGGCAATCCAGGTTTTCCGCGAACTCCACGCCGAGGTCCGCGACATGGTGCTTGAAGTCTCAACCGACCGGACACTTTCGAGCGCCGAATCCTACGCCTATCACGAAGCCTTTGTTGCCAAGTCGCCCGAGCTTTACCAGCCTGCGACCCTGTCGCGCATCAAGTCCGCCGCGAACACGTCAGCCGCGGCGGCGTTGCGCGCCCGCCGAGAACTGGAGGCTGCGCGGCATTTCATCCGCGGAGTTTTCGAGGCAGTCGACGTCCTGCTGACGCCCACCGTTCCGATTCCGCCGCCAGGCGTCGGCGATCTAAAGGCGCACTCTGACAACCTGCGGCCTGCCGAACTCCTTATGTTGCGCAATACGCGCCCGTTCAATGTCTGGGGAATTCCCGCAATCTCGATCCCGTGCGGGTTCACATCCGACAACGTTCCTATTGGGCTACAACTGGCCGCAGCTCCCTGGCGTGAAGATGTATTGCTGCAGGCAGCGCAAGCCTATGAGCAAGCTACGGATTAGCACAAGCGAACACTGACCAAGCTGAGTTCCTAGACATTTTCTTGGAGGACTGCCGGGCTAATTTGGTAAGAGTTGTCATCGAGACAAAGCGAAGAACCTGTTTCCGACACGCGTTACGTGATTAGTGTGACTCTCTTCAACTTGCGCCCGAGGCGCAAGGTCATGGTTTTACCGGCTTGAAGAGGCACGATGGGAGAGCTTGTCTTTGCTCCATCGACGCTGACCGCTCCTTCTTTGACCTTGCGATCCGCCTCGCTCGTAGAGGAGGCGAACCCGGTCTGGACGAGAAGTTTAGCCAAACGCACGCCGGTACCATCGCGGCCTGCGACCTCGCTGAAGGCAACGGATATTTCCTCAATGTGCTCCGGTAACCCATCCTTCTGAAACTGATTTGCCCAATCTTCGCCCGCCTTCGCCGCCGCGTCCGAGGAATGGAAATCCGCGACCACCGTCCGCGCCAATTCTTTCTTTAACGCCATCGGATGGGCCTTCCCACTCGCCGCATTGTCCTTCAGTTTAGCAATCTGCTCCGACGGCATATCCGTCAGCAGCTCATAGTACCGCCACATCATCTCGTCTGAGATCGACATCACTTTGCCGTACATTTCCAGCGGCGCCTCGTGAATTCCGATCGCATTCCCGAGCGACTTTGACATCTTGTTGACGCCGTCGAGCCCTTCCAGAATCGGCATCGTCAGGACGACCTGAGACTCCTGCCCGTAGCCGCGCTGCATCTCGCGTCCGACCAGCAGATTGAATCTCTGGTCGGTGCCGCCCAATTCGACATCCGCTTCGAGCGCCACCGAGTCATAGCCCTGGGCGAGCGGATACAGCAATTCATGCATCGCGATTGGCTTCTCCTCCTGAAATCGTTTATGAAAATCCTCGCGCTCCAGCATCTTCGAGATCGTGTACTTCGCCGCCAGACGAATGAAATCTTCGGCCGTGAATTTGGAAAACCAGCGACTGTTGAAATCGACGACGGTCTTCTGAGCATCGAGAATCTTGAACACCTGCGCTTTATAAGTCTCCGCGTTCTCCGCAATCTGCTCGCGAGACAGTGGCGGACGCGTCGCCGAGCGCCCCGTCGGATCGCCGATCATTCCGGTGAAGTCGCCGATCAGAAAGATGACGGTATGTCCCAGATCCTGAAAATGCTTGAGTTTGCGCAGCAGAACGGTGTGTCCCAGATGAAGATCGGGCGCGGTCGGATCGAATCCCGCCTTCACCCGCAGCGGCTTGCCGGACTTGAGCGAGCGCTCCAGTTTTGAGCGCAGCTCGGATTCTTTAACAATCTCCGCCGCGCCCTTCTTGATGTAAGCCAGTTGCTCGTCAACCGGAGGAAAGGTAGCCATGCGCTCCGATTATAGCGATGAGCTCTCAAATGTTTGAGATGTATGCGTCGCAGGTCGGACACTGCCTTTCTCTCACCCTGCGCGGCATCATGGAGCCCCCCAGTACCCTCTTCCGCCTGATGCCAGCAGGTCGTACGGGACATCGCGAGGAATGTTGTAGCGCGCCATGATCTCCTGCATCTTGCCTTCGTCCTTGGCAAGGTCATCGCGATCGCTCTTTCGTCGGTCCTCCAGCCAGTGCTCGTAGGCCTTGTCGAACTTCTTCTGGTCGTCGGGTGAAAACTTTCCCTGAAACTGGCGGACATCGTAATGCTGCGAATATCCATTCGAAGTTGTGAGGGCGTCGAAAGGTGTATCCGGCGGGATGTTGTAGCGCGCCATGATTTCTTCCATCTTGCGGGCGTGCTTGTCAATGTCGTGACGATCGTTCTTGTTATTGGCCTCCTGCCACTTCCCATATTCTTCGTTGAATTCTTTCTGATCGTGGGAAGAGATCCGGCCCTGCCACTGTCCCGAGGACAGCCAGTATTCCCAAGTACCGTTTCATAACAACCTCCGGTCTAAGCGACGCGCCTATCTGATCATTGCCGAGTTTTAGAATTGTTTTGTGGCGCCAAGGTTGGCTGTGAGGACTCTGAGAATCGGGAGCCCTGTCGGTGGCAGACTCAGTCATTTCCTGTAGGAAGCGAGGAGCTGCAAGTCGGCAAGGGCTTTACCCGATCGTCAAAGCGATTTGCCGATAGAAGCTCAGTGCCGCATCCCCCTGTGCGATCTTCCGAGACCGGGTCATGGTCTGGAAAGCCTCGCCGGGATCGGATCTCTTCTCATGCTCGGCAATCACCACGCTCTTTGCATTGACCAACTCCGACTTCGCTAGCCCCGCCAGAGTCCGCTGATACTCATCTTGCGCTCGATAGGGTGGGTCCAAAAAAACAAAATCAGCTGTCACGCCCGATCCCTCCAACTGCTCCAAACCATTTCCAACTTCGGCTTTTAAGATCCTGAATCCACTCCCGATCCCGAGCGATTTCAGGTTCTCGGCAATCAAATCAGTCGCAGCCTTCGACGACTCCAGAAAGTAGACCATCCGCGCTCCACGGCTGAGCGCTTCGATTCCCACTGCGCCCGTCCCCGCGTATAAGTCGAGCCATACCGATTCCGCAAGCGCCTCCGGGTTGCCGGCGCACAGCACGTTAAACAGCGTCTCTCGCAGCCGATCGGCTGTCGGACGAACATCCATCCCCGGCAGGCTTTTCAGCAACCGTCGTCGGTATAGTCCGGAAATCACTCGCATGAATTGTGTGTGGTTGCTCCGCCCGTTCCGGCCCTTTCGTGTCAGTCTTTAGAGCCGCCCGAGCTCCTCACGGCGTCTAACTAGATAGAATACTTGCAGGCGAATCTATGCGCAGTTGGTCTATCCCGGCGGGACGGCTTTTCGGCGTTGAGATCCGCGTCCACCTGACATTTTTCTTTCTCCTTTTCTTCATCTGGGGGATGGAGAAAGGCACGCAGGATCCGACCGCTGCATTGCGTGGCATCGCTCTGGTGGGAATTATCTTTGGGAGTGTGAGCCTGCACGAATTGGGTCACGCATTGGTCGCTCACCGCGAAGGCGTTCCGGCCAAAGGGATTGTTCTTCTCCCTATCGGCGGAGTCACCATTCTCGACGAAGCTCAGGCGATACCCGACTCTGTTACCGCATGGAAGCGCGACATCCGGATTGCAACGACTGGACCGCTGGTTAGTTTCTTCATAGCCGGGATATCGGCCCTGATTCTGCTCAGCGCCATTCCACACTTCCCAATTTTGAACCGCCCGCTGGTACATTCCGACTGGCTGCTCAGAAGCCTGGTCTGGTCGAATTTTTACCTCGGACTCTTTAACATTCTTCCGGCCTATCCCATGGACGGAGGCCGAGTTCTGCGTGCCCTATTCTCGCGTCAGATGGATCCCATCCAGGCCACCCAGCGCGCCGTGCGGATCGGCCACGTCTTCGTCTTTCTGTTCATGATGGTCGGCATCCTCGTGAGCAACTGGTGGCTGGTAATGATCGGATGCCTTCTGTTTATGGCGGCTCAACTCGAGGAACGCTCGGCCGTCTTTCACTCGGTTCTGCAAAGCGTCCGACTGGAAGAAGTGATGCTCACCGATTTCGCGACTCTCTCTCCGGCTGACACGCTCGAAGACGCCCTCGACAAAGCGGTTCACACGCTGCAGGATGACTTCCCGGTCGTTCGCGGCAGCGATATGGTGGGCGTCATTTCGCGCCAGAAAATTCTCGATGCCCTGCGCTCCGACGGCAATGGCTATGTGCAAGCCGCCATGAACCGTCTCTTTGAGGTAGCCACCAAACAGGAGTCCCTGGCCTCTGCCTTTCGCAAGTTAGCCGCCCGCAACCTAAGCATCATTCCGGTCGTAGACGAGCAGCGCCTGGTTGGGATCATCACTCTCCAGAACCTCATGCACTCAATGGCTCTCCTGGCTGAGAGTCGAAAACTGCGCAAAGGGGGATTAGACTCCTAGCCGGGCTCGACTCAAGAGCGTGAAAAACTATCCACGACTGTGCGACGTAGTGTCTCAACATCTCGGGTGGTCACGCTCCATGTGTGGCGGGTTAAAAGTGGACTCTGAAGGTGCCTTCGACGCGCCGGTTGGTCATCAGGTAGAACTGGTCCGGGCCTAATTCGCTTTCTGCGACCGGGTCCCGTCGATTGCCAATGTTGCGCGCGTCGACCCGAATTTCCCAGCGTGATGTCCGGTACCCCGCGCTGAGATCGACTGTGGGAAAACCCTCCGCCTCGATTGTATTGGCGCGGTCCAGGAACCGGCTTCCGGTATAGTTCATGGACACACCGCCCAAAAGCCCGTGTGTTGGTGCGTAGTAAACGCTCACGGCTGCCAGGTTCAGCGGAGAGACTTCAATCCGCTTTCCGTCGAAGACCTCGACGTCGCCTCCACCGTCTTCAGCCAGTTGAGAGAAGTGCGTAAACGTCGCATTGTGAAATGTGTAGTTCGCCCGGGCAATCAAATTGTGGGGAAGAAAGAATGAACCGCCCGTTTCGAATCCCTTGAATTGCTCCTCCCCTGCATTGGTCAATGCCGGCAATCCGCCGATAATCGTGGCAACGACGAGGTTTGAGAAATTCATGAAGAAGCCCGAGGCTTCCAACTCCATACGTCCGTTGAAGAGCCTGCCCTTGAGTCCTCCTTCAACGCTGCGGGATGTTTCCGGCTTCAGGATGGTTCTCACGTCGCCTTCCGCCTGGCCTCCAGTATCGTTTTGGCCGATGCCGAAGTCGATCGCTGCGGGTTTGAAGGTATCCCGGTAATTCACGTACAAATTCAGCGAATCCTGATCATGCTGCCAGGCTGTGTAGATGGCCCCAACATTCGTTCCCGCGCGCACGTCGGTCTGTTTGTCAGATGAAAAGGTCCCCGCGCCCGGATCTGCATCGTCTCTGCTTTCGTGAGCAATATTCAGGCGGACGCCGGCATCGATGCGAAAGCGATCTACTGGACGCCATTCTATTGAAGCATAGGGACCAATGAAGTTTCGAAGATCGTGGATTGTGACATCGAGAATAGCGGGCTTGTCAATTTGAGTCGCTACGCTTCCGTCGAAGGGAGCCTCATAATCGAAATCAGCTCCCTTTGCATTGCCAGTTCCATGCAAATACTCAGCGCCAAGAAGGAGCGTAACGGCTTTCGGAAGCTTCCAAGAGAAGTGGGAATCGACATAAAAGTCGGTCAGATGAATCTTCTCCTTGAGGCCGTGAGCCTCGGCGTCCGGACCTGCGTCGGGGTCGAGGGGCGGGGTGAGGAAGCCGCGGAAGGCGTCCTGCCGGTTCTGCGAGATTGAGGCGGTAGTCGACCACATCGCTCCGCCGACCTTGCGGTCGAATCCTCCCATTACGGTGAGGCGATGATCATCAAGAAACGCGCCCGCTGGATTCTGATTGGCATCCACTGGAACCTCGGGCAACAGAGGATCCGACAAACCGCGAACGGCAGCTCCTCCCCCTTCGGCTCCGGGGGATTCTTCTCGCGGCCTCGGACTTGGTGGATTCTGGTCGAGCCAATTCGCGTCTATGTTGAACCACACACGCTGATCATTGACGGGCTTTTTGCCGACCCGCAACAATGAATGGCCGCGACGGTACTCGGTTCGTTCATCGCGGAACCCCTCCCGTTCTCCATCCATTGAAAGGCGCGCGTTCCAGTTGCCTCCGAGAGGAATCGCGGTCGAGAAGGAGCCGCCACCGCTGCCGTAGCTGCCGCCATGGAGAGTTAGTGATCGACCCGCGGCAGCGGCATCTTTGTGGACGACCTGGATAACTCCCACAAACGACGTGGCTCCATACATAACGGGAGCGGGACCACGCAAAACTTCGATGCGGTCCAGGTCATTCAGATCAAGCGTCGTCAATGCGGGGTTGAAGGCGCCTCCCCATGGAACTCCATCGACTACCAGGAGAAATGCGTCGAACTCCTTGAGTCCCCAAAAGGCGGGGACTGAACTGGCCGGGCCGGTATCGCCGCCCGGGGCGATCTCAACGCCGATGGCGGCCGACATTGCGGTCCGCAGATCGCGCGCGCCTCGCGCGATTAATTCCTCGCCTGTGAATACTTCAATCGGAGTGGGGACATCATGTGGATCTTCCGGGAGGCGGGTTGCAGTGACTTCCACGCGCTCTTGCACGGTCGGTGCTTTCTGAGGCGGGGCAGATGGAGGAGGAGCACTTTGTGCCATCGCGCATGAGGGAGTAATGATAAATAACGACAGGATTCGAAACGTGCTCATTAAATGGCAGCTTACAGATCAACAGGTTTCTACTACCAGCAGTAGTACTGCCTTCGGTGTGTCAACAGAGTAAGCGGGAAATGCAGAAGGTTGGGCCTGTAACGTAGCTTCTAACGGACCAGCCACTCGGTGATTCGATGAGTCTCAGTCAGCACATCCCCATAGACAGCGATAGTGCATAAAATCATCGCCAGCAGAGGGGGAAGGGCATAGCGCCAGCGAATCCGCACCGGGCGGGCGTTATTCTCGTTCCATGACAGCAGGCGCTCCACGCGACCGCGGACGGAACTCGAGCCCCCAACAAGAGCCATGGTGAAAGCGGGATTGTTCGGAACCGGAATCAGCCGCGAGAGCTTGATCAACGCGGTAGCTAAGTCTAACGCTTCAGAAATACTCGTCACGGCTCCATCGTCTGCCGCCAGTTCCGCCGCATCCTGCCAGGCGTTTTCGAGGCCGGACATTCCGGGAAATGGGGAGCAGTGGAAGACCAGCTTCTTGAAGTTGTCATGCGATCGCATGTGGGCGATCTCATGCGCGACTGCAACTCGAAGTTCGTCGCGATTGAGCAACGCGACGGTTGCCTCCGAAACCAGCACTCTGGGAGAGTACACACCCACGAGTGTTAGCGGGGGAGTGCCACAGTGGGAGCGGAAGGTCGGCGCGATTATCCCCGCATCCAATGCATTCGCATCTTTCAACCAATCCGCAATCACGCGCGAGGCCCTCATCTGGGCTCCGGCCACGCGGAACGCGCCCAGTGCGAATAAGAGCAGGCAAGCGATGCCCAATACCAGGGGGACAAAAATGTCCTCATTGATAGAGCGCGGTTCGCGCAACACGAATGACGGCACGACCAACACCAGCATGACGAATGCGGATGCCAGTAATGGGAACACGCGGGCCCAGAACAATAAATTTGCATGTCGCTGCGCGGACGAAACACGCGAGAGCCGCAAATAGCGCCATGCCAACGCCACGATCAGAGACAGCAAGCAATACAGCAGCACGAAGAAGGTGAGCGAGACGGCGATGCCGCGCAGTAGAAACATTATTCCTGCTCCGCCTTCTTGAGTTCACGTCGCTTGTGTTCGACCAATATCTGGAGCTCATCGAGTAATTGCGCGTCGTGCGTTCCGAGCGCTTCGACAAGATAGGAAAGAGGCAGGGAAGACGCATCTCCTGAGCCAAGCAGTTGCCGGATACCTTCGACCATTGCGACGCGACGCAATTCTTCCTGGGTCTGGCGCGGAGAATAACGGAAAGCCCGTCCTTCTGCGACACGGTCCAGCAACCGCTTCTTGTAGAGACGGTCGAGCGTGGTCATGACGGTCGTGTAAGCCTGCGTGATCTTCTGATCATCGAGCAGTTCGCGGACGGTAGCAGTGCCCCGCGACCAGAGCGCTTCCAAAACCTGCTGCTCGAATGGTCCCAGCTGCGGTCTGGACGGGATACCGAAAAATGGAAAGGCGTTCTTCACTCCACAATTCCCCAAAAGCCTCTGCATTATTGCAAATCCGGGCCAGGCGGTCTACCGCAAATACGGGCCACGCACGTTCAGTTCAGTCGAATCAGGCAGAAACTACTTTCGCGCCTGAGCGACACGCGCAATTCCCTGCAGATCATTTGTAATTTTCACGTTGGACCAGTCAGAGAGCAGGCGCCGCACGCCATCCGCGATCGTCCCGCTGATCTCGAACACCAGCCAGCCGCCCGGACGGAGCCTTTCGCGAGCTTGCGGGATCAGCCTTTCAATGACTTCGAGTCCGGTCGGCCCGGCAAATACGGCGTTTCTGGGCTCGAATTTCCGCACTTCGAGTTGGACTTCGTCTTCCTCGGATTGGCCAACGTAGGGGGGATTGGAAACAACGAAGTCGAATTCACCGCGCGGTAATTCGCCCAGAAGATCAGCATTATGAAATTGGATGCGGCCAGAGAATTCATGCCGGGCTGTGTTGGCGCGCGAGACGTCCAGAGCATCGCCGGAAATATCGGTAGCATGAATCTCGGCTGCGGGAAGTTCCTTTGCAAGAGCCAGTGCAATCGCTCCGGATCCAGTGCCTACATCCACGATGTGTGTGGGAAAAACTCTTGAGCGCCGTTCTGGACTCTCCTCGGCAGCGCCCGTTCGCACCAGCTCCAGCACCGTCTCAACCACATGCTCCGTCTCCGGTCGCGGGATCAATACCGCCGGCGTCACGATCAGATCCAGTCCCCAGAATTCCTGATGCCCGGTTATGTACTGGGCCGGAACTCCGGTCGCACGGCGATCAATAGCCTGGTTGTAACGGTGCGTTTCGTCCGCTGTTAGTTCGCGTTCGGGATGGGCATACAAATAGGCGCGGTCGCAGTCAAGAGTAAACATGACCAGGAGCTCAGCATTCATGCGCGGGGAAGGAACGTTCTTCGCGGTCAGGCGAGCGGCAGCTGAGATTAGAGATTCGCGGAGCTGCATTGTTGCATCTCTCCGCTCAGACTACAGACGTCATTTCCTGCTTCAATTTCTCAGCTTGATAATGGGTCACCAGCGCATCAATAATCGGCTGAAGCTTTCCATCCATCACCTGGTCAAGCTGGTGGAGGGTGAAGCCGATGCGATGATCCGTAAGCCGGTTCTGCGGGAAGTTGTAAGTGCGGATCTTCTCGGAACGGTCTCCCGAGCCGACCATCTGCTTGCGTTCTTTAGCGAGGGCGTCCTGCTGTTTCTGCATCTCGACTTCATATGCGTGATGCGTACGGCGGAGTACGTCGTGTTTACTGATTGGCCGCCGGGGCCGGACGAACAGAATGTGTCGATGCGTAAATCTTTGGCTTCGATCTTGACGTCGACATCTTCGGCTTCGGGCAGTACGGCAACTGTGATTGCCGAAGTATGGACGCGTCCCTGCTGCTCGGTTGCTGGCACGCGCTGGACGCGGTGTACGCCGCTCTCATACTTCAGTCGGGAGTAGACGCGATCGCCCTCAATGAGCGCAATTACCTCCTTCAACCCGCCAACGCCCGACTCGGAGGTCGATAGCACTTCCACTTTCCACTTGTGCATCTCGGCGTAGCGGTTGTACATGCGAAAGACTTCCGCGACAAAGAGAGTTGACTCGTCGCCGCCGGTGCCGGCGCGGATTTCTAGAACCACGTTCTTTTCGTCGTTGGGATCTTTGGGCAGCAGCAGGACCTTCAATTCCTCTTGAACCGCCCCCACTCGCGGCTCGAGCTTCGCGAGTTCCTCTTCGGCGTAGGCACGCATGTCCAAGTCAGTCTCGGAGGCCAGCATAGCCTTGCTCTCGGAGATTCCACGCGTGAGATCCTTGTACTCGCGATACTTCTCGACGATTGGAGCAATTTCGCTATGCGCTTTGGCGGTCCTCTGGAACTTCGCCGAGTCGCTCATCGTCTCCGGCAAAGCCAGCGCCTGCGTCAGTTCTTCGTAGCGCGCTTCAGTTTGTTCTAGCCGTTCAAACATTGTTTTCATCCGTAGAGACGGCTCTTGCAGTGTCTCAGTTCGCGATGCAGACGCGGCAAACCGCATCTCTACATCGTCATTTTAGGTGTATTAGGAAGTAAAGCGGAAGGTATTTGCGGGGGCACCGCTAGGCAATGACGAGTTCGCCGCCGCGCTGCTTTTCTAGCGCCATGGCTTCATCGAGAGCGACGATCGCGCATTCCACCTGGCGGTCGTCGGGAGGCTGAGTTGTAATGCGTTGCAGCCAGAGGCCGGGAGTGGTCATTAACGCGAAGAGAGAGCCGCGATGTTTGGCAGCGAAGCGGATGATTTCGTAGGAGACTCCTGCGATCAAGGGAAGCAACGCGATGCGGATTCCGAAGCGAGCCCAGAAGGTGTGTACCGGGATCAGCATGTAGACGATCATCGAGATAATCATCACCGTCATCAGGAAACTGGTTCCGCAGCGCGGATGAAATGTCGTGTATTTCTGAACTTCAGCAGAGTTGAGCGGATCTCCGTTCTCAAATGCGAAGACGGTCTTGTGTTCGGCGCCGTGATACTCATAAACCCGGCGGATATCCTTCCACAGCGAAACACCCCAAACGAACAGCAGGAACATTCCGATCCGGATGAGGCCATCGACCAGGTTGAAAATAAACTGCTGTCCGAACACCGGATTGATTTTCTTCAGCTCGGTCGTCGCCAGAAGAGGGAGGAATTTATACATCACAACGAAGAATAAGATCGAAAAAACAATATTGATCCCGGCGATCCAGCCGCTGATTTCGACTTTCTTGCCGTCTTCCTTGGCGGGCAGCTCGTCGAGCGCCGCGTTCGCCGAAAAGCGTAGGGCGCGGAACCCCAGCGACATCGCGTGGCCAAGCGTCATCACGCCGCGGACGATGGGCCAGCCCATCCATTTGTGTTTCTCAGACGGGCGATCGAGAGGCTCACTGTGAGTAACGATCTCCCCCGACGGCTTGCGAACGGCAATTCCCCAGGCATGCGGCGAGCGCATCATCACACCCTCCATTACCGCCTGCCCCCCGACGAGGATTTCCTCGCCACTTTCGAGGGCTGGTAGTAGTTGAACCGCCGCCAGAAAACGTAGATTTTGCCGCCAACGCTGCATGGGTATTGGATGATCCTCGGGGAGGAACGACTCCTGAGCCAGAGTACCATAATTTGCCCCGACTTTCGGCATTGGTAACCGACGCTGGGTAAGCAAAACTATTAGCAGTCAATAACTTGCTAGCGCTCAGACCTGACGATTTTCTCTTCCGCTATCGAAACCAAGGTCAGTCCAATCCCGTAGAATCCAATGACCATGCTCCGCTTCGCCCAAACCTGCGAGGCCATTGCGGCGACAACCAAGAAACTCGAGAAAACAGCCATCGTCGCGGATTACCTTCGCTCGCTTTCACCGAGCGAAGCTGCCGAGGCCGCAATTTTTCTTTCAGGACGACCGTTCGCCGCTTACCGCGAGACCACTCTCCAGGTCGGCGGATCGCTCCTCTGGAAGACGATTGCCGAACTATCGGGGAAACCGGAACAGGGATTGACCGCAAGCTACCGCCGCCACGGCGATTCCGGATCGGTGGCGGCCGAGGTCCTACCCGAAAAACCGCAATCACTTCTTTCGCTCGTCAGCGTGCAACAGTCGTTTGAGCAGATCGCCTCCGCTCGTGGACCCGCGGCCAAAGGGCATTTGCTTCGTGAATTACTTCATCAAGCCACGCCGCTCGAAGCCAAATACATCGTCAAGATCATCAGCGGAGACCTGCGGATCGGACTGAAGGAAAGTCTGGTCGAAGAAGCCATTGCCAAGGCTTTCGACGCGCAACTTGACGATGTGAAGCGTGCCAACATGCTGCTCGGAGACATCGGAGAAACGCTGGTGCTGGCCTTGGCAGGTCGACTGGCGGAAGCGAAGATACGGCTCTTCAATGCGATTGATTTCATGCTCGCCAGTCCGGTGGAGTCCGCTCAGGAAGCGCTGAGCTATTTCGAAAATGCAGCAGTTGAAGATAAATACGATGGCATCCGTGCCCAGGCCCATATCAGCAAGGGCGAAGCGCATCTGTACTCGCGCACCCGCGACGAAATCACCGAATCCTTTCCGGAACTTCCGCCCGCCCTCGCCGGCCTTCCCGATGGCACGATACTGGACGGAGAAATCGTCGCCTGGAGCCCGCACGGCGCGGGCATCCCCACGCGCGAAGAACCCACGGTCGAAAGGAATCCAGGTGGTCCGGACGCCGCCCCAGTCACCAATTCCGGCTCCGCCACGCCCCGGGCTCTGCCCTTCAGCACCCTTCAGCAACGCCTCGGCCGTAAGAAGGTCAGCGAAAAAATGATGCGCGAGATTCCCGTCGCCTATCTAGTCTTCGACATCCTGTGCGCGGATGGAGATCTGCTGCTTGATCTTCCGCTTCGCGAACGCGCTCAGATTCTCGACAAGCTTCTCGCCGCACCCCGTGCCCAGCCCGCCATTCAGGCTCATGCACAATCGCAGTTTGCATTTCAAGGAGAGGAGCGTTCCTGCGCGCCAGTCCTGCGCGCACCGGTCTCAGCGGCTCACTCCCCCGACGACATCGAGGCACTCTTCACCGCCGCTCGCGCCCGCGGCAACGAAGGTCTGATGATCAAAGATCCCGAGTCGCGCTATACTCCCGGCCGCCGCGGCAAGTCATGGCTGAAACTCAAGCGCGAACTGGCCACCCTCGACGTCGTCGTCACCGCGGTCGAGTACGGCCATGGCAAGCGCATCGGAGTGCTCAGTGACTACACCTTTGCGGTATGGAACGGCGACCGCCTGGAGAATATCGGCAAGGCCTACTCCGGTTTGACCGACGCCGAAATCGCGGAGATGACGGAATGGTTTCTCGAACATGTCGTCCGCGATGAAGGGCTGCGACTGCAGGTGGAACCGAAGATTGTTCTTGAGGTCGCATTCAACAACATGATGGAGTCCACGCGCCACGAGAGCGGGTACTCTCTTCGTTTTCCCCGTATTGTCCGCCTACGCCCCGACAAACTTCCCGAAGACGCAGACACCATCGAAACGGTGCGAAAGATTTACGAGCGGCAGCACACGGGATAAGACTCGCAGTTCTTAGGGCTGATGCGCTTCGCTCACGACCGCTACGCATCCGTGGGCGGTTTCGCAGGCTTCGTGCTCGAACTGGACCGTTGTGTGATGGATTTCGAAATCGCGTCCCAATCGGTCGTTGATCGCGCGCAGAATCGCATCGCTCTCAGATGTGGTGATGTCGGCAATTTTTACATGCGCCGAAAGAGCGTTGTTCTCCGACCCTATACACCAGACATGCAGATCGTGCACATCGCTCACGCCCGCGATCGATCGCATGGCGTGCTCGACTGCTACGAGACTGATACCGCGCGGAGTGCCTTCCAGCAAAATGTTCAGGGTTTCCCGCACGATGCCGGAGCTCGACCACAAGATCAGAGCGCCGATCCCGAACGATAGCGCTGAGTCAATCCAGTATTGCCCAGTCAACATGATCGCCCAGCCCCCGGCGATGACTGCAGCCGTCGAGACCGTGTCGCCAATCTCATGCAGAAACGCACTACGGACATTTACATCACGTCCGGCCCGCCACAGGAGCGTGGCTATTACGCCGTTCATCACTACGCCTGCCGCAGCCATCCCGATCATCGTTTCCGCGTTCACGTGCTCCGGATGGTGCCAGCGCCGGAAGGCTTCGTAAAAAATGAAAAAAGCGACAGCGATTAACGACAAAGCATTGACAAGTGCAGCCAGCACGCCGGCACGGCGATATCCGTAAGTCTTGGTCGCGCTCGGCGGACGGCCTTCCAGGTAAACTGCGACCAGCGACAGCAGGAGTGCGAGAAAGTCCGAAAGATTGTGCCCTGCTTCCGAGAGCAGTGCGAGGGAATGTGCTCGAAGGCCCGCTATGACTAGCAGCACAATGTAAAGCGCCGTCGCGACAAGCGAGATGCGCAGGACTCGCCCAGTTCGCTCGGAGTGGGCATGGCCGGCGTGGGCGTGCATACTCTAAGTTTAAGGGCATGGAGAAGCATCATCAAGCCGCCGCCCCGCAAGGGCATGACTTTGGTCTTCAGATAAACTGTTGCGGTCTGCTACCGGGAACGGAGAAACGATATGCGAAGAGTGGCTTGTGGGTTTTTGCTGGTCATGGGCTGTTGGCTGGCCGCCGCCCAAGCCGCAGAGGTCGACTCCGATCGCTCGAGCATTACGGTTAAAGTGGAAAAATCGGGACTCTTTTCCGCCTTTGCTCACAATCACACCATTCGAGCGTCCATTGCCTCGGGCAAGCTTGATACGGAAAAACGTACCGCGGAGCTGGTCTTCAATACGAAAGAAATAAAAGTGCTCGACGAAGGCGTCAAGGATTCCGAGAAGGCCGAAATCGAGCAGACGATGAAGAGCGATAAGGTGCTCGACATCCAGCGCTTTCCCGAGATCCGCTTCCAGTCAACTTCAATCGCGTTGCAGGACAGCGGGCATTACCTGGTACGCGGCGGCCTTACGTTGCACGGAACGACGCGGCCCGTGGAATTTCCGGTAGCATTCACGAAAGGTCGTTACACAGGAGCAGTAAAGCTCAAGCAAACCGACTTCGGCATCACTCCAGTAAGCATCGCGGGCGGGGCCGTGAAAGTAAAAGATGTTATCGAAGCGGTTTTCGAAATTATTCTGAAATAGCCCGTGTGGCGCGAACATTCATGTCCGCGTTACTCTCGCGAAAATTGGAGACTAGAATGAAAACAAGTTGTTCGATCCTGCTCTTGTTTATTGCATCGGCCGCATTCGCCCAAACCAAGAATCCAGTCAGCACGGCTCTCAAAGAAACTCTGACCGGCCGGCAGAAAAATGTCATTGCCGCCGTGGATGCAATGCCCGCCGACAAGTTCGGCTACAAACCAACAGCCGATCAGATGACATTCGGCCATCTGGTCACGCACATCGTCGAATCCAACAACCTGTTCTGCAGCAAGGTGGCTGGAGTGCCGGAGCCGAAAGCGGAAGCAGCCAAAGACTCCGACGCGAAAGACAAGCTGGCTGGGTCGCTCAAAGCTTCGTTTGACTTCTGCTCCGACGCCCTGTCGAAAATGGACGACTCGAAACTAGGCGAGACGACGGAAATTTTCGGTGGCCAGCAGATGACGCACGCGCGAATCGCGCTGATCCTTGCGAGCAGTTGGGCGGACCACTATGCCGAAGCCGCGATGTACCTGCGCTTGAATGGCGTATTGCCGCCTTCGGCCAAGAAGTAGCATAGAAGATAGAAATATGTTGGGTGGGCGGGCGCCCTCGCCCGCCAGTCTCTTCACGAGGCGGAACGCCGCGAGCCCACGAGGACCTGCATCTCGTCCTCGCCAATCACCGCGACGCCCAATTCGCGAGCCTTGTCGAGCTTCGATCCCGCGTCCGCCCCGGCCACAACGTAATCCGTTTTCTTGCTGACCGACCCGGAGACGCGCCCGCCCGCGTCTTCGATCAACTTCTTGGCCTCATCGCGCGAGAAGTTCGCGAGCGTACCAGTCAGTACGAACGTCTTCCCTGCAAGCTTCGTGCCTTTCTCTTTTTTCTGACCGGTTAGTGTTAGTCCCGCTTTGCGGAGATCATTGACGAGCTGGCGGTTGTGCTCGTCGCTGAAAAATTCCGAGATGCTCTCCGCGATTCGCGGTCCGACTTCGTTTACTTCCTGAAGTTCCTCGGCGCTCGCTTTCATAATCGCGTCCAGCGACCCGAAGTGCTCGGCGAGAAATTGGGCAGTACGCTCTCCCACGAAGCGAATGCCCAGCCCATAAATCACACGTTCGAGCGGCGCTTTTTTCGATGTGGCAATCTCGTCGAGCACATTCTGCGCCGATTTGTCCCCGATCCTCTCCAGCTTCAGCAGGTCGTCTTTCGTGAGCCGGTACAAGTCAGCGACATTCTTCACAAGCCCGCTCTCAGAGAGTTGGCTCACGAGCGCGTCGCCCAGCCCATCAATGTTCATCACGTGGCGTGATGCGAAATGCAGGATCGTTCCTTGCAGCTTGGCCGGACAATTCGCGTTCACGCAGCGATGGTCGGCCTCTCCCGGCGTGCGCACCACATTGCCTTTACATATGGGGCAATGCTCGGGCATTAGAAACTGCCGGTGTCCGCGTGGATGGTCCTTGTCGTTGACCACCTTCACGACCTTGGGAATTACGTCGCCGCCACGCTCCACTTCGACCCAGTCGCCGATCCTCACGCCCAGTCGTTCGATCTCGTCCATGTTGTGGAGCGTGGCCCGCGAAACTGTAGTGCCTCCGATTGGAACCGGCTTGAGCCATGCGACCGGAGTGAGTTTGCCGGTGCGGCCAACCTGCGGGACGATGTCTTCGATCAGCGTGACTCCGCCGCGTGCGGCATATTTGTATGCGATCGCCCATCGCGGAGCTTTGCCGGTGAATCCCAGTTCCCGCTGCAGCCCTGTGCGGTCAACCTTGATGACGATGCCGTCGATCTCGTAGGGCAGAGCTTCGCGCTTCTCCTCCCAGTCGTGGATGAACTTCCAGACTTCGTCGAGATTCTTCGCCAGCTTGCGATGCGGATTCACTTTGAACCCGGCCGCCTCCAGCGCGTCCATCGTTTTGGAGTGGCGGTCGAAATATGTGCGCCCGTCCTTGAGCAGCATGTACGGAAAATAATCGAGCCGCCGTTGCGCCGTGATCGAAGGCTCGAGTTGCCGCACGGTTCCAGCCGTAAAATTCCGGGGATTGGCAAACGTTGCCAACCCATGCTGGGCGCGGTCTTCATTGAGCTTACGGAAGGCGGCGATGGGCATCAGCATCTCGCCGCGCGTTTCAAAGTCTTCCGGGATGCCGGCTTTCTTCAGCTTCTCTTTGGCGATGGAAAGTGGAATCGATCGCACCGTGCGGACATTGGAGGTGACATCTTCTCCGACGTTGCCATCGCCGCGAGTGATGCCACGTTCCAAGTGCGCCCCGGAGTAGTGCAGTGCCAGCGACATGCCGTCGAGCTTCAGTTCGCACATGTACTCGACATCATTGCGCCCGCTCAACTCGTGCACCCGCCGCTCCCAGTCGCGCAGTTCCTCTTCGCTATAAGCGTTGTCAAGCGAGAGCATGGGCGAAGAATGCCGCGCCTTGACGAATCCCTCGCGCGCCTTGCCCCCGACCCGCTGCGTGGGAGAATCAGGCGTGATCCAGTCGGGATGCTCCGCCTCGATCTTTTTCAGCTCGTTAATGAGCTTGTCGAATTCCGCGTCGGAGATTTCAGGATCGTCCAGAACGTAATATCGGTATTCGTGATGGCGAATCTTCTCGCGCAGGGCCTCGATCTTTTTGTCGATTGCAGCGGGAGCCATGAAGAGGAAATTATAGAGAGTTCTGGATTCAAATATCGGGGACTTAACCTACAACTACGAACTGCTTACTGCTTCTTTGCTTTCCGAATTCTCCCGCGACCCGAAACCCGCCGCCCCACGCTCGAGGGCGGCTTGCGCGTGCCTTCCAGTAATTCCTTCAGCACAACCGCATTGTTGTACTCTTCGTTACGCGATGCATACAGCAGCGTGAGTTTTTTCCCCGATTGCGCCAGTTCGTGCAGCTTCTCCAGCGCTCCGCTTGCTTCCGGTGAGACGAGCTCATTGAGATATCGTTTTCGGAAGAACCGCCACGCCTCGGGATTAGCATGGAACCACTGCCGCAGTTCGGTCGAAGGCGCGAGATCGCGCAGCCAGCGTTTGACGGCGGCGTCTTTCTTCGTCAGCCCGCGCGGCCACAACCGGTCGACGAGGACCCGGATACCATCCGAGGGTGTGGGGGTCTCGTAAACGCGTTTGACGGCAACCGACATGCCACCCGTATTATCCTACTTTCGAGGGCCGCAAAGACAAGCGCTGGCCCACGACCATCATGTCTTTCTTCAATCGTTTTGGTGCGCTCCTGATCGCGTCCGCAGCAGTCATCACTCTGCTGGCTTTGACTGGATGCGATATCGAGCGGCGCAAGTCAGACGCCGAACTCGGCCTCAATCCTCAGCAGGCAGAGGGCAGAAAGATTTACGACAACTATTGCGACCGCTGCCACGAGCCTTACTCCTCCCGCGGCAAGAAAGGTCCGCCGCTGAAGGGAATCTTCAAGCAGCAGTACTTACCGCTCAGCGGCCTACCCGCAAACGACGAGCGCGTCGGCGAGATCATAAAGTTTGGCCGCAGCAAGATGGAAGGGTTCGGACTCGTTCTGAGCGATCAGCAGATAAAAGATCTGCTCGCGTACCTGCACACGCTGTAGGCTCGCGTTGCGCGGGCGGGCCCTTATCCGTGTGCCAGCTTCACCCGGCGGCATATGGGATAATTCCTGTTTGTGTCCGCAATCTCCAACCCGGCGCTCTTCCAAAAGCTCCCATCTACCGATGAGCTTCTGCGCCAAGCCGAAATCCAGAAACTAGTGGAACGCGAAGGCCACTCGCAGGTTACAGAGAGCATCCGGCTCGTACTCGAACTTCTGCGGCAAGAAATAGCCAAAGGCCGCCTCGACGAGAAGTCACTAAACCTCGCACTGGACGGGCTCTCCGGCGCCATCGCCCGCCAGCTCCAACAGTCGCTCAGGTACTCCCTGCGCAGCCTGATCAACGCCACCGGTGTGATCCTTCATACCAATCTTGGACGCGCGCCTCTGGGAGCCTCCGCACTTCAGCATATCGGCGAAACGGCAGTGGACTACTCCAACCTCGAGTTCGATCTCGATTCCGGCGAGCGCGGCAAGCGGGATATTCACGTCCAGCGGCTGTTTCAAAAACTGTTGGCTGAGAACGCTGGCAATGCCGAACATAATTCTGCTGTCGTTTCCACCATCGTCGTCAACAACAATGCCGCCGCCGTCCTTCTCGCGCTGAATTCGCTCGCCGAAGGCGGCGAGGTCATCGTCTCGCGTGGAGAATTAGTCGAAATCGGCGGATCTTTTCGCATTCCTGACGTGATGTCGAAGTCGCAAGCCACGCTGCGCGAAGTCGGCACCACCAACCGCACGCGCATTGCCGACTACGAGCGCGCCATCAGCGACCGGACCCGCGTATTGCTACGCGTGCACCGTTCGAATTTTGAAATCACAGGATTCACAGAGCAGCCGTTATTGGAAGAACTGGTCGCGTTGGCCCGTCGCCGAAACATTCCACTGGTGGAAGACCTGGGCAGCGGAGCCCTGTTCGATCTGCGCTCAGTCGGCATCACCGGCGAGCCCGGCGTTCTCGACAGCCTGCGCACAGGCGTGGACGTAGTCACTTACAGCGGCGACAAGTTGCTCGGCGGCCCTCAGGCCGGTCTGATTAGCGGCCGAGCCGATCTAGTCGCCCGCATGCGATCGAACTCGCTCTTTCGGGCGTTGCGCGTGGATAAACTAACGTATGCCGCTCTGGAGGCAACGCTGCTCGCTTATGTAAAAGACGACCACGACTCCGTGCCAGTTTTGCGCATGATGCGGCTGTCCAAAGATGAGATTTCGCGACGCGCCGAATTGCTAATCGCAAGAATCAGATCATCAAAACTGAAACTGGAATTAATCGACGGTGAATCCGTAATCGGCGGTGGCGCCGCGCCATCCGCAGTTTTGCCCACACGTCTCATCGCCATAGCCCATCCCGATCAAAGCGCCGACAGATTGTGCGCCCGCCTGCGCGCGTCCGCGACGCCGGTGATCGCCCGTGTCGAGGAAGGTAAAGTTCTGCTCGATCTCCGGACTGTATTTCCTGCCCAGGAAACAACCCTCACCGCTGCCCTCGCGTCCTTAGACTGAGAACTGAGCATTGGGAACTGCCCTTGCCAACCTTCTACACGATCGGCCACTCCACCCGTTCGCTCGATGAATTCGTGTCCGCGCTCAAAGCTCATGCGATCGAAACACTAGTGGACATCCGTGCCTTCCCGATGTCGTGCCGTCTTCACCATTTCAACCACGAATCGCTGGAAACAGAGCTGCCGAAGCAGGGAATCCGATACGTGTGGATGAAAGCTCTCGGCGGATATCGCAAGTCGATTCGTAATGATTCTCCTCACACTGCTCTCCGCAATGCCAGTTTTCGAAATTATGCGGACTACACGCTGACTCCTGAATTTCGGGAAGCGATGACCGAGTTGTTGCAGCTTGCCACGCACTCGCGCACCGCTTACATGTGCGCGGAGCGAGTTTATTTTCATTGTCATCGCATGATCGTATCGGACTGGCTTACGGCTCATGGCCACGAGGTACTTCACATCGATGCCGAAAAACCGGTTCGCCCCCACAAACTGACTGCCGAAGCCCGCGTCATCGAAGGGGAAATGATCTACCGCGGGGATCAACTTTTTTGAACGAGCGCCCGCTTCCAATTGCCAATTACAAGGTACCGATTGACAATGGTCTCCATGATTGTCGGCACGGGAGTGGACATCGCCGAAGTTCCGCGCATTCGAGAATCGATCGAGCGCTTCGGCGAGCGGTTTCTCCATCGCGTATACACTGAGGGCGAGATTCAGTACTGCGAGCGCAAAGCCAGCCGCTACGAAAGTTACGCCGCCCGCTTTGCTGCCAAGGAAGCCGGAATGAAGGCCCTGGGCACAGGTTGGAATCACGGCGTCCGCTGGCGCGATATCGAGGTTGTACGCCCGAAAGGGCAGAGACCAACCATCCAGTTCCACGGCCAGGCCGCAGTGTTCGCGGAGAAGTTGGGAACCAAAAACGTCGCACTCTCGATCACACACACGCGCGAGCAGGCACTGGCTCATGTCATTCTAGAAAATTGAAGGCGTGGCGCGGACCTGCCCTCAGCGAAGTCGAAGTGCTCCGGCCCTCGTGATGTCGAGCATCTGCTATGCTGTCGCACTCAAACTCATGGGAACGAAAATAATCTCCCCTACCCCTGCGCGAACCGACCCCTTTCTGCTTGCTGCCATTGCCCTCACAAGTTTTTCCGCCCTGCTGCTTGAACTGGCGCTCACTCGATTGTTCTCGGTGGTGCTTTTTTACCATTTTGCCTTCCTGGCAATATCAGTGGCATTGCTGGGTCTGGGCGCCGGCGGAGTGTTCGCATATCTGCGAAGAAATTGGTTAGCTCGCTTCGAGACTCGCCGGATGTCGGCAATTTTGTGCACCATCAATGCACTCAGCATTTTTCTGACTCTGGAAGTTGTGCTGCACGTTCCCGTTTCACTCGAGCTCTCCCGCTGGAATCTGCTTCGGCTCACGGCGATTTATCTCACGTCGACGGTCCCGTTCTTCTTTACCGGGCTGGTTTTCTCGGTCGTGTTCGCAAGAGAAACGCATCACGTCACCCGCCTTTATGGCGCCGACCTGCTCGGCGGAGCGCTGGCGTGTCTGGCAGTTGTTCCCTTGCTCAATGTAATTGGCGGACCCAACGCCATTCTGTTTGCGGCATTTATCTCCGCCATTGCTGCATTGATCTGGAACGGCGTGCACTCGAAGCGCGGGCCATTCCCCTTCTTCAATCTGCAATGGGCTGTGCCCGTTCTTTTCTTGCTGCTAATCATCTTTAACCACTCCGGTCGATTTCTCGACGTCATTTACGCGAAGGGAGTATTGCGCGACCGCTCATGGGTTGAGTTCGCGAAGTGGAATGCCATCTCTCGCATCGAGGTCGATAGTCAGGGGGGCGCGAAAGCCGTAGTCATCGACGCCGACGCTTCCACTTACATCATGAATGCCGACCCGAGCCATTGGCACGATAGCGATTGGGAGCAAAACCTGATGTCCGCGCCACCGGCACTCGCGAACGTCCTTCGTCCGCACGGAGAGTTTGCCATCATTGGACCTGGCGGAGGTCCCGACGTTCTGCGGGCGATCGCCAGCGGCAGCCCCAGCGTGACCGGTATCGAGATCAACCCCATCATCGCGAACACCGTGATGCGGGATCGCTACGCCGATTATTCCCACCATCTCTACGAACGACCCGACGTCCATATTTATGTGACCGACGGCCGTTCATTTATTCGAAACTCGCAATCGAGATATGACGTCATCCAGATGACCCTGGTCGACACCTGGGCCTCGACCGCCGCCGGGGCGTTCGCCCTGAGCGAGAACAGCCTCTACACGGCCGATGCCTTTCGTGAATATTTCCAGCACCTCAAGCCCGACGGCATGATCGCCATAACGCGCTGGGAGTTCCATCAGCCGCGGGAGGCGTTACGCGTGGTTTCCGTCGCCATGGAGGCCCTGCATCAGTTGGGAGTCGCGAATCCGGCGCGCAATTTCATCGTGGTCTCTGACGGGGCGCTCGATGAAGACGGCATTCCAGTCGTGGTTCTGGCCAAGAAATCGCCGTTCTCCGCTGGAGAAGAAGCTGCTGTCATCGCCCATCTCGAAGAGTATGACGACCTCGCTCCCATCTATTTACCGTCCGCTCCCGGCAAGAATCCATTTTCCGCGTTGATCGCGAGCAATGATCCCTGGGCCTTCGCGAGGGATTACGCGTACAACGTAGCTCCGGTCACGGATAATGCACCGTTTTTCTTCTTCACTCTAAAAACTGCCAAGGCGCTGGGCGATGAAGGCGTCCGCGGAGGCATCGACTGGAAAGTCAATCTGGGTGTGGTCGTTCTCGGAATGGTGCTGCTCATTTCACTGGCGGCAGTATTGTTTTTCTTGATCCTGCCCATGACCTTCGGCGTTCGAGCTCCGACCAGCGGGCGCGGAAAGCGTCGGGGAACCCAACTTCTGTATTTTGTCGCTGTCGGCCTGGGATTCATCCTGGTTGAGATTGCGTTCATCCAGCGATTCGTTCTCTTCCTGGGTCACCCCACCTACGCGTTGACGGTCGTCATCTTCCTGCTCTTGCTCTCCAGCGGTGGAGGAAGCCTCGTTTCGCGCCGGTGGCTCCGGGAACCCTCCCGCGTTTGGCTGCCTCTGTTACTGCTGATTGCAGCGATCAGCGTTTATGTGCTGATTCTCCCGGGATTGCTGAATACCCTTGTCGGACTCCCATTTGCTGTGAAGGTCCTGATAAGCGGGCTGATTCTGATTCCGCTCGGACTTGCCATGGGGATGCCCTTCCCGACCGGATTACGGGCGCTCGGCGCTTCATCCGCGGAACCTCTCATCGAAGGCGCAGCCACCGGAAATGCTGTCGAGTGGGCCTGGGCGATGAACGCAGCTTCCAGCGTGCTGGGATCGGTGCTGGCCATGGTCATCGCCATCCACTGGGGACTGAATTTCACCCTGGCTTGCGGCGCCGTTGCTTACCTGATCGCGCTGGGACTGTCCCGTACACTTGTCCCCGCGGCGGCGGCCAATGCTTAAAATCCTGAAAT
>QIAJ01000067.1 GCA_003225495.1 Acidobacteriota bacterium
GCTCCACTTGTTCGGGAAGAGAAGCGATTCGAAGCAACGAAAGCCCCATGGCGAACTGAATATCGTCTGCAAGGGGGCCAGGACCAGTTTCGGGAATCAGCAGATCGAGCGCGCTATCGAAATCTCCGCTGAGATTCAGCAGGAGCGCGAGATGGTACCGGGATACCCTGACTGCTGCGGCGTTGCCGCTGAATCCCAAAGCCCGGCCACGCTCCAGATGAAGCTGCGAGTTTTTGTAGTCTTGCGTTTCAAACTCACTCAGGCCGAGCAGCGTCCAGGTGTCGGCCTGCTTCGATTCGAGCGCGACCGATTGCTGAAGCGCAGCGACAGCTTCAGGATAATGCGATTGCATGTATTCGACGGTGCCGAGTTGCCGCCATCCCTCTTGCCAGTTCGAGCGAAGTTTGAGCGCATTCCGATACGAGGCGGCGGCCTCTTCAAGGCGGCCCGCTCGACGAGTTGACTCGGCATGGCGAGTTTCCTCTTCGAATTTGCCAGAGGTTCCGGTTTGAGGACTTCCGTCGGCGGTGTTGTCGCTGCCGCCGGCATTCATAATTGCCGGGGCCCGGTTGAGAGCGTAGCGAGTCCCCTGGGTGGCATCCACTTCCGCGGGTTGACTGGCGAGTTCTTCGGCTCGACGTAACACGATAGCGGCTTCCTCTTTTTTATTCTGAGCTTGCAAGGCTCGCGCGAGCGCTTGCTGTGTGGCCGCTGACTGCGGTGCGATCTGAACAGCCTGGCGAGCGGCAGCCAGCGCGTCGTTGGGCTCATTTCTTTGTTCATTCAGCAATGCTAATCCGATTGAAACTTTGAAGCCGATGCAAGGGCGAGACCATACTGATAATGGAGATAAGGCGTGCCGGGATAGTCGCGCAGCATGGCCTCGAAGTCACGCGAAGCTGCATCAGTTTCATGATTTGCAAGCGAGACTGCGGTTTCTCCCGCTGCGTGGATGAGCGCATCTTTCGAAGGGTCGATCTGCGTGGGCAAAAGGGGAACCCGTAATAGAGAAAATCCGAGGACGACCTTTATCTGTTCGGTAAACTGGCTGGGGCCGAACGAGCTGACTAAAAGGTTCGTAGCCTGTTCGAACTCTCCGTGCAGGTTGAGCAACAACCCGAGATGATACAACGCGACTTTTTCGATCTCGGGATCTTCCGCAAATCCAAGCCGATGGGCAGTTTGCAGATGCACTAGAGCGTTCGGGTAATCGCCGCTTTCGAATTCACAGAGCCCGAGAAATGCCCAGGCAGGGCCTAGTTTGGGGTCCAGTCCCAACAGATGGTGGAGTGCCGGGATGGCTTCCTCAAAATGATCGCTGTCATAAAGCAGAGTGCCGAGATACCACCAGCCTTCATCCCAAGCTGGACGGAGTTCTACCGCGGAGCGATACTTTCGAACGGCTTCATCTGTATGGCCCGCTTCCCGTGCAGACGCAGCATTTGCAGATAGAGTTTCAAAGCTGACTGAATTTGACGGCGTCTGTGCGGCCACAAATAAGGACCCAAGCGGCAGAACAATTACCGCCGAAAAAATCGCACACTGGATGAGAGAATATCGGCCAATTATCGGCATTGCCGCGGCGGTGACCCTTTACTCAAGCTTTGTTGCGATGGTAGCACGCTCGTTCCGCGAGGACGCACCGTCTGCGTGGAAGGTCTGGAGGCTCCGACGGCTGTGGTAGAAAAGGATTCTCATGCCGTTGCGCTCAAGACCTCGTACCCTGTCTCCCAGTTCGGGCCGGCGCTCGCTTCGAGGATTGGCTGGGATCCTCGGGCTTTACCTGCTCTCGCGGGGGATCTTGGGGACGGCTCAATCCGCGCTTCCCGTCTTTGAGGAGATTCCACCAACGGTAACTGGAATTCACTGGACTCACAATGCCGCCCGATCCGCAGAGAAGTACCTGCCAGAAGCCACTGGTCCGGGATGTGCGTTCCTCGACTACGACAATGATGGCTGGCTCGATATCTACCTCGTTAACAGCGGAAAGTCCGATTTCTTTGCGCCCTCTCAACCTTTGCGCAACGCTCTGTACCGGAACAACCACGATGGCACATTCACGGATGTCACCGAGAAAGCGGGCGTCGGTGCGGGTGGGTTTGGCATGGGCGTCGCCGCGGCTGACTATGACAATGATGGATTCGCAGACCTTTATATAACCCAGTATGGTCGGAGCATTCTTTATCGCAGCAACGGGAATGGCACTTTCACTGACGTTACAGCTAAGTCTGGAGTCGGCGTTCAGGGATGGGCGTCTCAGGCCGTCTGGTTCGACTATGACAATGATGGCCGGCTCGACCTGTTCGTTGGACAGTTTGCCGCCTTCGATAAGGAACACAGCTGCGGAGTGAGTTCGGACGGGAAGCACCACTACTGCATTCCGCGGGTCTTTCGCCCGATGCCGAGTTGGCTATTCCATAACAATGGCGACAGCACCTTTACTGATGTAAGCAAAGAGTCGGGAATCGCCTCTGCCCTCGGCAAAGCATGGGGGGCGGTTGCCACCGACGTAAATAATGATGGGTGGATGGATCTGTTCGTCGCCAATGACACGGTGGGAAATTTTCTCTTTATGAATCGCGGGAACGGGCGGTTCGAGGAAGCCGGGCTTCGGGCCGACATTGCCTACAGCGCTGACGGGCGGGCCCGCTCCGGCATGGGAGTGGACTCGGCCGATTTTAACCAGGATGGGTGGATGGACCTTTTCGTCGCCAACATTGACGAAGAGATTTTCTCCCTGTATCAGAACAATCACGACGGCACCTTCGACGATCAAGCCATGCGGCTTGGCGTCGGAATGGCGACTCGATGGATGAGCGGCTGGGGAATGAAATTTCTGGACTACGACAACGACGGCGATCTCGATCTGTTTCTCGCCAACGGGTTCCCGGACGACCTGGTCGAAGACTTTTCAAGCCAGGTGAAATATCAGGAGCCGCTTTTACTGTTTCAGAAGACGGGTGATAAGTATAAGAATGTCAGTAGTCACAGCGGGCCGGTGTTCGGGAAATCCTTTTCCGCCCGGGGCATGGCCGTGGGCGACTTCAATAACGACGGCGGCATCGACGTGCTGGTCGCCATCAACGATGGCGCGCCTATCCTTCTGCGAAATAATGTCGGCAAACAGAACCACTGGCTGGGAGTGCAACTTGTAGGGACAAAGTCCAATCGCGATGCGGTCGGCGCACGGCTTACCTACAAGTCGGGGGACCTTACGCGAACTCGCATGAAAACTGGCGGTGGAAGCTTTCTCTCATCGCACGATCCGCGGGTGTTGCTGGGCGTCGGCAAGCGAATGAAGATCGACTCTCTGGATGTGCAATGGCCACAGCCGGGCGGGAGTGTGGAGCATTTCACGAATTTGCCTGTCGACAGGTACATCACGATTGTGGAAGGAACAGGGAAGTGGAAGTAACGAGTCAGTCGTGCTCAAAGTGTTGGAAATGCATAGGGCTGGTCAGGGGTCCGAGGTCGTGATGGTCTTCCTGACGATTTTGCTTGTTCTGGCGCGGACGCAGGCGTTCGCCGCAGATTCTTCCGCCGCGGTCGAGCTTCGTATTATCGTCGTCAGCTCCCAGACTGAAGCGGAGCAGATCCTTCACCGACTTCAAGAGGGCGGCGACTTCGTTGCGCTAGCGCGGG
>QIAJ01000261.1 GCA_003225495.1 Acidobacteriota bacterium
GAGCGCGAATTGCAACAGCGTCTCCCGGGGTCGGTTGCGTTTTGTACCGGAAAGAGTGAGCTCTCGGGAATTTCACGCGGCCTCGACTATCTGGCTCATCTGAATTCGCAGCCTCCTTATGCGGTCAGCCGGTTTGCCAGCTTTCAGGTGCAGGACAAACTGCGTTCCTGGTTCCGCGAGCGCCGGTTCGATGTAGCGGTATGCGACTTCCTCGACGCGGCGGTGAATTTTCCCGGACGCTTGAACATCCCCTGTGTGCTGTTCCAACACAACGTTGAGAGCGAGATTTGGCGGCGGCACGCAGCAACTGCCGGCAATCCCCTGAAGAAACTGATGTACGACATGGAATTTCGCAAGATGCTTCGCTATGAACAAGTCGAGGTCCGCAAGTTCCAGCACGTAGTCGCAGTCTCTGAAAGCGACCGTACACTCATGACTCAGTGGGTTGACGATGACCGTGTCACAGTCGTTCCCACAGGAGTAGATTTGGCGCAGTATCGTCCCGACCCATCTGTTCCCGATCCTTCGCCGATTGTTACATTTGTTGGAGCAATGGATTGGGAGCCCAACGTTGACGGCGTGGAATACTTCGCCAGCGAGATGTGGCCCGCAATCCAGGCAGAAGTGCCGGAAGCAAGGCTCCGGATCGTGGGCCGCAATCCTGACCGGCGCGTAAAAAAGTGGGCATCACAGTCGATCGAAATAACGGGGCGAGTACCCTCCGTCGTCGAATATCTTCAGCAGTCCGCGGTAGTAATTGTTCCATTGCGGATCGGGGGCGGAACCCGCTTGAAGATTTACGAAGCCATGGCAACGGCGAAAGCAGTGGTATCAACAACCATTGGCGCCGAAGGATTGGATATCCAGCATGGCCGCGACATCATCCTGGCTGATGACGCAGCATCATTTGCACAAGCCGTGATCATGCTCCTGCGGGACGGGGAACTACGCCGCCGCTATCAAAAGGCAGCGGCGGAAACTGCCGCCCGCTATGATTGGCCGTCGATCGGGGAGCGCTTCAGCGAAGTTCTGCAGTCGGCGGTTCAAAGTAATCGCTCGACGGCAGGGCCGGTTTCGGCACGAACGGCGTAAAAGAAAAGAGGAGTTTGTGGCAATCGGCAGCAACGGAACGATAGCGGAGACCGGCATCCTGGGTCGCAGAAAGACGGCCCCGGTGGTCGACGCGACCAAAGCCGCTTTCTTTTGGCTGGCCGCTTTCTTTTTTGTCTACTGCGCGCGTCCGGGAGATTGGATTCCCGGGTTCAAGTACGCTCCGCTCGCCAAAATAACCGCCATCCTCGCGATGTGGGGCCTGTTCTCCAGCCTGGGGCGCACGAAGCGAACCTTCAAGGACCTGCCCAAAGAAGGACGCTATCTACTGGCTATGATCGGCTTGCTGTATGTAAGCGGCTTTCTGTCCCCGATCTGGAAGGGCGGCGCAGTTTCCCGCACGATCGACATTTCCAAGGTCTTCGTTGCATGGGCTCTGACATTTCTGCTGATCACGACCTTTGACCGCCTGCGCCGCATTATTTTCATCCAGGCGGCGTCAGTAGTAGTGATCTGCATTGTCTCCATCATCAAGGGCCACAACCAGCCTCGGCTGGAAGGAGTGCTGGGCGGTATTTACTCCAACCCCAACGATCTGGCGTTTGCCATCGTGCTGTCATTGCCTTTTGCACTGGCATTTTTTGTGACCGCAAAAAGCATCTTTGCAAAAGTTCTGTGGGTGAGTGGCATGCTGTGCATGATGGCCGCCTTGTTTCTCACGGCCTCCCGTGCTGGTTTTATCGATCTGATAATTTGTGGCTCGGTTGCTTTGTGGCACTTCGGTATTCGCGGCCGCCGTTTCTATCTAATCGTTGGGACGGGCCTGCTGGGCGTCGTGTTGGCGGCAACTGTCGGCGGCAAGCTCTACGACCGCTTTTCGGCGCTTTCCGGCGAAAGCTCAACCGAGCAGTCCGCTTACGGATCCTACGAAGATCGCAAGTACCTGATGTTGCGCGCCATCAATGGCATCGAGCACTACCCGGTCCTAGGCGTGGGCGTGAACAACTTTGTGACCTATTCCGGCATCTGGCACGAAGTACACATGACCTACCTCCAGATCTGCGTGGAGGGCGGCATACCGGCGCTGATTCTATATCTGATGTTCTTCGGTCGTGGGTTCAAGAACCTGCGAGTGCTTCTGAAGACCAAGAATTTGGATGCCGACATTGTGCTCTTTGTCGGCGCCCTGCACAGTTCGCTGATCGGGTTCGTAGTGGGTGCATTGTTCGCACCCGAGGCTTACCAGTTCTTCCCGTATTTTGCCGTAGCATTTACAGCGACGCTATTACAGATCGTGAGAGAACGAGAGCGAGAAGCACAACCCGGCCCGGCGTCCCCTCCGCCGAAAAAGCCGCGTCATTTTCTGGAGACCTATGCCGACTACGGACGAACAGGTGCAGTCACCCCTGTCCGCTGAACTTCAGGCAATTTTGCGTTGCTTGAGTTGCGGGTCAACACTTGAAAGCGATCAGGCGGGGGGCTACAAGTGCGCCGCTTGCAAGCGAGCCTATCCGTATGTGCAGGGTATCGCGCGTTTTGTGGACGCTCAGCACTATGCCGCCAGCTTCGGCTTTCAATGGCATCGCTATCAGAAGACGCAGCTTGATCACGATGAAGTTCGCGAATCCGATCGCCACTTCCGCATGAAGACCGCTCTCCGTCCCGAGGAATTAAAAGGTAAATTGGTCCTCGACGTGGGCTGCGGCATGGGTCGCTTTGCCGAAGTAGCGACACGTTGGGGAGCGCGTGTGGTCGGGATCGATCTGAGCGCTGCCGCTGAAGTTGCTGCCAAGAATCTCGCCGACCGCGACTTCGTAGCCTTCCAGGCCGATGTATTTTCGCTACCATTCGCGCATGAGAGCTTTGACATTATCTACAGCGTGGGAGTTCTGCATCACACGCCCGACTGCGAAGCGGCCGTCAAGGCGCTCGACAAATACCTGAAGCCAGGTGGAACCCTCGCTGTCTGGCTTTATAGCGGTTACAACAAGTGGTATCGCTTCAGTGATTTCTATCGGCGCTTCACCCACAAAATGAAGCCCGGGACCCTGCACGGTATCCTGAAAGTTGCAGTTCCGTTCTTCTATCATCTGGAGCAGGGCCTTCGCCGGCTGCCGTTAATTGGGCGTCCTGCAGCGGGCGCGGTTCATCATGTATTCCCGGTCAACCGGCAGAAGGATCCTGAAGCGCGGATGCTCGACACTTTTGACTGGTACTCTCCGCGCTATCAATCCAAGCACACATACGAGCAGGTGTTCAGCTGGTATCGAGCGATGGGCATGGAAGATATGAACATCGGCGAGTTTGCGATTGCTGTGCGAGGACGCAAGCCTCTGCAGCGCAAATAAACGGCCGTGCGTTCCTGGCCGTCGACTCAGACGATTAAGATGCGGCTCCTGAATAAAATTGCGTACACCAGCAAGGTCCTGCCGAGCGCGATGTGGCGCGCGATGAGTGCTTCTCCGCGTGGACCGTTGCATTTGGTAATCGCAATGGCAGACCACTTCGAGCCGGCAATCGACCCCGAGAGCGGCGCCAAGCGAGTCCCGCGCTCCGAGCAGGAACGCCGGTTGGATAGCTGGAGTCGCGAATATCCCGACGCAGTAGACCGGTGGCGAGACCACGACGGTCGGCCCTTCGTTCACACATATTTTTATCCTGCTGAACAATACGACGAAGGACTGCTGCAAATGCTCGCCGACCACTGTCATGCCGGTTGGGGCGAGGTAGAAGTTCACTTGCATCATGGCATGATGCAACCCGATACCGCTGAGAACACCCGAAGCGTCCTTACAGAATTTCGGGACCATCTCGCCATTCGACACCGCTGCCTCGCGCTGGAAGATGGCTCCGATCAGCCGCGCTACGCGTTCGTCCATGGAAATTTCGCTCTTGCCAACTCCGCTGGCGGACGATTCTGCGGCGTTGATTCCGAAATGAAGGTTCTCGCCGAAACCGGCTGCTATGCCGACTTCACTCTGCCCACCGGCCTCAACCATCCCGCCCAGACCGTCAAGATCAATTCCCTGTATGAGTGCGCGTTCCCTTTGGAGCAAGCAGCACCGCATAGGGAAGGAAGAAATCTGATCGCCGGGGCAGCCCCGAAGACGCTGCCCCTGATTGTCCAGGGACCGCTGGTGGCAGACTGGAAACGCGCCCTACGCTCACCCGGATTTTTGCTCGAAACCAGCGCGGTCACACGACGCAATCCGCTAAGCCTTCGTCGCCTTGCCCTCTGGAAACAGGCGCGTATCACGGTGCAGGACCGTCCGGATTGGATTTTCATCAAACTGCACTGCCACGGCATGGATCCCACGCAACACGACGCCGTCCTCGGCCGGTCATTCCGGAAGTTCCTCGAAGATCTGGTCGGCGGCGCTGCCGATCGCAACGAAACATTACATTTTGTGACTGCGCGGGAAATGGCAAACATTATTTTCGCGGCCTGCGACGGCAAGCACGGAAATCCTGGCGAGTATCGCAACTACCGTTTCAAGCCCATTGCAGGTGTGCCTGCGGCAGCAGATAAATGGAGCGCTCCTTCTGTTAGCGTGAAAGGATAGAAGCCGACCATGTGTGGAATTGCCGGAGTCGTCAGCGCAACCCGGGAAAGCAGTATCACTGAAGACCTGGTACGCCATATGTGCGATCAGATCGTCCATCGAGGGCCGGACGACGAAGGCATCTATGTCGCCGACGGCGCTGGCCTTGGCATGCGGC
>QIAJ01000068.1 GCA_003225495.1 Acidobacteriota bacterium
CCGCCGATCATTGCTGACGCAAAACAAAACGCACCGGTGAACGCCATTCAAAATCAAACGCCCAACACACCTTCAGTGCAATCGGCGCCGACTCCCGCGATCGCGAGCAACACCGAAGTTGCTTCCGCCGCGCCGCAGCAAGAGCCGGCCGCGCCCGCCCTTGGGCCAAACGGTCCGCCGGTAGCGAGTGAGCCGGAAAATTCCGAGCAACCCTCGTCCGCCGAAGAATCAAGCGAATCGACCACGAGCAGCAAAAGGGACGCGACGGCCCCGACTTCCAGTCGAAGATCGACATCGCGAACGGTGACTAGAAATCGCGACTCTAATGTCGACCAATCTGGAGAACCGTCCGCGCATTCGAGACGTCATCACGCAGAAGTTCTCGGCCACACCGCCAATGGCGGATTGGTTGTGCGACTGTCGAATGGTCAAACAGTGGTGTTACCGCCTCTAAATAATCGAGACGTTTACCGGCCGCGCCATCGTGTTTACACAGAACGACCGGACGATTTTGTTCCGCCGTCCCAGCCATTTAATCAGAACTATTAAGTTCGCGTCGGACGAGCAGTTCGCATTTTTCTGCGATCGCATTTCGGTTGTCTGAATAAATTCCAGGCGTTCCTAAACGCCGCGGCCTTCATCGGATGCATGAAGCAACAGACGCGATAACTTCTTTTCGTCGGCGCTGGAATTTAGCATCATAATTTCATCATGCCCGACGCGCTTACCCCCATGATGCAGCAGTATCAGCGGCTGCGGAAAAGCATCCCGCCGGACACGCTTCTGCTCTTTCGCCTGGGCGATTTTTACGAGCTCTTCTTTGAGGACGCCAAGGAAGCGTCGGTGATCCTCAATCTCGCGCTCACCAAACGCAATGAGGTCCCGATGTGCGGGATGCCTTATCACGCGGCCCAGGCTTACATCGCGAAATTGATCAAAGCCGGCCGCCGCGTGGCGATCTGCGATCAAACGAGCGAGCCGCAGCCGGGGAAAATTGTTTCGCGAGAGATCACGCAGATTATCAGCGCCGGCACGGTGAGTGAGCTCAATCTGCTCGACGCCAAGCGCGCCAATTATCTCGGAGCGGCTTTTGCCGGCGAAGAACGCTTCGGTTTTGCTTACGCTGATCTCACGACGGGCGAGTTTCGCCTCACCCAATTGCAAGATCGACAAGCGCTGTTCGATGAGCTCGCGCGGGTCGCGCCGTCGGAATTACTGATCAGCGCGGAGCAAAAAGATTCGTTAGGCGAAATCGAGCGCGCAATTGAGTACGACGGCTACGCTTTTCTGCCGGAACACGCCGGTTTTACCTTATGCGAGCATTTCCAGGTCAAATCGCTCGACGGATTCGGCTGCGGGCAAATGCCGGAGGCGATCGCGGCCGCGGGCGCGATCGTTCATTATCTGAAGCATCAGCTTCGGCGAAAGATCGATCATCTTCGCTCGCTGAAGTGCGACGCGCCGACCGATTACGTTTTGCTGGACGCCGCCACGCAAAACAATCTCGAGCTCGTTGAATCCCGCAGCGCGCGAGACACGAGCTTACTCGCGGTGCTCGATCGTACGTCTACGCCAATGGGCGCGCGCAAATTGCGCTCATGGATTTTGCAACCGTTCCGCGATCTGAACGAGCTCGGCTGCCGCCAACAAATGATCGCCGATCTGTTGGCCGAGCCTGATTTACTCGACTCGATTCGTACGGAATTGAAATCGATTCGTGATATCGAACGCGCGGTTGGCCGATTGAGTCAGGCGTCCGGAAACGCGCGCGATCTCGTCGCGTTGAAAGCATCGCTCGAGCAAATCCCGAAATTAAAGGCGGAACTTCAGAAGTTGCTCGAGCGCCTCGCGTTTGGAACGGTTCGCGCGACGGAACAGCGCGACGTCGAATTGCTTGCGCAACGTTCGCAAAACGAGATCCAGGAAATGCCGGCGCTGGCGGAGAAGCTGTCCAAGGCATTGGTCGACGATCCGCCGTTCGCGTTGAAGGAGGGCGGAATTTTTCGCGACGGTTACGATGTCGATCTTGATCAACTGCGGAGCGCGTCGCGCGATGGAAAAAATTGGATCAGCCAATTGCAAGAGCGCGAGATTGCCACCACCGGAATCAAATCGCTCAAGGTGCGTTACAATTCCGTGTTCGGTTATTTCATCGAAATTACCAAAGCCAATCTCGCGAGCGTCCCCGAGCGTTACACCCGCAAACAGACGACCGTGGGTGGCGAGCGTTTCATCACGCCCGAGCTGAAAGAAATGGAAGGAAAAATTCTCGGTGCGGACGAGCGCGCGCGGAACCTGGAATACGAGCTTTTCCAAAAACTACGGGAGGAAACGTTGCGCGAGCTGGGGCCGATCCAGCGGACGGCGGACGCCATCGCAATTGTCGATGCAATCGGTTCGCTCGCCGAAACGGCGCGCCTCTTCAATTACTGCCGCCCAACGTTGAACGAATCGTTACGGCTCGTGATCAAAGACGGCCGGCATCCGGTGCTCGATCAAAACCTGGTGGAGGAAAAATTTGTTCCGAACGACACCACACTCGACGGCGACGGAATACGGCTGGCGATTGTGACCGGGCCGAACATGGCCGGCAAATCCACTTATATCCGGCAGGTCGCGCTGATTGTATTGATGGCGCAAACCGGAAGCTTCGTGCCGGCCGCGAGCGCGGAAGTCGGATTGGTCGATCGAATTTTCACGCGTGTCGGCGCAAACGACGATCTCGCGCGCGGGCAGTCGACTTTCATGGTGGAGATGAATGAGACATCGAACATCGTGAACAATGCGACCGGGCGCAGTCTCGTCATTCTCGATGAGATCGGTCGCGGAACATCGACCTTCGACGGGCTATCCATTGCCTGGAGCGTGGCGGAATTTCTGCACGACAAAATCAAATCGCGCACGCTCTTCGCCACGCATTATCATGAGCTGACGAAGCTCGCCACGGAGCGAAAAGGCGTTTGCAATTTTAACGTCGCGGTGCGCGAATGGAACGAGCAGATCATTTTTCTGCGCAAAATCATTCCGGGCGGCGCGGACAAAAGCTATGGCATCCAGGTCGCGCGCCTTGCCGGATTGCCAAAAGAAATTCTCGATCGCGCAAAAGAAATCCTCGCGCACCTGGAGAATCCGAACGGCGCAAGCCAGGAGCTCCAGCCGAAAACCCGTCGAAAAAGAGCCCGAGGCGGTGAGGCCTCTTCCATGCCTCAGGCTGAGAAACCCCAGCTTGATTTGTTATGATAGAATGATTTCCAATGCCTCTTAAGACTGAAAAAGAGCTGAGTGAAGGTCAGCGCGCGCTGTGGTTGAAAACGCTCGCCGCGATGGAGCTGCGGAATTTCGGCTACGCGATTTCGCTGTTGCAGGGAATCTTGAAACAAGAGCCGCAGTTCCTGACCGGGCGGCAGTTGTTGCGAAGGGCGGAGATCGCGAAACAAAAAGCGGGCAAGAGAAGTTTCTTCAACATTTCGACGGCGCCGATCGCGGTGATGAAAGCGCAACGTGAGATCAAAAAAGCGCCGGCGCGCGCGATTGAGATGATTGAAAAAATTCTCGAGGACGAGCCGTTCAACCGACAGGCGAACCTCGCGTTGAAAGAAGCCGCAGTGGCTGCAGGCTGGCCGGAGATCGGAGTTTTCGCGCTGCAAACATTGCTCGAGGAAAATCCGCGTGACGTGAAATTGCTGCGCGAGCTGGGCCAGCTTTATCATCAAACCGGTCAAAGCGAGCAGGAAGTCGAAGTTTACAGCAAGATCACCGAGATCGATCCGCTGGACGCGAATGCGTTGCGACTGAGTAAAGACGCAAGCGCGCGCGCGTCGATGAGCAGCGGCGGATGGGCGCAGGCCGAAAGTTATCGCGAGCTGATCAAGGACAAAGACGCCGCGGTTTCGCTCGAGCAACAAGGCCGGATGCATCTTGCCGGCGACGCGCTCGATCAACAGATCGCGGAATTGGAGGCGAGGCAGAAAAGCGAGCCGCGAAATGTCGATCTTGCGAGAAAACTCGGCGGCCTGTTCGAGCAAAAGGATGATGTCGAATCGGCGATCAAGTGGTACGAAGCTGCGCTTGGGCTGAGCGGCACGGGCGACGCCGGATTAACGCGGAAAGTTTCGGATTTAAAAATGCGCGCGGCCGAGCGCGAGATTGCGCAGCACGAGGAATTTCTCGCCGCCCACAATAAGGATGACGCGGCTCGCACGAAAAAATCCGAAGAACTGGCCGCTGCGAAAAGGAAACGCGCTGAGATGCTAATCGACGATGCGAAGAAGCGCATGGACCGGAATCCGACGGATTTACAACTGCGCTTCGAGCTGGGGGAACAATTGGTGCACGCAGAAAGATTTCGCGAAGCGGTTCCGGAGCTGCAACGCGCGCGACAAAATCCGAACGCGCGGCTCAAAGCGATGAATCTCCTCGGCGTTTGCTATCGCGAGCTCGGCATGCTCGATCTCGCGATGAAGCAGTTTGAAGACGCGGCCAAGGAGATCATGACGATGGACGGAATGAAAAAGGAGATCGTTTACAATCTCGGCGTCGTTTACGAGAAAATGGGCGAGCGAGAGAAGTCGCTCACTTGCATGAAGCAGATTTACGAGGCGGACTATGGCTACAAAGACGTAGCCGAGCGCGTCGAAAAATCCTATCGATAGCAACAAAGCGAGACGCGATGCGACGGATGTCGATCTTGTCCGTCGAATAGCTGGCCAAGCTGCACGTCCAAGCCTGCGTCAACATGCGAATCTTTAGTGCCGACTGGCGGCAACCAACAACCTGTAAAAAAATTATGAAAAACCATCTTATTATCCTACCAATCGCAATTCTTGCCCTCGGCGCATTTTGCCTTCCGACCGCGAGTAATGCGTTACAAAATCAATATCCACCGCTC
>QIAJ01000070.1 GCA_003225495.1 Acidobacteriota bacterium
CTCCCGCAGTTCGGCGATTGCCTGATCGACATCGGCGTCCGTGATGGTGATTTCGGGCTTTTCGGCGCGCAAGTCTTTGTAGCCTTCCGCTTTGACTTCGGGCAGAACCTCAAAGGCCGCCTTGAAGCGTAGCGGTTCGCCGTCATGGAGATGGAGATCGGTCACTCGTGGCTGCGAAACCGGGTGCATACCCAAGCGTTCCGTCTCCTGCCGGAAATAGCGCGGGATCAGTGCTTCGACAACATCGGTCTTGATTTCTTCGGAGAAACGCTGCCGGATGATCGACGGGGGCACATGGCCAGCCCGGAAACCTGGCAGGCGCGCCACCTTCTGGTATTTCTGAATTAGCGCCTCGGTCTGGCGCGATACTTCCTGCGCGGGGACTTCAACTTCAATCGCTACCTTCTGATACTTCTGAATTAGCGCCTCGGTCTGGCGCGACACTTCCTGCGCGGGTACTTCAACTTCAATCTCGCGTTTGGTGGTGCTCTCTTTAGTTTCGGTGGGGCTCACAATCGCCTTTCAAGCGCATTGAGACTGTAGGCACTTCGCCAGCTGAGTGCAATTGCCCCCGCTCTGTATGCCCCAATCCCTGAACTTGAGTGTAAAGACTCGCCAAAGGCAACGTCAAACGCCCGAACCGTTGAAACTACCCACCAAAGTAACAAGCTCCACTTGGGAGAGTTCTCTGATCAAGAAGGAGTTCAGATCGCGCGAACAAATCCGTAGAGATCCGCGTGCCAAGTCTCCACCGGGCAGGACCTCGGGGCACGTCCAGTCTTTACGATGAGACCCGTTGCGATTCTTTACTACAATGGAACGAATGTCCCCTCCCTTGTGGCTCAAGATTTTGAATGCCGAGGTTGTGGCATGCACCCGTTGTCCGCGGCTGGTGGATTACCGGGAGAGCATTGCCCAAACTAAGCGCCGCGCTTATCGGGACTGGGATTATTGGGGAAAGCCGGTGCCCGGTTTCGGCGACCCGAACGCTCGCGTGTTGATTCTTGGTCTCGCTCCCGGTGCGCATGGATCGAATCGTACCGGACGCCCATTCACCGGCGATTCGTCGGGAAATTTTATGTTTCCGGTGCTGCACGAAACTGGCTTCGCCAATCAGCCGACCGCGACCGACCTCAAGGATGGGCTGACACTACAAGACGCCTACATTACTGCGGCCGCGCGTTGCGCTCCCCCAGACAATAAGCCGTTGCCGCAGGAACTGTCGAGTTGTGCGCCCTTCCTCGATCGTGAACTGGATGGCTTGAAGAATTTGAAAGTAGTAGTTGCCTTAGGCAAGATCGGCTTTGACGCTTACCTGAATTACCTGAAACGCCGCGGTGCGATTTCTACCAAGGCGCCCTATGTCTTTGCTCATGCGGCGCATTACCGGATGCCAAGTGGCAAGATCCTGCTGGCTTCGTACCATCCCTCCAATCAAAACACGAACACCGGCAAACTCAACCGACAGATGTTCGTAGCAATCTTTCGAGAAGCGAAGCGTCTCGCCGATGAACGCTAGCGGCTTCAGTCGCGGCTGGGCTGAAGCAAAGAGTTGTTGAGCCGATAACCTGTCTGGGGCGGATCCCTGCGGGAGCAGCGCCTCTGCGCCGGCAAGAGCTAATTGACTGTTCCGGGATGAGCCGCCCCTTTAATGATCCCACCTCTGCCAATCTCAATCCTGATCGAGCTATAGAATGACAATCTGATCTTCGGTTTCAGAAACGGACCTCCCTCCACGCTTATGCCGGGAATTCGACTGCTCGCCTTGTTGTTGCTCGCCCCTGGCCTCTTTTCTGTCGCACAGGTTCCGACGGCGCCCAAGCTCATTCAGGACAATAGCTTCCTCATTGAAGAGGCCTACAACCAGGAAAAGGGCGTTGTTCAGCACATCAACACATTCACGTATTTTGCGGACAGCCGGTCGTGGCTGTACACGTTCACGCAGGAGTGGCCCGTGCCGGGAGATGCGCGCCACCAGTTCAGTTACACGCTCATCGCCGTACGCCCAGGATTCTCCTCAGCGGGTGGTGCCTTCGGGGACATGCTCCTTAATTATCGTTACCAACTTGTGGGGAATGGTGAAGCGCGCGTTGCCTTCGCGCCGCGAGTGTCATCGGAGGATTTGGAGTGCAAACCAGCCTGCCGCTGAGTGTCGTCGTGAATCGCGCCCTGGTGACGCACTGGAATGCAGGTGCAACCTTTGTGCCTCATGCACAGGACCCCGCTGGTGACCGCGCCTCAACCGCAGCCTTCAACTTGGGGCAGAGTTTCATTTGGCTGGCTAAGCCACGCGTGAATTTCATGCTGGAAACAGTCTTCGCGAGTGCGCAAGGAGTCCTGGGCCGCGACAAGACTTTCTGGGCGAACACTCTGTTCGTCAGCCCGGGCGTGCGGTGGGCCTACAACTTCAAGAATGGATTGCAGATTGTCCCCGGCGTGGCCATGCCGGTTGGCGTCGGCGCAAGTTGGGGAGAGAAAGGCGTGTTCATTTATCTCAGCTTCGAGCATCCGTTTGAGAAACTCGCTCCCTGACCCAGATATTGTTGGTGTGAATAGCTAGCCAGTGGTAGAACGAGACGTTCGCACAGCAACAGCCCGTTGCACCGAGGACGCATGAATTTTGGCGACTCCCATCAGCGCTTCGGAATACTCTGGCTTGTCTTCGGATATACGCTTGCCCTTCACGTGTTGGATGAAGCCAGCCACGATTTTCTTTCAGTTTACAACCCCAATGCCGCGGCGATTCGAAGGGCCATACCATTTTTCCGAGTACCAGTCTTCACCTTTGAGAGCTGGATCGGCACTCTGATGCTTGCTCTAACTTTATGGCTGGCACTGAGTCCGCTAGCATTTCGCGGATTGAAATGGTTACGAGTGTTGGCCATTCCGTCCGCACTGGTTGTCGGAATACTGAACGGATCGGCGCACATCCTTTCATCGATTTACCTCGGACGCTGGATGCCGGGCGTTTACAGCTCTCCTTTGCTCCTGCTTTCTGGAACGTTGCTTCTCAGAGAGGCACTTGGGAGAAAAGACAAAACCTTGGCATAAGGGAATATCAGAATCCTACGAACACCGGTTCCGGCTCTAAGCTGATTCCCCAGGTTTTTTCGACGCCGCTCTGAATCTCGTCCTTCAGACGCACGATGTCGGCTGCACGGGCGCTGCCCCGATTAATCAAGGCCAATGCATGCTTGCTCGAAATTCCAGCCGCGCCCATCGTGAAGCCTTTTGCGAATCCGGAATGTTCGACGAGCCATGCGGCAGAGACCTTGCGTTGGGCGTCCAGAGCCGGGTAGCTCGGCATTTTCAAACCCCTGGACTGAGCGCGTCCCGACAGATCACGGAACTCCGCCTCGCTTAGAACCGGATTTTTGAAAAACGAGCCTGCGCTACGGGAATCAGGGTCTCCCGGCACAATGAGCATAGATTTGCTTTGCCGAATCTGCTGGACTGCTGCCCGCACCTGTGCCAGCGACGGCGAGCCGATGATGCCGGCGAAATGCTTTTGCAGGTCTGAGTATTTCAGGCCGGGAATGCCTCCGGCCACCAGTCGGTAGGTCACGCGCAGAATGATGTATCGTCCGCGCTCAGTCGTGTTGAAGATGCTCGTGCGATAGCGAAAGCCGCAGGTCCCTTCCGGAAGAACGACAATGCGGTCCGCCTTTGTATCGAAAGCGCGAACAGATTTGATTGTCTCCGAGACTTCCTGTCCGTAAGCTCCGACGTTCTGAATCGGCGTCCCGCCAACGCTGCCGGGAATGCCGCTTAGGCATTCCACTCCAGCGCAGTTGCCGGCCACAGCTTGGGCGACAAGGCCATCCCATTCCACCCCGGCGCCCACATCGAACAGGACGACGCCATCCTGGTCTTCCCGTCTAATGCCACCAATTGCGATCTTGAGGACAAGTCCAGGCCAGCCGGAATCCGCAACCAACAGGTTGCTTCCACCACCAAGCACAAACAGCTGCAACGCTTTCGCACGCGCAAATTCAACGGCTTCCCTGACATCGTCTTCGCTCCTCGCCTCGACCAGATAACGAGTTGGCCCTCCGACTTGCAGAGTAGTCAGGGGCGCCAGAGGAACGTTCTCCTGGATTGTCATCACGCGGATTCACTCTATATGGCTCCGAGCATCTCATGCCTGCACCGTCCGGCATATTAGAATGGAGTTACCGAATCGCAGGAAACAGAGAGAACAGGAGATTCAATGTATCCGGAAATAATGGTGGTACCGATGCGGGAAGAACTGACGCGTCTGGGAGTGGAAGAGCTTCGCAGTGCAGCTGACGTTGACCAGGCCTTAAAGGCAAGTGGTACAACCATGGTAGTGGTCAATTCAATATGCGGATGCGCCGCAGGCCGCATGCGTCCCGCGGTGCGCATTGCGCTGGAGAATGTGGCCAAGCCAGCCAGGCTTTTCTCGGTATTCGCAGGTCAGGACATGGAAGCGACCGAGCGCGCCCGCTCGTATTTTACGGGCTACCCGCCGTCTTCACCGTCGATCGGCATTCTTCAGGACGGCAAACTCGTCTACATGATGGAGCGCAAGCAGATTGAAACTCGTGACGCGCAAGCTATTGCCGCCGATCTCAAAGCTGCATTCGACCAGCACTGTGCAGCCGTTCCGGCTCGCTGACGAATTTCGAGTGCTGAAGGGGACGCGGGTTTCCGCGTCCCCCTAGAACCGGAAAAGGTACGACACCTTCACAAAGAAGTTACGCCCATCGTTGATCAACCGGCCGTCGCGAGCCAGGTTGCCGTCCAGATCCAGATGCGGCGGATTCTCAATGTTCTCCAGGTTGCTGTTGTATCCGACGTAAATTGCGGTGCTCGGATGAACGAGATAGGTAATCAGAAAATCGGCGTTGAAGTCCTTCGTTGTCTGCACTGACGTGAAGTTCGAATTCGCCAGCACCGCACTGTACTGGCCGATGAACCGGAACGACAACTCTTTGTTGAACTGGTAATTCCATTTGCTTCGGATGATGTGGTTGTTGAGGCTCCCAAAAGGTCGTGTCTGGAGATCGGGTTGCGGGTTGGCGCATTCCGGGCAATCGTGCAGGCGGAACAATATATAGCTATTGTCAATTCGCAGAGAGCGGTTTGGCCGGATCGTCAGCGTTGCATTCGCGGTCGTGCGCCGTGCCAGGAATGGAAAATCGGCGGCCGGGGGATCGTAGTTAACCCGTGTACCAAACCGGTAGTCAGCGTGTAGAGCGATCTTCCGAAAATAATTTGTGTCGATTGAGAACTCAGTAGTGTGACGCGTGTATTTCTGGATTTTCGTCAGGACACCAAAATCCTGGGGCCGCAGCTGTTCCATTTCCTTAGCGTAGAGAACGGTCAGGAAAGTCTGGCCCATTAATTCCATCCGAACGGAAGGAAAGTAGCCCGAGCCAATCTCGTTGCCCTCATGATCGTAGCCGAGGTAGTGCTCAAATATCGGACCCCACGAGATCAGGTGCTTGCCTTCGGGTCGGAAGGTATATTGCAGACGCTGATCGAGGTTGTGAATGTCAGGTTGAGGGTCGAATCCCGTAAGTGTTCGAAAATTAGGGCTGCGATCGGAATAGTCAAGGAAGTAGTTGAGCTTGAGGCCGTCGCGCTGAACAATAACTTCCCCCGCCGACCCTGCCTGATAGGCGCCGTTCGTACCGAACAAGTTGAAATTCGGATCGTCGGGATTGATGGTCGCGGCCATCACCGCTTGAACATTCGCCACCCAGTTCTCGTTCAGCTTGAAGCGGCCATCGACGCTGCCAACACGATTGAAAAATCCGCCAGCCTCCCGATCGGCGTAAAGCAGGCCGATTGACGATTGGCTTCCGATGTCCCGGCTGACACGTCCAATCGCAAACAGCGCATGTTTACCGAATAGAGGATTGCCAGGATCACTACCGAACGGCGGTGTTACAGCCTCGCCTGGAGAGTTGGTTTCGGCGATCAAGGTGCCGACAGCCCAGGGACCGTCTTTGCCAGTGAAGCGAACGCCCCACTTCGGATCGGCGATGCGCCTCGTGAAAAGCAGCTGAATCGGCGTTTGAAAGTAGTTTGAGTTCTCGAGGAAGAACGGGCGCTTTTCCGGAAACTGCACTTCGAACCGCTGGTTGACTGTCACCTGGGGATCGTCTGACTCAACCTGGCTGAAGTCTGGATTCGCAGTGACATCGAGAACGAACTTGTCCTTCAAGACCACCTTCGCATCCAGTCCAATCTGGCCGAAGGCGGCTCGTTGCGTGTAGGCGGGAACATTCGGGTCGCGAAGGTCGAGTTCCTTGAACGATCGAAACACGCCGTAGGGAATGAGTTGGAAATTTCTTCCAGGTGAGATTTTTTCTAGTCCGCTGGCGCGGCCCTCCTGATTCAAACGTCCCTGCACTCGACTGGAATATTGCGGCCAGAATGCCTGTTCGTTCTTGCGAGGGATATTTCGCGCGAGCATGACCCCCCAGGTCTGCGGATCACTGGAAGAGAAACGCAGGCTGCGAAAGGGAATTGCCATAGAGATGACATACCCACGATCAGTAACGCGGCCTGACGAGTTCCAGACCGTATCGAAAGACATGTCGAAATTCTGATCATTCGTTCCCGGCCCTTCCGCCCAAAGAGCGTCGGCTTGCACGCCCAGTGGGTTGGCGAAGAAAGCATAGGAGCGCCGGTGGTCGTTAAATGTATCCAGCATGACCTCGATGTAGTCGTCATCGAAAAGGTCCTCGCGACGCGACAACCGGGCCCGAACCTGCTGCGGCTCGCGGTCGAAGCAGATGAAAATCACGTACAAGTTCTTGTCGTCGTATCCGAGATAGACTTCAGTTTTCTCTGAAACCGGCATTCCATCGCTCGGGACTCGCTGACGGAACTGTTCTGCCTTCGCTAGTTTGCCCTTCCATGCTGAACTGGGTTCCATGTTGAGGAAATCTTCGAGACGCGGGGGTTGGTTGACTCGCGGGATATGAATATTCCCGAAATCTGGTTCCTCAGCGCAGAGCGGCAGGGTGGCGCACACGATCGGCAGCCAGATCCATCGGAGGTATTTTTTCGCGAGCACGCTGTCGGTGAGTTCGCCCCTGAATTAGACGGTCCGCCATAACACTTGTGAGCCTTTGGCGGCGCTATGGTAAATCTTATCGGCAGAATGAGTTCCGAGAAGAAGTTCTTGTGCGGAGAAGCCGAATGGCGGAGAATGAGTCGGCTTCAGGAGGCTCTACTTGTCGGACCGCAAATACCGTCAACGCGGGTACCAGGACTCCGGCAAGGAACCGCAGAGGCAAACCGAGAGACCTGCCGCGCCCAATCGCGACAACACTTTTGGTCCACGACCGTTGAACATGCCGGGGACGCGCACCGTTTCCCGGTGCGCCCAGTGTGGGACGATATTGCAATCGACTCCCGAACCGGTCGGACAATGTCCCAAGTGTGGGTTCGAACTCCATTCCTGCAAGCAGTGCGAGCACTTCGATCCCTCAAGCCGATTCGAATGCAACCAGCCGATTCCCGCACGGATCTCTCCGAAAGATAAACGCAACGATTGCTCCTTTTATTCCATGCGTGTTTCGCTCGAGAAAGAAACTTCCAGCAAAGGCATGGCCCGCCCCAATGACGCGCGACAGGCATTCGAAAATCTTTTCAAAAAGTAAATATTGATTACGGTTTCTGCGTTGGGCGTAAGAGGATTTCGCTCGCGAATGATTGCGGCGCCTGTGTCACGATCATAGCGACGGCGTGAGCGACGTCGCCCGCTTGCAACATCTTGTCCGCGCTCTTTCCGGTATGCGGGCTGAATTCGGTGTTCACAGATCCTGGACAAATAATGGAGACGCGTATGTTGTGCACACGCAGTTCTTCGGCTATGGAATACGTCAATCCATTCAGTCCCCATTTTGACGCCGAATACGCCGCTCCATTCGGCAGCGCATTCTTCCCGGCGAGGGACGAAATGTTAATGATGTGCCCCGCCCGCCCTCGGATCATCAGTGGCGCAAAGCTGCGGATGCAGTAGTACGCGCCGCGCAAGTTGGTGTCCATTACTCGATCCCAAGTTTCAGGCGCGAGCTGATGTAAAGGGCTGGAACCTCCGCCGACTCCGGCATTGTTCACTAAAATATCGAGCCGATTAAACGTACGGGCGACATGTTCCGCTACCGATTCCACGGAGCGCAGATCAGTGACATCGCATTCTAGCGCCGTGCTCCCGCCGCCCTCCGCGTGAATTGCGGCTTCGGTGGACTGGAGCGCTGAGAGGGTACGCCCACACAGAATGGCGTGGGCTCCCATCCCGGACAACTTCATAGCGATGGCGGAGCCGATACCACGTCCGGCGCCGGTTACCAGTGCGACTTGTCCGGATAAGGAGCGGTTTGATGCATCATTCATCGAAATCTCCTCGATCGTGGGTCAGTACTAATGTTTTTAGATTAGACCGACGGCCCGCAGAGCGGGCGCAAGCCGGGAATCCATCCTCCTCTGCCATTTTACGCATCGAAGCAGGCAGGGGGAGCTAACGTGAGCAAACGGCTTGCCTTAGCAGGATGACATCCTTATAATCCGCACACCGGATTAATCGTCGGCCGCATTACATTTAACAGCGGCCCAGGATTCGCGGGAACTTCACTCAGTTTTTGTCGAAGTGAAGCCCGGCACAAAGCTCGGGTGCACCGGTCTAGATGTCGATTCCAGTTTTCCCCGAAGAGTTCAAGGAGCCACAGGAATGAAGAAGATTGTTCTCGCGATGTTGCTGGTAGCCGCCGTTACAGCCGTCGCTCAAACCACCCCTGCCCCGGCACAGCCGCAGCCCAGCCCGTCTCAGCCAGCTCCGAGCACCCAGCAAACACCGTCACAGCCGGCGACGGGAGGGCAACCGAGACCGGCGCAGCCAGCAACCGGCGCGCAAGCGTCACCGTCACAACCCGCAGCGGCTCCGCAGCAGAAAAAAGAGATCAAAGACCCG
>QIAJ01000069.1 GCA_003225495.1 Acidobacteriota bacterium
GTGCCCATCACCCAAAAAGACGGCAAGCTCGTTGGCATTCTGACAAATCGCGATCTGCGCTTCGAGACTCGTTTCGACATTCCCATCAGCAAGGTGATGACCAAGAAAAATCTGATCACCGTTCCGGTCGGCACCACTCTTGAACAGGCGGAAGATATCCTGCACGAGCATCGCGTGGAAAAATTGCTGGTGGTGGATGACAAATACAATTTGAAGGGCCTGATCACAGTAAAGGACATCCAGAAAAAATTGAAGTATCCCGGTGCAGCAAAAGACAGTCATGGTCGCCTGCGAGTCGGAGCGGCCATCGGGGCCACCGGCGACTTTCTCGAGCGTGCGCAGGAACTCGCCAAAGCAAAAGTCGACGTGCTCACGATTGATAGCGCGCACGGTCACTCCATGCTGGTGGTTGAAGCCGTCAAAAAAGTGAAGGCTCTCCTGCAGGACGTCGACCTGCTCGCCGGAAACGTAGCGACCTTCGACGGCGCTTGCGAATTGGTACGCGCTGGCGTGGACGGCGTAAAGGTTGGAATCGGGCCTGGTTCCATTTGCACTACCCGTGTCGTAACAGGCGTCGGCGTGCCGCAGATTACGGCGATCGCAGAGGCATCACGAGCTACCCGCGATGCCGGTGTTCCGGTAATTGCCGATGGCGGGATCAAATACTCCGGCGATGTCACCAAAGCGCTCGCGGCTGGCGCCTCCGCGGTCATGATCGGATCGATGTTTGCCGGAACGGACGAGAGTCCCGGCGAACTGATTCTCTACCAGGGCCGCACCTTCAAGTCCTACCGTGGCATGGGATCGCTGGCAGCGATGGCGGCAGGCTCGAGCGAACGCTATTTTCAGAATTCAGATGGCGATGCGTCGATTGCGATGCCGGTCATCGGCGAAGAGTCCAACCGGCTCTCGAAACTGGTTCCCGAAGGCATCGAAGGCCGCGTCCCGTATCGCGGTTCGGTGGCAATGATTGTGACTCAGATGGTTGGGGGCTTGAAGTCGGGGATGGGTTACTGCGGCTGTCCGGGAGTTCCGGACTTGCAGCAGAAGGCGCGCTTCGTCCGAATTAGTTCGGCGGGCTTGCGCGAAAGCCACGTTCACGACGTCATCATTACCCGCGAAGCCCCGAATTACGCGCTGGAATAGGGAAGAGTCGAATTGCCTAACGCCCGTCCCAATCTATTCCGCGCCTGGTGGCCTGCGATCGTCTGGATCGGCTTGATCACGTTCGAGTCGACCGATTATCTTTCAGCGCAAAATACCAGCAGCATTTTGTACGACCTGCTCACGCGCATCTTCGGCCAAATCAACTATTACGATTTCGAGTACTGGCACCATTACCTGCGTAAGACGGGTCATGTGGTGGGGTATGCAATGCTGGGGCTGCTGCTCCTGCGTGGTTTGTGGATGACATTCGGGAACCGCGCTGATCGAATGCGGCTGCTCCCGGTGTTTGCCTGGATCGGGACAGCTCTGGTCGCAGCCATGGACGAATGGCATCAGAGCTACATCCCCTCGCGTACTGGTACTCCCTGGGATATTCTGCTCGACAGCGTCGCCGGACTGGCGGCTCTGATGCTGGCTTATGTTGCGCTCCGAAAAAGAGCTCTGCTCTCCATCAATAAAGAAACTTGATCGCCAGTTGGATCACGCGCTGGCTGCGCGCTTCCTGAATCTTCCCAAAGCTCGGCGAACTGATGTCGCTGTCAGGCACGAAAAAGTTTGGGTGATTGAGCAGATTGAAGAGCTCCGTCCGGAACTGAAACTGCTTTGACTCCGTCAGCTTGATGTTCTTGAACGCCGAGAAGTCCCAATTCACGTACCCAGGTCCCTGTACGATATTGCGCCCGGCGGTCCCGAAAGTTCCCGGGTCCGTCACCTTCGCGAAGGCGCCCGTATTGAACCATTTCGACGCAGTCTTCGGGCCTGAATTCGGATTGCCTACCAGGTTTGGCCGGTTGGACGTGAAGCCGCTAATCTCGGCCGCCCCACCCTGGAGCGAATAATCGTTCGAGTCGAACACCGTGAATGGCGTGCCGGACATCGCGGTCGCAATCCCATTAATCTGCCAACTCCCAAGGACGTGCTGGTACCAATTGTGCGGCTGCTGCCAGAACGGCAAGCTCCATTGATAACTCAGGACGAAGCGGTGACGGGCATCGAAAAGTGAACGTCCGCGTTCGGCAGCGAGATTGAACGGATCCTGCGCCAGATCATTCTCGCCTGCAACCGGCCGTGCGGCTGATCCCGTCATATTGAATGACGACACGTAATCGATCGATTTCGAATAGGTATAGGACGCGAGAAAAGAGACGCCATGGCTGAACCGTTTGCGGGCACTGGCCTGCAGCGCGTGATAAGAAGAATTCGTGTTGCCGGTGATAAGTCCGGTGGAGGCGTAAATACAATCGCTTTCCGGATCGTCCAGCCCGCATCCGGAATGCAGTCGCCGTTGATCAACGTTGTCAGGACTCGAGTTGCCGGGAACGAACACCGTCGGATTGCCCTCGACAAATCGCGGCAACTTTGTGCCCTTCGTCCCGATGTATCCAACGTCAAAAAGCAGATCATTGCCCAGTGATCGCTGGATGTTGAGGTTCCAGTCCTGCGCGTAGGGCAGCGGCAGATTGGGGGCAAGGGTAAGGTTCGTCATCGGAGTCACGAACGTACCCGGAGCCGGCGGGCCGTTGGGCGCGAACGGATCCTGAAAATTCGGACCATTGATCTGCGCAGTTTGCAGGTAAGGTGGTGCGCTGATCGGAGACTGCAAGGGGCCTCCCTGTCCGGTGTAGTACGGCTCGTAGAAAATTCCGTAGGAAGTTGTCACCAGCCACTTGCTCGCTCCGGTTGGATCCCACGCCACCCCGACACGCGGGGCGAATCCTTTTTTGAATGTTGGGATCAGGCCTGCGGGAACTCCTGGGTCGCCGGGATATAAAAGCCCAGCCGGCGCACCAGGCATCACGCGCGATTGCACACCCGGCTCCCACAGGCTTTGCCGGTTGTGGATCTCGGTATATGGGAATGGCAGTTCATAGCGCAATCCCAGGTTGAGTGTGAGGCGCGATGAGACTCGATACGTGTCCTGCGCATATGCGTTCAACGCATTGCCGCGGATGCCGCGCGAGAAGTCCCCACGGCCCTGAAGGAAGAAGACCGGCTGTCCGAACAGGAAGCTAGCGAATGCATTGTCGATGGGGAAGCCGGCAAAGACGAAAAATCCGTTGGTCGCGATCCCCTGAAGGACGTTGATCTGGGTACGCTGATAGCCGCCGCCGAATTTAAGTTCGTGACGGCCGCGAATCCATGTCAGAGCGCCCGAATAGTCGAAAGAGTTCTGGTAGGTATTGCGCGGTCCGGTAATCGGGTCCCCGACGGTTGTGTAACCATTGACTTGAATGAATGGCGGACCCACCGCTGCTTCGAGACTCGGATCGTATCCGAACCCGAGGCTGCCTGGAGTCGTATGGTTCAAGTGCTCATCGAATAGAAATTTGTTTCGGAGGAACGAGAAACGAGCGACTCCGATAACCGTGGGTGAAAATGTGTGAGTCTCTTGCACCACGAAATTCTGCGCGCGATGATCTTCCCCCACCGGAAAACCTGGAACACTCGCGCCCGACGTTGAAAGCGGATCGAAGCCATTTCCATCGCTGAACAGGTAACGGAAATTCAGGCTGTCCTTAGACGACAGATAGTGATCGATACGAATTCCGACCTGATTCGAATCCTGGCGCTGCGTTTCTGTGAAGTTAAACGTGTTGGGCCCATCGTTGGGCTCGGGAAAGAATTTCAACACGTTCTGCGTTGCTTCGAAAGGAGAGAAGTCCGTCAGTTGGTTGCCCGGATAAGGAGTGAAGGTGGCAAGGTTAACGAGTTGACCGCCGAGTTTGTTGTTTGCAGGATCGAAATCATTGCGCAAGTTGACGGGATTAAATCCAGCCGTGCACATGGCGGAGAAGTCACCCGCCCGCTCCGCCAGCGAGGGCACGGTGGTCTGCTGCGTTTGCCCCTGCCGGTTCCGGAAGCCTTCGTAGTATCCAAAGAAAAAAGTCTTCTCCTTGCGGATAGGACCGCCAACGCTCGCGCCAAACTGGTTCTGCTTCAGTGGCTCTGCGGACCTGGCAAAGAAATTCGTTGCGTCCAGAGCGTCGTTGCGCAGAAACTCCCAGAACGCACCATGAATCTGATTCGATCCTGAGCGCGTAATGATATTCGTCGTAGAGCCGGTCGCGTGTCCGAACTCGGCGTTTGAGCCGTGCGTAAGAATGCGAAATTCAGTGATCGCGTCAACCGGAGGCTTCAACACGAACCCGCCGTCGACTCCGTTGAAGTTGCTGGCGCCATCGATCAGGAAATTATTCGATTCGGGGCGCTGTCCGTTGACTGCGTAAGCCTGACCCGCGCGTAATGAGCCGCCTGCTTCCTGGAGTCCGGGTGTGAGCGGCGCCACTCCTGGCTGCAACAATCCAAGCTGTGAAAAGTCCCTGCCGTCGAGCGGGAGATCCAGCAGTTCTTGTTGCAACACAGTTTTGCCCAGGCTGGTCACGGTGCTCTGAATCAGCTGCGCGTCGGCCGTCACCAGAATCTTTTGCGTCTCCGACCCAACCGCCAAATGGACTGGAACCGACAGCGTTTCATTCACATTCAGCGAGATGCCCTGTTGCACATACTTCTGGAACCCTTTGGCCTCAACTTCAATGCGATAGTGGCCGACCGGGAGTTCGAGCAGTACGTAATTTCCATCGTGATCGGTCGCAGCAGTACGCGTCAGACCGGTTTCAATCTGTACGGCGCTAACGAGGCCATCGCGAACCACTGCGCCACTGGGATCAACCACCGCGCCCCGAATACTGCCGCTGATCTGCTGGCCGAACGACAAACAGCTCAGAACAATTGTTGCGAAAACAGCAAGACAGATATTGAGACGAATCATTGAATTTTTGTTTCCCCAGACAATTTTGGCGCAGCCCGCAAGGTCGGATTGAAAACACCGATCCCCTGCAAAGTGCGTCGATTATAGGAACCAGAAAGGAGAGGGCAATAATTGAAAAGTAGTATTCGAACCCCCTGACTTGAAGGCCGGGTCGGTTTTCTTACTTCCTGTGCGGCCGGTGCAGCAGAAGCAGGAGCGCCGAAATCGCGGCGAGCCCCGAGGATAGGTAAAAAGGATCTCCTGCTCCATAGAATTTCCAGAGTTCTCCCGTAATCACGCTTGCCAGCAGAGTCGTGATACTCGTCAGGAAAAAATAAATTCCCAAGGCGCGTCCACGGACCTCTGGCCCCACCGCTTCAACAACCAGCGCTTTCAGCACAGGATTGGTCAGGGCGTAGAACAAGCCGTAGAACGCCATCGCTGACCAGATGGCGAAGTGCGACGGCGCGAGCGCAAATACCAG
>QIAJ01000071.1 GCA_003225495.1 Acidobacteriota bacterium
AAGTCGCGGCTTCGATCGGGAGCCCGGTCTTTTGGACGATTTCAGCAATCGGGCGAATGTCATTCTCGTGCGTGCGAGCCGCGCAGTTCGCCTTGATCTTCATTTTGTGAGTGACAATCTCGCGCGCCAGCGCGGTCACATGCGAGACCACATGCGCACCGGCTCCCGGTAGACCAAGGTCGAGCGAATTGATGCCCAGTGCTTCCATCAAATGGAGGATTTCAATCTTCTGCTCAATCGAAGGATCGCGGACCGAAGGCGATTGCAAGCCGTCGCGCAGGGTTTCGTCGTTCAGCAGTACGGGGCCGACTGGACGGAGGGATGGCGAATCGAGACGGTTCCAGTCGTAGACGAGTTCAGAAACGTTCATTTCTCAAGGCCGGTAGCTGACCAATGTGTCCAAAAGCGCTAGCGCCACGTAAAACTATCCTAACTTCTTCGATTGAAGAGGCGAGGATCTCCATTGCAGGACCACTCGATTATTGTACTGAGGGCGGAGAGAAGGCCCAAACGCGATATCGATCAATCGAATTCTCTTCGCGGGGGCGCCTGGTCATCGCCTACTCGTCCAGCGACGATTTCGGCCGCGAAATAGCTCTCACCTTTTATCGGTATGGCCGCCATCCGGCGCAGCATTGCGATCTGGCCGGTGTGAGTCAAGGCATCCGCCACGGGCCCTTGTAACAATTTTTCGGCGGAGACGTGCAGCGGTTGTTCCGAAGCCAGATAGTCGTCGAATCGTTTCACGGCAGCAAAAAAACGCTCGCGTTCTTTTTCCCAGAAAAGTGGCGCCGAAGTGATCCACTTCTGCTGCCCCTCCGCAATGCTGAGTCCCCAGTCCATGAGATCGCCGATATGGGCAAGAATTTGCACGGGCGTGCGCGAGGATTCCCCGCAGCGATAGTCGGCAAAGGTTGTGGGGGCGTTGCGGCTAGCCTTGCCTCCGCGATAAGCGAGGGTGGCCAGGGCGTGGCGCAACAGCGCGCGGGCTTCAGTCATAAACGCCTCGGTGTATAGAGATTCTCCTCGGGCAGTGTCAATCAGCCAGTCGTTTTTCGAGGTCTCGCAGGTTTGCACTCCACTCGTTCAAGCCGTCGGCCTCGAGCCATAAATCTTTGAGTTCAGAGTTCGTTCGCACTCGCTGGACTGCCCGGTGCGCCAGATGGGTCAAGGCTGTTATTGAAACAGGCTCAGATTTCGTTTCTAGAGCCCAGTCCGAAATCTGTTTCGGTGTCAGTGCTGCGGGCTCGCCTTTCAGTGCTGCGATGGCCTCGGCGGCGGCCACAGCGACGCCGGCTTCCGGCGCTTCCAAGTACTCCTCGTTGTCAGCGGCGCGGGAGAGCAGCGGCCGCAAGTTCTCAATGGAAAGCGACGACAGTTGGGGCAGCCACGCTTGCGCGTCCTCGTTTTCGAAACTGCCTGTTCCCCATCCGGCCATGAAGTCTCCCCTGAGGCAAACTAACGCCACTGAGGATTATAAATTCCCCGGCGCCGAAGAGAGCTAACCTGGGCTTATAAGTAAAGTCGTCGGACAAGAATGTCCGACACACAGCTCTAGGCCCAGAAAGTTCGATCCAGAGTTCGATACTGAATTGCTTCGGCGATATGTTTCGGCTCGACGTTAGGCACGCCTTCGAGGTCCGCAATGGTGCGGGCTACTTTCAGGATGCGGTCATGGGCGCGGGCGCTCAAGCCCTGTTGCGTCATGGCTCGTTCCAGCAGGCGCTCACAGTCGGGTGACAGATCGCAAAATGCCCGTATGTGCCGAGGCGACATCTGAGCGTTGCAATAGAGCTTTTCTCGTCCGGTGGAGAACCGGGCGAGCTGAATCTGGCGGGCTCGGATGACTCGTTCCAGTATCCTGGCGGAATTTTCCGGCTCGCTTGTGCTGCGTAGGTCTTTGTAATTCACAGCGGGGATATCGATATGGATGTCGATGCGGTCCAGTAGCGGGCCGGAAATCTTGGAGATGTAACGCTGAATCATGGGCGGCGTACAGTGGCACTCATGGGTCCGGTCATTGTGAAATCCGCAAGGGCAGGGATTCATGGCCGCAGCCAGCATAAAACGTGCAGGAAAAGTGAGAGACATGGCTGCACGGGCAATGCAGACGGTCCCGTCTTCCAGAGGCTGGCGCATGACTTCAAGCACATTGCGCGGGAATTCGGGAAGTTCGTCAAGGAAAAGAACGCCGTTGTGGGCCAGCGAAACTTCGCCAGGACGCGGAATCATGCCGCCGCCGATCAATCCCGCGTCGGAAATAGTGTGGTGGGGGGCACGGAAGGGTCGCATTCCAACGAGTCCTGCGCGGGCATCAAGCACTCCGGCCACACTATGGATCTTGGTGGTCTCCAGCGCCTCTTCGAAAGTAAGCGGGGGGAGGATGGTCGGAATCCGCTTGGCAAGCATCGTCTTGCCCGAGCCGGGAGGTCCGATCATCAGGATGTTGTGTCCACCGGAGCAGGCAATTTCGAGCGCGCGCTTGGCAGTCTGCTGGCCGCGGACTTCCTTGAAGTCCACCAGAAAGTGCTGGGCTTCACTCAACAATTGGTCGCCATCCAGCTGGAGTCGGGTCACGCCGTTGCCGGAGTTGATGAAGTGAATGACATCGAGCAGCGACTTGACGGGATACACCTCGAGCCCGGTTACCATCGCGGCTTCACGGGCGTTGACCTCCGGTACGATCAGACGTCTTACCTTCTTGCCGCGAGCTTCGATAGCGATGGGCAGTGCTCCGCGAACTCCGCGAAGGCCGCCATCTAGAGAGAGTTCGCCGACGAACAGGGCGTCGGGAATCTCTTTTTTGTTCAGCCCTCCGTAGGCGCCAAGAATGCCGAGGGCCATCGGGAGATCGAAACCGGAGCCTTCCTTGCGAATGTCGGCGGGCGCGAGATTGATCGTGATGTTGGTGGCGGGAATGTCGTAGCCGCAGTTCTTGAGCGCAGCGCGGACGCGGTCACGGCTCTCGCGCACGGCGGCATCGGGCAATCCGACAGTATGGAAGTAGTCGTCTTTGGTTTAAACGTTGGAGACGTCGACTTCCACGTCGATAATGCTGGCGTCAATGCCATAAACGGCAGCACTCATGGTCTTGTAAAGCATAGGGACACCAGTGGGCACAAGGAGGGATTGGTGCAGGCGGGAGAGCCCGGTCTGATCATACCAGCCTGCGACTGTTGCGATGTGACCTGCGTCACCAGTTACCGTGATGGAACGTTGCCATCGTGAAGAGCGGCGTTCGATGCTACGCTAAGTTGAACTTGGCGGGAATGCTGCGCGGTTCCCAAAGAACGTTTGCGCGCTTGCGAGGTATCCCGAATGCCCGAGCAGGGTAACACTCCGAACCGGCCGGATCTTCCGCCCAGCCACCTGGAGCGGGAGGAGAGCCAACTGTGGCGATGGGCACTCGGACTCTTCGTCCTGATGGCCCTTGCCGTCGCCGTGCTTTCCTGGGAACAACTCAAGGACCTTCCTTACCGGCTGTGGGCCATTCCAGTCGGACTGATGATTTTGTCGGTGTTGTTCGCGATGTATGCCTTCGGCCGGCGCCGCGAAGTCGGTGAACTGAAGCATCTGCTGAAAAACTTACAAGACCGGGCCGGCGTGATGCCGTCGGACGATCAACTGGACCAGCTTACTCAGATGATTGCGCGCTCGCAGCGCAACTTCAAAGAGCTGATCGACTCGTTGGAAGATGTCGCCCTCGCGATTTCGTTGGATGGTACGTTTCGGACGGTGAACCGGCGAGTTACAGAAATCCTGGGCGTTCCATATACCGACATCGTAGGCCACAAGCTGTTGGAGTTCCTCGCTTCCGATCTGCGCGCCGAAAGCGATGCCAGCCTGACGCGTTTTCTGGAGAAGCGGCACTGGGCCGGTGTAGTGGAAATCCACCTCAAGAATGGTGCGGCTCCGAGTTACTACGATTGCGTGGTCAACGCCATCGTCAAGAGCGATGAAGTAGTCGGAGCCAGCGTGCTGGCGCGCGATATCACCGAGCAGCGCGAAAAGGAACGGCGTTTCACGCAGCTGTTCGAAACCTTGCAGGAAGGAGTCTATTTCAGTACTCCGGAAGGAAAGCTGCTGGATGCGAATCCAGCGCTGGTGAAGATGTTGGGATACGGTAGCCGGGAAGAACTCTTGAGTCTGCCTCCCTCCGCCCTGAATGTCGATGCAGAGCAGGAGGCGGTCCTGGGACGAGCCGGAAGCCAGGGCGGCAGCACCCGAACGCGCGAGATCCGGGTGAAGAGAAAAAATGGCAGCGTCGCGGTGTGCGTTGATACATCCACGGGCGTAACGGATGAGGGCCGCATCGTGCGCTACCAGGGCACTTTGGTTGACGTCACCGAGAAGCGCACCATGGAGCGGCAACTCCGGCGACAGGAAGAATTCCGGCGGCACCTGTTGGAGAGTTTCCCGGACCTGATTCTGGTGCTGGATCCGAAGGCGAGTTATACATTTGTGAGTTCGCGGATCCGCGACCTGCTCGGCTACGGTCCAGAGCAGTTGATGGGAAAGAAAATTGACGAGGTGAAAGATAATTCGCCGGAACTCGTCGCGCTTTATAAGTCAGTGGCAAATGGACAGCGATCGCTCGCGACATCGGAATATGGCGCGCGGCATCTGGACGGCAGCTGGCGATCCATGCTGGGCACGGCAAGCCCCCTGCTCGATACCGAAGGCAAGCCCGCAGGTGTGATCATCTCGGTGCGGGATGTGACCACGGAAAAGAAGCTGGAGCAGCAGGTGATCCAGAGCGAACGCCTGGCTGCCATGGGACAGATGATTGGCGGCTTCGCTCACGAGCTCAACAATCCATTAACCAGCATTCTGGGGATGACGGAACTGCTGCAGGAAGGTGAGACCAGCGAAACCAGCCGCAAGCAATTGGTGTCTCTGCATCAGCAGGCACGGCGCGCGGCCGAGATCGTGCAGAACCTGCAATACTTCGCCCGGCCGCCGGCTCCGGGACGCAGCCCTGTCAATCTCAGCGAACTCATCCAGCGGACGCTGCATCTGCAGGCGTATCCGCTGCGCAAGAGCAACATCACTGTCGACTTTTTGCAGGAGCCTACCTTGCCCGCGGTGATGGCAGACCCGAATCAGCTGATGCAGGTATTCCTCAACCTGATCCTGAACGCGGATCAGGCAATTCGTGAGAGCCGGGATAAGGGCACGATTCGGATCCGGTTGGGACGCAATCAAGATTCGGTGTGGGTGATGTTTCAGGATGACGGCCCCGGCATTGCGTCGGAAGTATTGCCGCATATTTTCGATCCCTTCTTCACGACCAAGCGACCGGGGCGCGGCACGGGCTTGGGGTTGAGCATCTGCAAGACCCTGTTGCGCGAGCACAATGGGAATATCGAAGCGGCGACGGCACCGGATGGGGGCGCGGTATTTACAATTACCCTGCCAGTGACGAGTAGCCAGGACAAGGCGCCTTCTGCCAACTAGCCGCGAAGGGCACATCATCTAATGATCAAAACCCTCGACCACGGAGCGATCCGGGAACTTCGACTTGACCGCCCTCCGGTCAACGCTCTATCGCCCGAACTGATCGGCGCGCTGAAGAAAGCAATTGAATTTGCGCCCACCGATGGCGTTCGCGCGCTGGTGCTCTCGGGCACGCCCGGAAGATTCTCCGGGGGACTCGATGTTCCCCTCTTACTCGGTCTCGATCGTCCCGCGATGGCGACGCTGTGGCGGGATTTCTATGCGCTGCTCGGAGCCATAGCGGGCTCAACGATTCCGATCGTAGCTGCGATTACTGGACACGCGCCGGCCGGCGGCACAGTGCTGGCGTTGTACTGCGATTTGCGGATCATGGCGTCGGGAGACTACAAGATCGGGCTGAACGAAGTGCCGGTCGGGATTCCGATACCGCCCGTGATCCTGGCTGGAGCGCGGCGCCTGATTGGACCTCGTCTGACGGAACGACTGGCAGTGAGTGGCGAACTTCTCTCACCACAAGACGCTCTGCGAGTCGGAATGATTGATGAAGTGGTGTCTGTGGAGAAAATCGTGGACCGCGCCGTGGAATGGTGCCAGCATCTGCTGGCGTTGCCCCCAGAAGCAATGGCCAGTACACGTCGGATGGCGCGCGCCGATCTGGTCGCCATTTTCGAAGTCGACCTGGAGCCGGAACTTCAGCGAGTAGTCGAGAGCTGGTGGAGCGCGGAGACGCAGGGGAGCTTGCGGGCTCTGGCGGAACGGTTGGGTAAGAAGGCGGGCTAGACGTCTGAAAGCCCCTGACACGTAGAACACATGGTAAAAGACGCGCCTGCTGCGTCTTTTGTCGCAGAGGAGACGCGGCAAGCCGCGTCTCTGCCGTTGGTCTCTTCCAGCTAGCGCTCCACAGCCATGGCCACCGCATTCCCTCCACCTAAACACAGCGCAGCGATGCCGCGGTGAACATCCCGTCGAATCATCTCGTAAATGAGCGTGACAAGCACGCGCGCCCCGCTCGCGCCGATGGGATGGCCGAGTGCCACCGCGCCGCCGTTCACATTCACCCGGTTCATATCGAGCCCCAGCTCGCGGATCACTCCCAGCGCCTGCACTGAGAAGGCTTCGTTCAATTCGTAAAGATCGACTTCATCTTTTTTCCAACCAGTCCTCTCCCAGATCTTATTCACCGCGCCGACGGGAGCCATCATGACCCATTTCGGATCGATCCCGCTGGTGGCTTGGTCAACGATGCGGACCATGGGTTTTGCGTTCAACTCTTTCGCTCGAGCGGCGCTCGTCACAACTAAGGCGGCCGCGCCGTCGTTGACACCGGGAGCGTTGCCCGCAGTAACCGTGCCGTCTTTCTTGAATGCGGGCTTGAGAGCACGCAAAGTCTCGGCAGTGGTGTCCTCGCGAGGACCTTCGTCCTTGTCGAAGATAATGGCGGGCTGGCCTTTCTTCTTTGCAGGGATCTCAACCGGAACAATCTGGGATTTGAAGTGGCACTCTCTCTGCGCGGCGATGGCCTTGCGATGGGAGTTCACGGCGAACTCGTCCTGCTCCTCGCGGGTGATGCCGTATTTCTCGGCGACGTTCTCGCCGGTCAGTCCCATATGGTAGTCGTTGTAAATATCCCAGAGGCCGTCATGGACCATAGAATCGATCAACTGTCCGTTGCCCAGTCGATATCCCTTGCGTGCGTTGGGAAGCAAGTAGGGCGCGTTGGTCATGGACTCCATGCCGCCCGCGACCACGATGGAAGCATTGCCGGTCTGGATCGCTTGCGCTGCAAGGGCTACTGCTTTCAATCCCGAGCCGCAAACTTTGTTGATTGTCATGGCACCTACTTCGGGAGGCAGTCCGCCGAAGAGAGCAGCCTGGCGCGCGGGATTTTGCCCGAGGCCCGCGGAGACGACATTGCCCATGATGCACTCGTCCACCAGTTTGGGATCAATGTTGGCGCGCTTGACAGCTTCGCGGACGGCGATCGCGCCCAGTTGCGGAGCACCTAAATCGCTCAGGCTTCCTTGAAATTTTCCGATGGGCGTGCGGCATCCGGAAATGATGACGACATCAGCAGAACCAGCCATACATGCGCTCCTTCGCGGGACTCGCGCTTGCGGAGTCCCTCTCATTATAGATGGACGACGAAGGCGCGAAGGTGCAAATGGCCGGAGCGAGCTTGAGTGCTTGGAAGAAGCTGTGATCACGTTCCGCGTTGCCGCCAAATTTTGAATGAGTGAGTCAGTGCGGCATGGTGTATTCGTATCGTGTCGAACTTTTTTGTCGCGCGAGTGTGTGAAGTGACTTTGGTACATCGTTGCGCGTCGTGCTCACACTCATTTTTCTCTTGACTTCAGTGTGTGCTGACTCTATACAATCAAACAGTTGCGACAGAAGACCGTTGCAAGATTCCATGAACAATGGAAAGGGAGAATAGATCCATGGCAACCAAAAAGAAAGCAAAGAAGAAAAGCAGCAAAAAGCACTAGGCACCTGCAACAAGGCAACGAACGGGGACGCGATGAGCGTCCCCTAAGTTTTTTGTGGCAAAGTTTGCCGATGATTTTAATTTGAGCGCAAAGATTTCTTCGACGGTGCCAGAATCACTTTCTCAGTTGCCGGACAGAGATTGCGATACGGACAAAAGACGCACTGGTAGCCTGGTTTGGCGTGGAATTCTCCAGCTGCGACGCTCTCCGCAACCTTCTGCACCCGCATCTTCGCCTCTTCAAGCTGCGCCTCGTTGCGGGTGGTGGTGACGGCCGTGTTGTTCTCCAGGTTGTAGAAGATCAGCTGCGAGACGTTGTGTCCCCAGACCTCTTTGGCGGCCAACGCATACAGCGAGAGCTGTAGACTCTCGTCGGCGTCTTCCTGGGACTGGGGTTTCCCGGTCTTATAGTCGACGATCGCTACTCCGTCAGGACCACACCGGTCAATTCGATCCACCCGACCTCGTAACTTTGTAGCCCCCACCTGCAAATCGAAATTCTGTTCGGTGTTCAGAATGTCGGGCTGCGGGCTGGAGTGGATCAACTCCAGAAACTGCCGCAGCTGTTCGGTCCCCTGCTTGAGATACAGCTCGTATTGGTAGCGGTCCGCGATCCCCGCGTCCGCCAGTCCCTGCCGGAGCAACTCAAAGAGTTCCGCATCGCTGATCAAGCGGCTGAAGCGACGCGCGTCGTATAGCGTGCGGAGAACGCCATGCATCACGGCGCCATAGTGCAATGCTGCCGAAACATCGTGCGGGAGGTTCCACTCCCGCTCGAGCTTGAAGCGGAGGGGACAACTCTCATAGGTAGTAATGGCCGACGCGCTCAGACCAGTCACAAAATTGGCGGAAGGCGGCATCAGCAGCCACGCGGCGACATTGGAGTGCTCGATGGCAATTCTTTCTTCTTCCGCAAACAGATCATCCTGTACCGCCGCAGCCGGACGCAAATGCCAGAATTTCCTGTAGGCCGGATTGGGCATGAACTCCCGCAGGAACTTGGTCGGCGTCGGATCTTTCTTAGCCCGTCCCTGCTGCGTGTAGATGGTCAACGAGTCCTTGGCGCGAGTCATTGCCACGTAGAACAGTCGGCGCTCTTCTTCATCGTTCAGGATTTTGTCGTCGCCCTCGGATCCGGAGGTGCGCAGCTCGCGCGGAAGGTCGACCAGAGGCTCCCTCCAGGAACATGGAAACGATGGCGACGAGCCTCGGATGATTGCTACGTGGTGGAATTCCAGTCCCTTGGCGGTGTGAACCGTGAGCAAGCGGACGGCATCGGCAGTGGTGGGAGGAAGTGCGATCGTGCCGTGCGCCTGAGCAAAGTAATCGAGGTAGTCGAGAAATTCCGCGGCGATACCCGTCTCGACAATCGGCTTGGTCTGCCAAAAATCAACAAACTTGAGAAAGGCGGTGGCAGGCGGCGAATCCGATAGCGCAAAGTCCCGCATCACTAACTTCGCGGCGTCAACGGCGCGAACTCCATCTTGCTCTACTAACCGATGCGCTTCATCAACCGCCTTCAGGACTGCGAGCCCATTAGCTAGTTTCTCCAGCACTTGCCGAAAATCGAGATCATCGCGGCGGACCGCCCTCATAGCAGCGCGCAGTTCCGCCGGATCAATCGAGAACTGGGGTAACGCGGCCACGCGAAATAAACTGCCCGCGTCGCCCGGACTGACGGCAGCCGTCAGGCAAGCGATGACGTCGCGGACTTCGGGCGTGTGCAGAACATCCAGTGCTTCAATGGAAAACGGGATGCCCCGCTCGGTGAACTCCCGCACCAGTTCTTCGCGATGGCCGTGCTGTCGATAAAGGACGGCGAAGTCGCTCCATGTGCACGGTTGTTCCTTGTTCTTTCGTTTTTTCTGAATCTGGCGAGCCAGGTCGGCGGCTTCAACTTCCTTGTCGCCCCAGGTGACGATTTCGACCAGTGGCGCGACAATCGGTTCGCCCTGTGCAATTGCCTGTACCTCACGCTCCGACGCCAATGGCGCACGCTGATAAGAAATTCCACTTCCCTTCTGCGAAAAAACCGGCGGGTTGTCGTTCACGAAACCAAAGGCGCATCGAAGGATGGGCGAGAGCGAGCGCCGGTTCTTTTCGAGAGCAATCAGGCGAGTACCCGGGAAATGGTTGGCGAACAAAGTAAAGGCTGCGCTGGACGCCCCCCGAAAACGGTAGATTGCCTGATCGGGATCGCCGACCGCAAATACATTGGCGCCAGAACCGGCGAGCAGAGACAGAATCTCGACTTGGGCGAAGTTTGCGTCCTGAAATTCATCGACTAAAAGGAATCGCGTTCGCGCCTGTTCCTCTGCAAGCAGCGAAGCGTCGTTTTTCAGAAGGCGATGGGCCCGGGTGATCATGTGTCCGAAGGTGCCCAGGTTCCTGTCTTCGAGCATCCGTTCGACCGTGGCATAGACGCTGGCGATTTCGCGGCAGCGATCGAGGATTTCAGTTGGGTTAAGTTCGCCCTGCTTTTTTGAGCTGGCAACGCGCTGCATGGCAACCTCGCCGCGCTCCAGACAATTCACGTAGGCAGAATATCGGTCCGGGCCGACGAGTTCGTCCTGGCAGCGGCGCATGAAGTCCAGCAATGCGTCGAGAAACTGGCTGACATTGGCGGCGCGGACGAAGTACTTCAGACGCAGATCGCGAATATTCCGTCGCAGGTAAACCCAGAGATCTTTGTCGTCGAGCACGCCGAAGCTTGCGCCCCGCCGGCGAAGCAGATCATTGCACCAGGCGTGAAAGGTCATGACCTGGAGGCCGTCGGCGTTCTTACTCTCCAGTTCGGCGTACACGCGCTTCTTCATTTCTTCCGAAGCGTTATCGGTATAGGTAAGGGCCAGAATTTCGTCGGGTCGCGCGTGGCCTTCGCGGATCAGGTGGGCGATCCGTTGCGTCAGAACGGTCGTTTTTCCGGTGCCGGCTCCGGCCACCACCAGCATCGGACCATGAACGTGTTCGATGGCCTCCCGCTGGCGCTCGTCGGGCTGAACTTTCGCGGATAACAGGACAGAAGAACCCACTTGCCGGAGCATATCAGAGGAAGCTGTGGAAGGCTGTGCGGAAGGTCACCGCAAAGCATCAAGCGCGAGCGCAGTGGCAACGATTGCAGCGGTTTCAGCCCGGAGGATGGTATCGCCGAGCGATGCGGAGGTCCATCCGGAGTCACGGAATTGCTGGAACTCGTCGGCGGTCCAGCCGCCTTCTGGGCCGATGGCTAAAGTGAGAGCCGATGGCCGAGAGCCGAGCGCGTCCCGCAGGCGGGTGTTGTTTTCGGATTCGGCGAGGACGATGCGCGATCCCGCGATGCCGATAAATTCCTTAAGTTTCGCGGGGGTGGCGATTTCGGGCGCACCCGCGCGACGGGATTGCTCGGATGCCTGAAGAGCCAGGCGCTGCCAGCGATCGCGCCGCTTCAGGGCTGCTGCAGCGAGATGGGAGTCGGTACGATTGCGACACCGAGCTCGGTGCATTTCTCAATCGCCCATTCCATGCGGTCGAATTTGAAAATCGAGAGCGCGAGCGTTACATCAAGAGTTGGAGTAATGGGATGCTCGTCGCGGAGCGCAAACTCGACGCGGTTGTCTGAGACAGAAGTAATGGTGCCGATGCGGACGCCGGTGCCGGTGGCGATGTCGAATTCCTGGCCAATTTGCGCGCGCAGGACGCGAGAGAGATGGAGCGCGTGCTCGCCGACAATGGCGGCGGTGTTTTCATTAGTTTCGTCAGCGATCCAGCGGCGGCGAGCCATGGGTACGTCCCTGCGGGACTCAGTCTTGATTTCGATTGACGCCAGCACTTCCGTGCCGGGCTTTTCTATGCCGCCGCTTCGCGGCTCGAGCGTTTCTTCTACACGAACATGTCTTTCATTCGTCCCAGCAGAGACCGGCGTTGAGGCTTGTTCTCAACCGGCGAGATTTGTCCCAACTCGCTCAGGAGTTCGCGCTGACGCTTGGTCAGCTTACCCGGAGTTTGCACGCGCACTTCTACAAACAAATCGCCTTTGCCGTGGCCGTTCAGGACGGGCACGCCACGGTTGCGAATCCGGAAAGACGTTCCCGACTGCGTGCCTTCGGGAATCTTGAGCTTGTAGTCGCCTTCCATGGTGGTAACCATAATCTCGGTGCCGAGTGCCACCTGCGGGAACGAAACCGGTACG
>QIAJ01000072.1:0-1794 GCA_003225495.1 Acidobacteriota bacterium
CACGAACTGAGCCGCGCTGGTGGTGCCGTTCCTCACGCTGCCGAATGCCAGCGCTGAGGGCGTCACATCCAGGTCGGCCGCAGCCGCTTCCGCAAATTCCACCGCACCGATGTCAGATTCGGCACCGGACGGCCGTGTGTGGCCGAAGTAGTCGGTCGAGGGTGAGACCGAATCGTCTGCCTTGTCAATCGCCGAAGAACCTCCGCCGATTCCGTAATTACCCAGAACCGCGTTGGTCTTCGGATTTGTCATATCTAACGGGCCCCACCTCAAGTTAATCCAGTTGTTGCCCTCGTCCACCGTCGCTGCCGGAGTCAGACTAAACACGGGGGTGGGCAACGCGTTGGTCTCGTTGGTACCGGGAGGCACCTCCCAGCCCATGCCACCAACCTCAGGAGGCACACGCGAGCCGTTGCAGTACTGGCTGAGCAGCACCGGGTTAGACCCAAGATTGTTGGCTCCTGGGTAATCTGCCGCATCGCTCAGCACCGAGTACGTCGGAGCGAGCGTGAATCCCGAACTATGGATACCGGGGCCGCTGTCCCCGCGCACGCCGATTTCCCAGTAGCTCGCAGCAGGGCACGCCCCGGTGCTCGCCTGGCTCACAGCTGGCGTCGTGGTGAAGGAGTTATACAGCGTGACCCCTTTCTGCTGGTTCTGGTTCTTGGTGGGATCACCGAAGCCACCCACGCCGATGTAGAACGAACGGTTCTGCCAGATCACATTGTTGGTCAGGAGCGGGACCGAATAATTTCTACAAGAGTCCGCATTCCCGTGCCCCACTGGACAGGTAAGGCCCGAAGTAGGCAAGTTCGCAGACAGGACCGCGCTGTTCGTGACGCTCACCAAACCAGAGACCTGCGGGCACGACTGTTCCAGGGTATTCGTACTGCAGTTAACTCCCGTGGCTGGGCCCGGAGTGCTGGCCAACGGTGCGAACAGCGAACCGAAGAGCACTCCTGACGAGGCCGTGGAATCATTGGACACGATCGTGTTGTTGACAATGTTCACCGCCAAAGCATCCTGCAGCGATACACCAGCACCGTCCCAGCCGGCGACATTGTTGGCAATGATGTTGTTGGTGACTCTAACCGTGTTCCAGTGACAATTGCTGCTGGTCAGACTCGCGTTGCACTGACTCCCGTTCGGGAAGTTGAGCACGTCGGTGCCGTTGATGTGCTGCAGCCGCAGGCCGCCGCCGCTGCCGCTGTCGGCGGAGTTGCCCATGATCAGATTGGCATTGATCACCAGGCCCGGACCGGTTCCGTCGCTCGGCGAAATCGTATTCGGGGGCGAGAGACAATCCTGATCTGTGGTGGTGCCGCATGGAGGATCCTGGTCAGGAGCGCCCATGACGAGCAGACCGCCTCCATTGGTGGTAATGGTGGGGTTGGTGCTCTGATTGAACAGAATCACGTTGTGCTCGATATCGCCGTTCTTGGTGAACCCGAGGTGAACGACACCGCCACCATCACCCGTGCTCATATTGCCGCACACCCAGTTATTGTTGAACTTGTAGTAGTCGGAGCCATTGCACAGAGTGACGCCCCCTGCTCCCGCCGGTGTGGACGAGAACAACTCATCTCCGAGCGAAGAATTCTGCACGACGGCGTTATTGTGAATGTTCACATTCATGTCGAAGCAGTACGGCAGACTCAGGTTCGCAATATTGCTGTTTTCGCACGAACCCGGAATCGTCGTGGCCACACCGCCGGCCAGGTAAACGTCAGGATGTTCACCTTGTCCAACCGTGATGCCACCCGACAGGGTTCCCTAATTGCTGTAAACCCGACT
>QIAJ01000072.1:1853-3790 GCA_003225495.1 Acidobacteriota bacterium
ACCGTCAATACTCGACGGGTTGCACCAGAAGTTGCTCGGGTAGGGGTTGGTACCACCATTGTTGCAATCGCGGGTTGTCAACAGCTGGGTGCCGGTCGGGAACACGTCGGAAGCAAACGGCTGCGATCGCGAAGGGAATTTCACGCCCTTTGACAGAACGGTAATGCCTGCACCTTCATAAGCACCCATCAGGGTGGGCTCAAGCAACTGCTCCGCCAGGTTACCGTTCAGCGTGGCATCCCAGCCCACTGTGGCCTCCAGGGGCAAGCGATCCACCGAGAACTGCATAGCGGAGGTACAAGTGAATGTATTGGACGGATCGTACGAGTTGCTGCCGCTGATCGGCGTTCCGTTGAGCGCCAAACCAAAGACACAAAGCACCTGACGGCGCCACGTGTCCATCTTGGCAGTGCCCGCCGGATGAGCATTGGCATTGATGATGCTGGAGGCGGCTCCGACACCTTGCAGCCGGACGGGCTTCCACATCAGCAATATTTCGTTGTAGACGCCGGGCGGAACAATGATTTCGTCGCCTGGCTTGGCGGAGTCAATCGCCGACTGAATCGTCTGGCCAGTTGCCAAAAGGGTCGGCGTCTGACCCCCGATGGTGACAGTCACCGTGTCGATCGATTGTTTGCCGTTGGCGGTTGTGATGAACAGTTCACCGCACCGCGCGGTCGAGCCGCCGTACTGCGTCTGTTGCTGTACGGCGCAGGTCGGCACTCCGGTCGGAACAGTACCGGTGATCGTCGTATCGGACCATTGCACGTTTGTGAGCGGACGAGCGATGCCATCGGACCCAAAGAGAGCTACTTCCGGACAAGCATTGCCGACCCCGGAATGACAATCCGTTGGCTGCGATCCGAAGCCATAGTGGCGCGTGACCTTTTGTTGATTGAATGGAGCCACTGTGGTCGATGGACCGCTGTATCCGTAGCTGTCGACGTCCTTGTTGCCCAACGCTGTGATGGTGAGGGTGTGGCCCGTACCGCTATTACTCACCCAAGGACCCGCGATGTCCGAACTGGTCACGCTGGCGATGGCCGGCGTGGCGTCGGGGTAGTTGCAGTCAGGATGGTTGTAGCCTTCCGAGAAGGCGGAGGTGGGCACCACCGGCGTGTCGAAATATCCGGTCTGGCCCGGCATGAACGGCAGCTCATAGCAGAACTGGCTGTAGCCTGGCTGGTACAGAGGATCCGGGGTCGTTCCCGAGCCCGCATCGTTCATACACGTCACCATCATGGTCGGGCCATATCCCGTGGGGTTGGGCGGGTTGACTTCCCAAGTCGAGTAGTTCAGGCCAGTGTAGGCGCCAAACTGATCGGAATACGTGCGCGAGACTTCATTCCCGGCCCAGTCCTTTACCGACACGGGCAAATAGGCTGGGGCGAATTTTTCGCCGAACTGCGGGGAGAACGGATCGAATTCGGCGGTGAAGTCATCGGTGATCACGCCTGTGTAGTGTGCCGCGACGTGGGTTGAGGTGAAGATGTAAAACTTTGCGAGCGCGGAGGTCTGATCCGTCAGCGTGATTTCCTTGCGGTCGCACAGGTTGCGAGTCGCTCCGGCGAACGGGGCCACTTCGGCCGATCCCGGGAACAGACTGATGAAGTCAGGGACCACGCGCGCTTCACCGACGCAAGGCCAGAAGGTCTCCACGCTTCCCGTGTCGCCCTCGTGGCTGGGCAGGCTCGACGCGCGTCCCAGACTGTTGGTCGTATTCTGTGGGTTGGTGGCGTTGGTCACTTGGGCCTGGTCGGGCAGGATAAAGATGCTGCCCAATCCGCCGAACTGTTGCGTAACCGGCGCGATGTAGTTGTCGCCGATCAGGATGTTCTTGTCTTCTTCCTTGACCAGTTCATACCCTTGGGGCACCACGACTTCTACGACGTACTTACCGGCGGGCAGCATGGGGGCACCGGACCGATAGGGATCGG
>QIAJ01000073.1 GCA_003225495.1 Acidobacteriota bacterium
TGAATTGACTCCGATTGCGCGGCGGCGGTTGGCCGCCTTGAAAGAATTTTCCGACCTGGGCGCGGGCTTCAAGATCGCAGCGCTTGATCTGGAACTGCGTGGCGCTGGAAACATGTTGGGCGGCGAGCAGAGTGGCCACATCGAGGCGATCGGCTTCGAACTTTACACGCAAATGCTGGAGCGCGCGGTCCGCGAAATGAAAGGCGAGGCTGCACCCGACGAGGCCGGTATTCAACTAAATCTTGGCCTGAACATCCGCATCCCTTCGGATTACATCTCAGAAGAGAACCAGCGATTGAGAATGTACAAACGCGTTGCCGGAGTGGAAACAGAATCGCAACTGCGCGATGTGAGCAACGAATTGACTGACCGATACGGCAAGCCGCCTGCGGCGGTAAAGAACCTGCTGGACTATGCGACGCTCAAACTCTCGGCGATGCATGCCGGGGCGACTGTGATTGAACGCAAGCGCGATCTCGTGAACATTAAATTCCGTCAGAATGCGGCGATCGATCCGGGGAAACTGGCGCGCTTTGTTGCCTCCCAGCGAGGATCGCAGTTCGCTCCCGACGGCACGCTGAAGTTTTCCATCAAGGTCACGAACGCCGAAGCAATCCTGCAGACCTTACGCGATTTGCTGGAGGAACTGGCGGTCCGCGAGGCTCCAGCCGCAGCCACCTAGGACGTCGTTTTCTCCGAGCTCGCTTACTCAATTACAATTCTTCTCGTCTAACCCGGCGGAGGGAAATGACGCCATGAAGGAAACGCCGCAACAATACACCGCGCGCATTGTGAGCAACGTCGCGAACCAGAGTCCGCTGAAAGTGCAGGCGGACACTCCGAGGAAAATCGAGCGGCTGATCAAAGGAGCGGCGCCCGCGAAGCTGCGAAAAAGGCCGGTGCCGGATAAGTGGTCGGTGGGCGAAATCCTCGCGCATCTAGCCGATGTAGAAATCGCCGTCGGATGGAGAGTGCGATTGATCCTGGGCGCTCCCGGTACACCTGTTCAGGCGTTCGATCAGGATGCATGGGTCGAAGCCGGGCACTATGCGAAACGGAATCCGCATTCCAGCCTCGCGCAAATGCGAGCTCTGCGCGAAGCGAATCTTGCTCTTTACAAGTCGCTGACTCCAGAACAATGGAAACACCACGGCATGCATGCCGAGCGCGGCCAGGAGACGGTGGAGCACATCACGCGCATGGTCGCCGGACATGACATGAATCATCTGCGACAAATCGAGGAAATCCTGAGAAAGAAAAAGACAGCAAAATGAAAATGAAAGTCCGCAAAGCGATCTTCCCCGCCGCAGGATTGGGCACCCGTTTTCTTCCCGCTACCAAGGCCCAGCCCAAAGAAATGTTGCCGCTGGTGGATAAGCCCATCATCCAGTATGGCGTGGAAGAGGCGCTGGCCGCGGGATGTGACCAGATCATCATCATTACCGGGCGGGGCAAGAGCGCGATCGAAGACCACTTCGACGTCAGCTATGAACTCGAGAAGATGCTCGAGGAAAAAGGTAAGACGGAGTTGCTCGCAATCGTGCGCCAGATTTCCGACATGATCCACGTAGCGTACGTTCGCCAAAAAGAAGCTCTGGGATTGGGGCACGCCGTGCTCACCGCGCGCGAATTAGTCGGCGACGAACCATTTGCGGTCCTGCTCGCCGATGATGTCATCGATGCGAAAGTGCCTTGCTTGAGACAACTGATGAACGTCTTCGAGGAGAAGCAATGTTCGGTGATTGCCACGCAGGTGGTCGAGGGCGCGGCGATTTCGTCGTATGGTGTCCTGAAGGCAAAAGAAGTTGCGGGCTCAGGCGGACGACTGTACGAGGTTGAAGATCTGGTAGAAAAGCCCAATCGCGAGGAAGCACCCTCGAATTTAGCTGTGATCGGCCGGTATATTCTCACACCAACCGTCTTTGAGGCGCTGTCCAGTATCACTCCGGGCGCGGGCGGCGAGTTGCAGCTTACCGATGGCCTGCGCGGGCTGCTGAAACGGGAAAAAATGTACGCATACGTCTATGAAGGACGACGCCATGATACCGGCGACAAACTGGGGTTCCTGAAGGCCACGGTCGAGTTCGCGCTGAAGCGCCACGATCTGGGCGGACCATTCCGCGAATATCTCAAAAATTTAAAGTTCTGATCTTCCCCCTCTTGACTGGCGAAGCATATTTCGGCCGGATGACGAGGTGGTGGGGAAAATTTCCCCTGAGGACCAGCCACGGAATATTGAACTGGCTTTTACTGTTCGTCCCCATCGCCTTGATTCTGGGATACACGGAAAAAATTTCGCCCCTTCTGCTTTTTGTGCTGGCAGGGCTCGGAATCATTCCGCTGGCGGGCGTACTTGGGGAGGCTACTGAAGACCTCGCGTCTCATCTGGGACAGGGTCTCGGAGCCTTGCTGAATGCCACGATGGGCAACGCAACTGAGTTGATCATCGCCATAGTTGCGCTCCGCGCGGGCCACGCGGAAGTAGTCAAAGCATCGCTTTCCGGCAGCATCATCGGAAACGTTTTGCTGGTGCTCGGCCTCAGCGTGTTGGTGGGCGGCTGGAGGAGAGACAAGCAACAGTTTTCCCGACAGACGGCAGCAGTGAGCTCTACCATGCTCTTCATTGCGGTCGTGGCATTGGTAATGCCTGCCGTGTTTTCCCTGAGTGTCTTCGGAGAACTGCGCGAGCATGCGAAGACCATTGAGGACATGAGTCTGTGGACCAGCCTGGTGCTGATCGTGGTGTACCTTCTCAGCCTGCGTTTCGTCTTCGGAACACATGCCGCAAAACACGAATTGACACCCAAGTCGGAGCGTCCGGTGCGTTCGGCGCTTGTCGCGCTTGGCCTGGCAACGATCCTGATCGCGCTGTTAAGCGAGATTCTGGTGGCGCAGATCGATGCAACCAAGCAAGCCCTGGGGCTTTCAGACTTGTTCCTGGGAGTGGTGGTGGTCGCGATTATCGGCAATGCTGCCGAGCATGCCACCGCCATTTTTATGGCGATCGAGAACAAGATGGATCTCGCTTTGGGAATCGCGATCGGGTCCAGCGCGCAGATCGCGCTGCTGGTTGCGCCGCTGCTCGTCTTCTACTCCTGGTTCATCCACAAGCCCATGTCTCTGTTATTCATGCCGTTGGAGATCGCTGGCATTGCCGTGGCAGTTCTTATCGTCGAAATGATTTCGTCGGATGGAGAAACGACCTGGTTTGAAGGTGTGCAGTTGCTGGCGGTCTATCTGATCCTGGCAGTGGCATTTTATTTCGTGCCTGGATGACGGCTGAGACTCATCGAACTCCTAGCCTATATCCGATCAGGAAACCGCACGCTGGAAAGATTGGTTCCAGAAACATCCCGAGCTTTTGGAACTGCCGGGCGACATTGGCGGCGGAAAAGTTGCCTCAGGCCTGCTCTTCCACTAGTTGTGGGAAGCCTTCAACTTCCTGGATTTCTCTTCCACACCCTGCGCGAGCTTTTCCTTGTGAGCGCTCAATTTCTTGGCGAGCGATGAGTCAGCGAGCGCGATGATTTGCGCGGCCAGAATTCCCGCGTTGGTTGCGCCAGGCTTGCCGATGGCTACTGTCGCGACCGGAATACCGGCGGGCATTTGTACAGTCGCCAGCAACGAGTCCATTCCCTGAAGGGAAGTGGAAGGAATCGGAACGCCGATTACTGGGAGCGTGGTATGCGCGGCGATTACGCCCGCGAGGTGGGCCGCTCCGCCGGCACCGGCGATGATTACGCGAACGCCGCGTCCGGCGGCCTTGCGGGCGTAGTCAGCGGTTCGGTCGGGCGATCGATGTGCCGAGGTCACATCGATCTCATAGGTAATACCAAATTCTTCGAGAGCCTTGCCTGCCTCCCGCATGATCTCCAGATCAGAATCGCTGCCCATCACAATTGAAACCTGAGGTTCGCTCATTTTGACGAATCGTCTCCCCTGGAATAAAAGCTAACGTTTCAGCGCGCGTGCCGCGATGTCTTTGCGATAGTGAGCGCCGTCGAAGCCGATGGTGGAGGCAGCACGGTATGCGGAATCAACTGCCTGCGGAAGATTTCCCGCGCGGGCCGTGATGCCGAGCACCCGCCCACCTGCGGTATAGAAGCCGCCCTCCCGGCTCGACGTTCCCGAATGAAATACTTTCACTCCGTCGATCTTCGCGGCCTGTTCCAGTCCAATGATTTTCTTTCCGGCCTCGTACGCGCCGGGATATCCCCCCGAGGCCACGACCAGGCAGACAGCGGAATCCGAAGACCATTTGAAATCGCCGTCACTGGTGCGGCCGTCAATTGATGCTTCGATCGCTTCGACCAGGTCGCTTTCCATGCGCATCAGGATGGGCTGCGTTTCAGGGTCGCCGAAGCGGCAATTGAACTCGAGCACCATCGGCCCGCGCGCGGTCATCATCAGGCCGCAATAGAGTACGCCTTTGAATTCTGCGCCTTCCGCTTTCATGCCCGCTACCACCGGTCGCGCGACGTGGTTGACCAGCCAGTCCCGCATCTGGTCGTCGATGATCGTGGGCGTAGTGTAGGCGCCCATTCCTCCCGTGTTCGGCCCGGAGTCGCCGTCTCCGACCCGCTTGTGATCCTGCGCCGCCACCAGCGGTGCGACGCGTTCGCCATCGCTCACGACCAGAAACGAGAGCTCGTCGCCTTGCAGGAATTCTTCCAAAACCACGCGCGCGCCGGCTTCGCCCAGCATTTTGCCGCTGAGCATCTCGCTGGCGACGGTCGCGGCCTCGTCCTTGGTTTGGGCAATCACCACGCCTTTGCCGGCGGCCAGCCCATCCGCCTTCACCACCAAGGGCGGATGAAAGTGATGCAAGCTGTCACGAACCTCGTCCATGGAGTTGCAGATCGCGTAGTGAGCGGTGGGGATGCGATGACGCTGCAGAAACTCCTTGGCGAAACTTTTGCTGGTTTCCAGTTGCGCGGCGGCTTTGGTCGGTCCGAAAGTGCGCCAGCCCCGGCTCGTGAATTCGTCAACGACGCCAAGCATTAGGGGCAGCTCTGGACCTATCACCGTCAGATCTGGCCCGACTTGGCTGGCGACGGCGATCAACGACTCAAGACTCTTAACGTCGGCAGCAATGCACTCCGCTTCTTCCGCAATGCCGCCGTTGCCGGGCGCGCAGTAGATTTTCGTCACCCGCGACGATTGCCGCAGCTTCCAAACCAGCGCGTGCTCGCGCCCTCCACTGCCGATGACGAGAACTTTCATAGCCCGAGACAATCAAGGGTAGGGGTGCAGGGAAGTTGATGTCAAACCCGGCCGGTCAGCTGCGAGCTACGAGCAGGATCTGGATCAGCAGAACTGCTCGCGGCACGAAGCTCGTGCCCTCAGTCCAATATGTCCAACACGGTTAACTATGCTTAATACCGACGTATAATCCAGCTAGATGATCACCGTTTCCAAAGAGGATTACCTCAAAGCGATTCACGAGGCTGAGAGCGAGGGAGAGTCGGTCATCTCGGCCACTCTGGCGCACTGGCTCAAGGTGTCGCCACCAGCTGTGACCATGGCACTGCGGCGTCTAAGGAAAGACGGACTGGTGAAGGTGCAAGGCGACGGCCACGTCACTCTCTCCGCTGCTGGACGGCGGATCGCGCGCAAACTTACGCTGCGGCACCATTTGATAGAGCGCATGCTGAACGAGATGTTCGGCATGGAATGGTGGAAGGTGCACGACGAAGCGGAACGATTGGAGCATGCGGTATCCCCCGACTTTGAGGCGAAGTTGCTGGCGAGATTGGGAAGCGGAGGCGCTTGTCCGCATGGCAATCTGAGCGAGGTTGAGAGTCCGGCGAGCCGTCGGCGGCGTGGGTTGGTACTGTTGGCGGAAGCCGCCCCCGGCAAAACGTATCGGGTGAGCGGGATTTACGAACGAGACCGGGACTTGTTGCAGTTTCTGGAGGCCCGCGGCATCCGGCCGGGGGCGAAGTTGAGCTTGATAGAGCGAAACTACGACAAAACGCTCTCCATTAAGGCCGGGCCTCGCCAGATGATACTGGGTCGTCCTGCGGCTGACCGGGTCTGGGTTTCTCCTCTTTCGTAATGGTTGTTTTATTAACTACGATTAACCTAATAATATATACTCCAGTTGACAGTTGAGTGACCTCGAACCAGCCGTGAGAGAGCCCGAACGATCAGCCGACCGCAGCGCCTTGCCAGTAGTGCCATCTTCCACGATCGAAATCGGCGGCCATGTTTCCCTCGAAGGCGTGCATGGCACGGTGGTGGTTCCGCATCACCAGGCGGGATTCTGGGAACAGTGGCGTGCCTTCGTGGGCCCGGCAATTCTCGTCAGCGTAGGCTACATGGACCCCGGCAACTGGGGAACCGATCTGCAGGCGGGCGCCAATTTCAAGTACGCGCTGTTATGGGTGGTGGGTCTCGCCAGCCTGATGGCAATCTTCATGCAGGTCATTTCCGCTCGTCTGGGCGTCGTGACCGGGAAGGATCTCGCGCAATGCTGCCGCGATTGGTATCCCTCGTGGACACGCTGGCCCAACTGGCTCATGAGCGAAGTGGCGATCGGGGCCTGCGACCTGGCGGAAGTGCTCGGTAGCGCGGTGGCCCTCAATCTTCTGTTCCATATTCCCCTACTATGGGCGGTCATCATCACTGGCCTGGACGTGCTGCTGCTCCTGATGTTGCAGCGGTTTGGAATGCGCACCATCGAGGCGATTGTTCTCGTCCTGATTTTGACGATCAGCGTGTGCTACTTCATTGAAATCTTCGTCCTGCCGCAAACGCAGCCAAATTTCCTGGAGATGGGTCGCGCTCTGGTCGTGCCACATTTCGGCCAGGCAGGAATGTTATACGTTGCGATTGGGATCATCGGTGCGACCGTGATGCCACACAACCTGTATCTGCATTCGGCGCTGGTGCAGAGCCGCAAACTGCAAAAGGACGAGCCGTCGATTCGGAGCGCGATCCGCTTCAACACCATTGACTCGATCGTCGCGCTCGGAATCGCATTCTTCGTCAACGCTGCAATTCTCGTGCTGGCGGCAATGGTGTTTTACGGCAAACAGAGCGTCACGGTATCGGGCGGCCACGTGGTTACATTCAGCGGCAGCAGCGATTGGATCCGCGTTGCTTACCTCACGCTGGCACCGTTGCTGGGCACGGCGGCTGCCAGCACGCTGTTTGCGGTGGCGCTGCTGGCAAGCGGCCAGAGCAGCACGATCACCGGCACGCTTGCAGGCCAGGTGGTTATGGAAGGATTCATGCACTGGCGGATTCAGCCTTGGGTACGCAGGCTCATCACGCGTCTGCTGGCGATCCTGCCCGCAGTTTTCATCATCGGTCTGAGGGGCGAAGGAAGCGTTACCGATCTGCTGACACTGAGTCAGGTGGTATTGGCTCTCCAGCTTCCATTCGCGATGCTCCCGCTTCTGCATTTCACAAGTTCGAACAAGCGCATGGGGACGTGGAAGAACGGTTGGTTCCTGCTGATCGGCGGTTGGGCCAGTGCTATGCTGATCACCGCCATGGACCTCTACGGCTTGCCGGAGTCCCTCCGCGCGGCGTGGCACATCATCGTCGGATGACAGCCAACTGATGACGACAGAAACTATTTACGGCACGATTCTGGTGACTCTCGATGGCACCCCGAGTGACCGCGCGATTATCGAGCACATCAAGCGTCTGGCAAAACTCGCAAATAGTCGTCTGGTTCTGCTGCATGTTGCCGACGGATGGGCTGCGCGAACCTATGGTCGCGACGCTGTCAGCCGCGAAATCGCCGAAGACACCGCATATCTGGAAACCGTGCGGGCCGAGTTCCAATCGGCCGGCATTCCCGCGGAGGCAGAGCTTGCATTCGGCGACCCGTCAAAGGAAATCATCAAATGGGTCAAGCAAAAGGGTTGTGATCTGGTTGCGATGAGCACGCACGGACATCGCTTTCTCGCGGACGTCTTTCTCGGCACGACAGCCAGCCGGGTCCAGCACAATGTGAGTGCGCCCGTGCTGCTGCTTCGCGCGAAGTGAGTTGAATTTCCGATTCCTATTTCTTCAGCTGCAACAAATCCCAAAGATTGCCATACAGGTCTTCGAAGACCGCGACCGTGCCATAGACCTCTTCGGTCGGCAGCCTGACAAACGTTACCTTCCGCTCCACCATTTGACGATAGTCCCGCCAGAAATCATCGGAGTGCAGGAAGAGGAAGACACGCCCGCCGGTTTGGTTGCCGATTCGGGAGGCTTGTTCGGGATTCGCCGCCTGCGCCAGCAGGAGCGTCGTGCCCTCAGAGCCGGGAGGCGCAACCAGAACCCAGCGCTTGGTGTCGCTGAGACGGGTGTCTTCGATGAGTTTGAAGTTCAGGATGCGGGTGAAGAATTCAATAGCTTCATCGTAATCGCGGACGACCAAAGCGATATGGCCTAGAGTTTGTTTCATAGTAACGATTACTTCATACAATTGAGGGCCCGCGAAACGTTGTTCAAAACATTGTTCAAGGGGGTTGCAATAGCTTTTCAAAGTAACGCGGGCCTGGCGCCCGCGCCACATCGGACCGAAAACCAATTACACTATAGATTCCGGAATTGTTTTGTGAGGGACGACTGGCAATGTCATTGAATAGTTTTGGCTCCCGCTCCACTCTTCAAGTCGGCGACCAAGAATACGAGCTTTACCGGATCGATGCTCTTGATAAGCAGGGCATCTCCACCAAGCACCTGCCATTCTCGCTGCGCATTCTACTGGAAAATCTTCTTCGTACCGAAGATGGACGCAATGTAACGAAGGACGAAGTGCGCGCACTTGCTGCCTGGAATAAGAACTCCAAGCCGGAGAAGGAAATTGCCTTCACGCCCAGCCGCGTATTGTTGCAAGATTTTACCGGAGTGCCTGCGGTCGTCGATCTCGCCGCCATGCGGGATGCAATGAAGCGTCTGGGCGGCGATCCAACGCTCATTAATCCGTTGCAGCCCGCTGAACTTGTGATTGACCACTCTGTGCAAGTGGACGAATTTGGCACCGCAGGGGCATTTGACTTGAACGCGCTCCTTGAATTTCAGCGCAACAAAGAACGCTACGCCTTTCTGCGCTGGGGACAGACTGGTTTCCGCAATCTTGCGATCGTGCCGCCCGACACTGGCATCGTGCATCAGGTCAATCTCGAATATCTGGCTCGCGTGGTGTTCGTACAGGATGAGAATGGCAAGCGCACCGCGTATCCAGACACGCTGGTTGGGACCGATTCGCATACCACCATGGTCAATGGACTCGGCGTACTGGGCTGGGGCGTCGGCGGAATTGAAGCCGAGGCGGCCATGCTTGGGCAACCGGTTTCCATGTTGATCCCACTCGTCGTCGGGGTGAAGCTCACAGGCCGTCTGCGCGAAGGGGCTACGGCCACCGACCTCGTTCTAACCATTACTGAAATGCTTCGCAAACACGGAGTGGTCGGCAAGTTTGTCGAATATTTTGGTCCAGGACTGCAGGACCTGCCGCTCGCCGATCGCGCGACGATCGCGAACATGTCTCCCGAGTATGGCGCAACCTGCGGCATCTTTCCGATCGACAAGGAGAGTTTGCGCTATCTCAAACTTACCGGCCGCGGCGATCATCAGGTCGCCCTCGTAGAGGCTTATGCCCGCGAGCAGGGATTGTTTCACGATGCGCGGACTCCGGAAGCTGAGTATTCCGAGTTACTGAGTCTTGATCTTGCCACCGTTGAGCCTAGCCTCGCGGGACCGAAGCGTCCCCAGGATCGGGTCTTACTTTCAATGGCCGGAGAATCTTTTACGCAGGCATTGCCTTCGCTCATCAAACCGAAGGCCAAGGCAGAAGCGCCGGCCGCGGCATCTGGGGTCAAGAATTGGGAGCACGAAGGCGGAAATCCGGCAGCAGTTGGTGTCGAAGATCCACGAGTCGAAGAGCACGTCCCTGAAAGCGTGAAATCGTCGCTCAAGCATGGCAGCGTGGTGATTGCGGCGATCACCAGCTGCACGAATACTTCGAATCCTTCGGTGATGATCGCGGCGGGTCTGTTGGCGAAAAAGGCGGTCGAGAAGGGGCTGGCGACTCCACCGTGGGTGAAGACTTCGCTCGCTCCCGGATCGAAAGTCGTACGCGACTACCTCGACCAGGCGGGACTTTCGCCTTATCTCGAAAAACTCAAGTTTCATCTCGTGGGCTACGGGTGTACGACCTGTATCGGAAACTCGGGACCGCTGCCCGCGGAAGTGTCGCAGGCCATCGAAGATAAGGAGCTGGTAGTCGCATCGGTGCTTTCTGGGAACCGCAACTTCGAGGGGCGTATCAATTCGGAAGTTCGCGCAAACTACCTGATGTCGCCGCCATTGGTTGTGGCGTTTGCGCTCGCGGGACGCATTGACGTCGATCTTCGCAAAGATGCGATCGGCAAAGACAAAGAAGGCCAGCCCGTCTATCTGGCCGACTTATGGCCATCGCAACGCGAAGTCGAGCAGACCATGGAGAGTTCGATTACGTCCGACATGTTCCGGAAGAGCTACGCCGAAGTTTATCTGGGCGACGAACGCTGGCGTTCATTGCCTGTTCCGACCGGTCAAACCTACGCCTGGGAGAAAGACTCGACGTACATCCGGCAGGCTCCCTACTTCGATGGGATGACAATCAAGCCGTCAGCAATTGACGACATTAAGGGCGCGCGTGTGCTCGCCGTGCTCGGCGATAGCGTCACCACCGATCATATTTCTCCTGCGGGCTCGATCAAGAAGGACGGGCCGGCCGGGAAATATCTGATCGCGCGGGGCGTACAGCCTGCCGATTTCAACTCGTATGGATCGCGGCGCGGCAATCACGAAGTGATGGTGCGCGGCACTTTTGCGAACACGCGCTTGCGCAACAAGATGGTATCGACCGAAGGCGGCTTCACCCGGCATCTGCCCGACGGTGCCGAGATGAGCATCTTCGAAGCGTCGGAGAAGTATCACGCCGAAAACGTGCCCTTGATCATCCTCGCAGGCAAAGAGTACGGCTCGGGATCCTCGCGCGACTGGGCTGCCAAAGGGCCCCTTCTGCTAGGCGTCCGAGCCGTGATCGCGGAAAGCTACGAGCGGATTCACCGGTCGAACCTGGTCGGGATGGGAATCCTGCCTCTTCAGTTTCTTCCAGGAGAGAATGCAGAATCTCTCCAGCTTACTGGTGAAGAAGTGTTCCAGATCGTTGGCATCCAGGATATTGTCGAGAAGTTTTCGGCGGGGCGCCAGATTACAGTTCGTGCAAAGGGCGGGAAGACCGCCGAGTTCAAGGCAGTTGTCCGCATCGACACGCCGCAGGAGGCGTTGTATTACGCCAATGGCGGCATCCTCCAATACGTCTTGCGGCAGTTGATCGCAGCCAAGAAGCGCCCGGCTGCGGTTCCAGTCTGATCGGTACAGATTAGCTGGGGGGCGCGACCTGCTGCACATGTGGCGACTCTCCACCCAGCCATTCTGGATGCTTCGCGGTGCTGTCGAAGTGGGCTGAAGTTTTGAAGAGCTCGAACTCTCCACGCGACGCGGCTTCTTTTGTTTTCGACAGTAGCGCCGTCAGCTCCGACTCGCTCATCGGCTTAAAGTTCTTGGCTGCGTCGATTGCCTGATTGAGATCGCGGTCGTTGACCATCCCCGTTATCACAACCGAGGTGGGCAGATTCATCGCGAAGCGCAGACACTCAACCGGTGTTGCGGTCTGACTCTTGAGAATCACGCCATCGCCCATCGATTTCATTCCCAGAACGCCGATCCCCTGCTTGATCGCTTCCGGAAGGACCATTTGGGTGAAGCTGCGGAAGTGGGCGTCCATGACGTTGAGTGGCATTTGCACGGTATCAAAGTGGAATCCATGCTCAGCGGCCACCAGCAGCATGTGCAGGTGAACGTGCGGGTCTTTGTGACCCGTAAAACCGATGAAACGGACTTTGCCTGCTTTCTTCGCTTCCAGCACCGCTTCCATCGCGCCATCTTTGGCGAAGATGCGGTCGGGATCTTCGAAGCGGATGACTTCGTGGTGCTGGAGCAGGTCGAGGTGATCGGTTTGCAACCGCTTCAACGACTCGTCAATCTGGCGGGCTGCTTCCTGGCGGGTGCGGCCATCGAGCTTGGTCATCAGGAAAACTTTGTCGCGGTATCCACCTTGGAGCGCCTTTCCCATGCGCATTTCACTGGCGCCGTCGTTGTAGTCCCAGGAATTGTCCATGAAGTTGATGCCGCGATCGATGGCAGTGTGGATGAGGCGAATGGCGTCCTGCTCGGTAAGCGACTTCTGCCCAAGGTGGAAGCCACCCATGCCGATCATGGAAACATGCACCCCGGTCTTCCCCAGTGTGCGGTAGGGAACATCACCGCGGGTTTCGACAGTCGTCATCTGCCCTTGCTGTCTGCCCGACGCAATGGAACTCAGCACCATAGCCGCGATCGTCTGCATAAAAGCTCGTCTTTCCACATTTGCCTCGCCGCCCTTGGATGAGGCGTTGGCCCGCATGGGATGTCCCGAACGAACGCCACGGCGAAATGTGCATGCTAATCTCGATTCTCCATGCCAATCCCCGTCCAATATTTGCCGGCCACTTACAGCCTGACTGCCATGGGCATCTGGGGAGCGAGTGATTTTCTGGGCGGCATCGGAGCGCGCAAGGCCAATGCATTTCTGTTTACCGCCGTGGTCCATCTCAGCGGCGTACTCCTGATGGGTTCAGCGGCGCTCCTAATGCACGCGCCATTTCCCGGACGGATGGCTGTGCTTTGGTGCATCGCCGCCGGGTCGGTAGGCGGCGTTTCGCTGGCGCTTTTCTATCGCGCATTGGCGAGCGGCAAGATGGGATTGACCGCGCCGGTCGCTGCGGTGCTCGGCGCAGGCATCCCGACGGTCGTGACGGCATTTGTCGCGGGCTTTCCCGGATACCTGAGATTGTCCGGATTTGTTTTGGCCGGACTCGGCGTCTGGCTGATTTCGCGGGAGGATGAATCGGGCAGGCCCGAAGGATTGGGTTGGGCGGCGGTAGCCGGAGTTGGTTTTGCTTTGTTCTATTTGTGCATCAAGCAGGCCGGAGAAGGCTCGCCCTTGTGGATATCATCTTGCGCGAGGGTGATGTCGTTTCTGATGACCACCCTGTTCGTGATCGTTGGAGGACATTTTGGAAAGATCGAGCGGCCCGTCCTCGTCATCGCCATCGTAGCTGGGTGTATCGATATCACGGGCAGCGCGCTGTTTGTCCGCGCGGCGCAAATGGGACGGCTTGATGCGGCCGTCGTACTGAGTTCCCTCTATCCGGCAGTTACGGTACTGCTGGCGCGAATCTTTCTGCATGAACACTTCAGTCGGAGCAAGACGATTGGCATGCTGGCGGCGCTGGCGGCAGTGCCGATGGTGGCGGGTTGAGTCTTCGTCTGGAAAGGAACCGCCGGCGCTAAAGCTCGATCCGTTGAATAGCCTTTCGGCACGGCTGAAGCCTGCCGTTCCCAACCGCATTCACTATGCGGGATTATCGCCCGCTGCTAATCTTTTGTTGTGGCCCTCGTCGAAGTTCGCAACCTGACCAGGATATTCGATTTGAGCGAGTCGGCTTTTACCGGACGGCGTTCGGGCGAGGTACGCGCTGTGGATGACGTCTCCCTGGACATTGAGCAAGGTGAAACGCTGGGCCTGGTCGGCGAGTCCGGTTCGGGCAAGAGTACGTTGGGGCGTCTGATTCTGCGGCTCATCGAGCCCACAAGCGGCATGATTCGCTTCGGCGGCAAAGACTTAATAGCTGCTGACAGCTCAGCTCTGCGCGCATGTCGCCGCGACATGCAAGTAATCTTTCAGGATCCATTCGGTTCTCTCGACCCGCGCTTTCGCGTGGAAGAGGTGATTGCCGAGCCACTCATCATCCATGAAAAACTGAACAGGGAGGCTCGCCGCGTTCGCGTGCAGGAACTGCTGCGCGCTGTAGGGCTGGATGAATCGGCGATGCAGAGGTATCCGCATGAGTTTTCGGGAGGGCAACGGCAGCGTATCGGGATCGCTCGTGCGCTGGCGTTAAGGCCGAAGTTCATCGTGGCCGACGAACCGGTTTCGGCACTCGATGTCAGCGTTGGAGCGCAAATCGTGAACCTGCTGCGTCAGTTACAGCGTCAGTTCGGGCTGACCTACCTCTTTATTTCTCATTCCATGCCGGTGGTGCGATATCTTTCGACCCGGATTGCGGTGATGTATCGCGGAAAGATCGTCGAAGTCGGGCCAGCCGAACAGTTGACCGCGCGTCCGCAGCACGCTTATACCAGCAGTCTGCTGGCGTCTACTCCGGAAATCGCGGGAAAGATCTGAGCAGGTTCAGGACGACCGCAATCGAAACGCTTGTCTACTGTCTGTCTTGGGGGATAAAATCCTTCCCCGAAACCATCGGGAGGATTTCAATGGCAGCTACCCCCGTACCGCCGGCGCCTGTTTCGGTAGCCGAAACCGCGCCTTTGTCTGAGCCTGCACGGATTGTGAACACGTTCCTTGCACCCAGCAAGACGTTCACAGATCTGCGTCGCAATGCAAGTTGGTGGGCTCCCTTCCTGCTCATGGTGATTTTCTCGGTTGCATTCGTGTACATCGGCGGCCAAAAAGTCGGATTCCGCAAAATCATGGAAAACCAGATGCGCGCCCAGCCCAAGCAGCAAGCGCGACTGGAGGCCTTGCCGCCCGATCAGCGGGAGCAACAGATGCAAGGCGGAGAAAAGGTCACCAAAATCATCTCGTACGGTTTCCCGGTGATTCAATTGATCATCCTGGTCATCATTGCCGCTGTGCAGTTCGCTACCTTTAAGTTTGCCGCGGGCGCGGATATCAAGTTCAAGGTGGCGCTGGCGATAGTGATGTACGCCAGCCTGCCGGGACTCTTGCGCGTTTCTTTGGCAATCCTGTCGCTGCTGAGCGGCGCTAGTCCAGACTCGTTCACGTTTCAGAATCCCGTCGCCACCAATCCCGGATATTTCATGAACCCGGCGGATTCTCCATTCCTTTACAGTCTCGCATCATCATTTGACGTGTTCTTGATCTGGACTCTGGTTCTCACTGCCATCGGCTTCACATGCGTAAGCAAGGTCAAGCGCGGCACGGCCTTCGCAATCGTGTTTGGATGGTGGCTCGGTTTGTCTCTATTGGGAGCCAGTCTGGGCGCTTTGTTCTCATAGCGTTCGGAAGTGATAAGGCACAGTTCGATGAGCGGGCAATCCTGCTCGCTCACTCCCTTCCATTTACAATTGCTCGCGCATCATGCACACCGCGGACGTCGCCATCATCGGCGGAGGCATAGTCGGTTCGAGCATTGCCTATCACTTGGTCGCCGCGGGCTGCAAGAACGTGGTCGTAATCGAGCGC
>QIAJ01000074.1 GCA_003225495.1 Acidobacteriota bacterium
CTGGCTCACGCCTCGCTGATTTCGCACAGACTTCGCCAGCGCGAGTGCAAGTTCTTTCGGCCAGTCTGCTTTCTACTCTCAGCTCAAGCAAGCTGAATGAGGTTCGCTTCGGCTACAGCCGGTACCGCACGTCCTTTAGTTCTCTAAACGCAAATTATGATCCGGTTACGAACGGACTCAATCTCGGAACTGGCAAGCTTGGGTTGCCAGAATTTGATTTCAGCGGGATCGAGAACCTCGGCGCGATCGGCTTCAGCGTCCCCCGCGGAAGGACCAGCCAGACGTATCAGATTCTCGATAACTTTTCCTGGCTGCATGGCAAGCACACATTCAAGTTCGGAGGAGAATTTCGCCGCGCCAGCATCGAAAACTTTAACGACAATTTGGAACGTGGAATTTTTCAGTTCACTAAGGGCATTTGCCTGATTCAATGCACACTTCCCAACGGCGATCCCGATCCCAATTACGATCCCATTGTCGATTCTTTGGCGAATTTTTACACCGGCGGGTCTCAGGATAACTGCTTCTGCAGCTTCGAACTGGTGGATTCCGGCAACACGCAACGCACGACCTACAACAATGGATTCAGCTTTTTTGCGCAGGACGACTTCCGTATCCTGCCCAATCTCACGCTGAACCTTGGCTTGCGCTGGGAGTACTTTGGACCGCTGAGTGAGAAGAATAATCTTCTTTCGAACCTCGCGCCCGACGGTACGCTCGCCATGGTCGGAACGCATGGCCTCGACGGCATCTATGAACGCGACCTCAATAATTTCAGTCCACGCCTGGGTTTCGCCTGGAGCGTTCTCAAGAACACCGTCGTTCGCGGTGGCTATGGGATCTACTACGACTACGTTCCCCAACACCTGCAGATTGCCAACTTCACTTCTTCCGCGGGGCTTGCGACCAACCCCATAGGGCCGAAACCTGTGCTGCCGATGAACTTCGACTCAAGCGCGTTCAATGGGACTAACCTCGATCCATCTATTCCCATTCTGACCGTGAACACCGAGGGACCCTATTCCATCTTCGCAACTCCCAGAAAGTTTCCAAGCCCGTATACGCAGAATTGGAATTTGAATGTGCAGGAGCGATTCGTACAAAACGCTTCCGTCGAAGTCGGTTATGTCGGAAGCAAAGGGACCAGGCTGATTCGTCTGACGGATGCCAACGAACCGGATGGCGAGGGCACAGTCCCGAACGATAATTTCGGCACCATTGACGTTTTGGAGCCCGCCAGTTCCTCCACGTACCATGCGCTTCAGACTACGCTGAGAATCCAAAACGCTCATCGCGTCTCTGGATTTGCAAGCTACAGCTGGTCCAAGTCGCTGGATGACGCTTCGGACGGAATTGATTTCGCACCCGGCGTAGCTTTCCCGCAGGATCCGGGTAATCTCCGAGCTGAACACGGCCCATCCAGCTTCGATACCCGGCACCGCTTCACTGCCGCGATCAACCTTGATGTGCCGTCCTGGCAAGCCATCGGGAAATTCGGGTCCGGTTGGCAGTTGAACTGGATTCTCAGCCTGCAGAGCGGGCGCCCTATCCCGATCGTGACTGTCAATGACACAAGCGGACGCTTCTACTTCAACCAGAGGCCCAACGTGGTGCCGGGCGTTGATCCAATCATTCACAACTGGAACGCCTCGACAGGCTATCTGAACGTAAATGCTTTCTCTCAACCAGATTTCGGATCATTCGGCAATCTGGGGCGTAACTCAATCTACGGTCCCGGATACAAGAACCTGGATTTCTCAATCACAAAGCAAACGCAATTTACAGAGCACCTTGGACTACAAGTGCGCGCGGAATTCTTTAATATCTTCAATCACCCGAACTTTGCGCAGCCCAATCACAACGTCGATCCAGGGATTTCCGGTGGAGAACTGACTCAAACCCCCGATGTCGCCCAAACCAACCCCGGCCTCGGCGGGGGCGGGCCACGCGTGATTCAGTTGGGCCTGAAATTACTCTTTTGAAGCGAGATACCCCAGTAGAGACGCGGCTTGCCGAGTCTTTTTTTGTGCTGGTGAAACTTACCTAACCAAATCGGCCGCGATCCTCGGTAATACCGCGCGAATCAGCGCGATGAACTGGCCCATCACCCGGCGCCCGGTTTCGAGCACTTCTTCGTGGTTCAATGGCCGGTCAAGCACGCCTGCGGCCATGTTGGTCACACATGAGATCGCAAGCACGTTCATCCCCATGTGTCGCGCGGCGATTGCTTCCGGCACGGTGGACATGCCGACAAGGTCGGCGCCAATCGTCCGCAGATATCGTATCTCCGCCGGAGTCTCGTAGCTCGGCCCCAGCAGCGCGACATACACGCCTTCGCATGGCGGAATCGACAGCTTTTTGGCCACGTCGAGCGCGATCTCGCGATAGCGCTTCGCATAGGTATAACTCATGTCGGGAAAGCGTGGCCCGAAGCGCTCGTCATTCGCGGCTGTCAACGGGTTCTGCCCCTGCAAATTAATGTGGTCGCGAATCATCACCAGCGCGCCCTGTCCGTACTCGGTGTTAATACCGCCGGCGGCATTTGTGAGAATCAAAGCACGAATGCCCATCCGTCCGAGCACTCGCACCGGAAAAGCTACCTCACTCGCCGAATAGCCCTCGTATAAGTGGGCCCGGCCCTGCATTACCGCCACCGGAACGTCTCCCGCTTTTCCGAGGACAAGTTGTCCGGCATGCCCGACTGCGGTCGACTGAGGAAAAGTCGGGATCTGCGCGTACGGAATCCGAGTGGAGTCTGCGAGTTCGTCCGCAAAAGCGCCGAGTCCTGAACCGAGCACGAGCCCGATCTGCGGGCGCAACTCGGTCTGCGATAAGACAAATGCAGCCGCGGATTCGGCTCGAGCGAAAACGTCATCTTCGTTTTGGAGTTTCAAGTTATTCCGGTCCGACTTGGAAATTTCTTCTCAAGAAGAGTCTTGCATTGTAATTGAGATTCCCGAAACGACACGCTTTGCAAAGCCAGAGCCCGCGCCGCAATTGTATTTCCCGGAGTTTTTCACAGCCAGATTTTGCGTGCGTATCACGCCCTGAAGAGAATGCACCTGTGCGAAACCATGAATTACCGCATGAACACTGACGATTTGCGACTACCAAGGAAACGCGTTGCACAACTTCCGCATCACCCGCCTGTGGACGAGCTGCACTCCCTTGATCCGTAAGCACTTATTTGTTCACAAATTTCATTGACCTTAAAAATAGAGATGCTAAAACCATAATCGTTCTTTGACACGTTCTGAAGTTTTCCCGGTTGGTGCAGCGTCCGGGGCTCAAGCGAGGTCACTTCAATAACCGCAAGGTGAGTTGAAGAGGGCAAGCAAGGGTCTATAGCTAAGCGCTGGTCGAGGCGAACAGGAACCCATGTTGAAGGCAGGATAGAGTCCCGAGGCGTTGGACTGATTTATCCGGTTGGCGGTGAGCCCGGAGCCCGAGCAAGATCAAGGGTCTAAACGCGAGCTACTGGCCGAGACGAATGAATCCAACATCACCTCGGGACTCTCTATTTTCAGTTCCCGATCCTTAGTCCTCAGTTTCACATCCCTCACTTACAACGATCTTGGAAGGGCACGGCTTCAGCCGTGCCGATAGGATCTTGCCGATGCGAGCTTCAGCCCCTAGTGCCTCTTTTAAGTCTCGCAACAATTCGGAATTCTAATGCTTGGGAAAGAGCGGGTGACCTTGAAAGAGAGGTTTCGCGCTCGAGAGGCCAAAGAGCAAGAAGTATTCAAACATAGAGAATTATTTATAGAGAACGTTCGGACGCACGTGCTTTCAGTGCTTGTCGCGCAAGGATTCGAGGTCGTTCCAAGGCCTCCCGCAGACCAAGATTTTCCTTTAGGGCGTTTGACTCGAAAGAGGGGATAATGACTCTCATGGGATCGCGGAGTGCCAATGAGCTTTTCGCCGGCGGGCTTCACGATCACTTCGAGATGTACGCTTGTCCGCGGCTGCGGATTTGGTTTTCCTTGAGGTTCTGGCGGTTTCGGCGCCCGATACAGAACAACTATAAAAAGCTCGCCTTATGAGTGGCTGGCCTATTGCAAGAACTCGATTTGGCACTGCGCGAGGGAAGGCTTGGACCGCACATGCGGCAGTTAGTGTTTCCGCGCGGCGGCGGCCCCTAACAGCATGCAGGGATGTCGCAAACGCATTCCTACAGAGCGTTCCATTTTGGAGGAGTAAACCCGCGCCACTCAACCTACAGCGGTATATTCCCATGCTTCTTAGCCGGATTCTTATCCCGCTTCGTCTCCAACATCTCCAGCGCCTGAATCAGTTTCTTGCGCGTTTCTCGTGGCTGAATAACCGCATCGACAAATCCGCGTTCCGCAGCGACATAGGGATTGGCCAGCCGCTCGCGGAATTCGTCGATCTTTTTTTTGCGAACCGCTTCGCGATCCTCGGCGCCGTCTAACTCGCGCTTGTAGACGATATCCACGGCGATGTGCTTTGATGACATGACGCAATACGCGCCGCCATAAGCTTTGCGCGTGATCACGGTCACTTTAGGGACAGTCGCCTCCGCAAATGCGTACAGAAGTTTCGCCCCGTGCTTGATAATCCCGCCGTATTCCTGATTGGTACCAGGCAGGAAACCGGGAACGTCTTCAAATGTCACCAGCGGAATATTGAAGCAGTCGCAAAAGCGGACGAAACGCGCGCCCTTAATCGACGCATTGATGTCGAGCGTTCCGGCGAGCATCGCGGGCTGATTCGCGACGATTCCGATCGACTTGCCGTTCAGGCGTGCGAATCCGACAACCATGTTCTTCGCGTAATGCTCCTGCACCTCGAAGAAATAGGCGTCGTCGACCACGGCGTGAATCACATCTTTCATGTCGTAGGGCTGATTCGATTGGTCGGGAATGATCTTGTCGAGCTTCTCGTCGGCGCGGTCGATGGGATCAGTGCAGGACCTGCGCGGTGGGTCTTCAAGATTATTCGAGGGCATGAAACTGAGCAGCTCACGAACCATCGAAAGACACTCGGCATCATCGCGGCATTTGAAGTGCGCCACGCCGGAAGTTTCGTTGTGAGTCTGCGCTCCGCCAAGTTGATCTTTGGTGACTTCTTCGTGCGTCACCAGCTTGATCACGTCCGGGCCGGTAATGAACATATAGGAAGTGTGATCGACCATCAGGATGAAGTCCGTAATCGCGGGCGAGTACACCGCGCCGCCGGCGCAGGGGCCCATGATCGCCGAGATCTGCGGAACCACGCCGCTGTAGAGAGTGTTGCGCAAAAAAATATCGGCGTAGCCGGCGAGCGACATCACGCCTTCCTGAATGCGGGCGCCGCCCGAGTCGTTGAGGCCAATCACAGGGGCGCCCATCTTGGCTGCCAGGTCCATGATCTTGACGATCTTGGCAGCGTTGGTTTCGGATAACGATCCCCCGAATACGGTGAAGTCCTGCGCAAACACAAACACCAGCCGGCCTTCCACGTGGCCGTACCCGGTGATAAAGCCATCGCCATAAAACTTCTGTTCCTGCATGCCGAAGTCGTTGCAGCGATGCGTGACGAGCTTGTCGGTCTCTTCAAGTCGAGCAGGAACTCGACCCGCTCGCGGGCCGACATCTTGCCCTCTTTGTGCTGGCGCTCGCGGCGTTTCGCCCCTCCACCTTCCTCGGCCAATTGATCGCGCTTCTTAAGTTCGGCAAGCTTCTCTTCCAATTTCATGGGAGTCATTATAGGCGAGGGTAGGAGGGGAAGCTGGTCGTTGGCTGCTGGAGCTGATCGTGGTTGCCCGCTTTTACGGACGCAGCGCGGTTGCATCGAGCAAATCGAGAAATCGCACTTTCTTTTCTGCGGGAAGAAATGATGCTTCAAAAGAGTTGCGGGCCAGCTCACGCAGATGTTCGTCGGTGAATCCGAATGTGTCCTGCACGAACTGGTACTCGTCGACCAGGGAAGTATCAAACATCGCGGGATCGTCGGTGTTCAGCGTCAGCATGAGCCCCTGATCGAAGAATCGCTTCACGGGATGTTGGGCAACATCGGCACAGCAACCTGTGCGCAGGTTGCTGGTGACACAAACCTCGATCGGGATCTGACGCTCGGCCAGTTCTTCGATCAATTCCGGATCCTGTCCTGCGGTCAGGCCGTGGCCGATCCGCTCCACTCTAAGGTTCAACGCACCCCATATCGACTCGGGGCCCGCATTCTCGCCGGCATGCGCCGTGAGATGCAGCCCGTGTTCGCCGGCCTTGGCATAGACGTCCTTGAACAATTCAGCAGGCCCCTGGAGTTCGTCGCCGCCGATCCCAAAACCTGCAACATTGCGATCGCGAAACTGAATCGCCACATCCACCACTTCCTGCGCTTTCTCGGCTCCGAATTGACGAACGGCATCGAAGATCCACAGCAGCGAGATGCCGAAATCTTTTTCGCCTCGCTCGCGCCCACATTCCAAGCCCTCGAAAATCGCAGTGAAATCTTGCTTGCGCCACAAACAGACTCCAACCGAAACAAAGACCTCGGCATGCAGCACATTCTGTGATTTCAGGCTCTCCATCAGGCGGTAGGTAATCAGTTCATAGTCGTCAGGAGTGCGCAGGTGGCCGGTGACGTCTTTGAAAGCGGTGAGGAATCCGGGAAAATCGACGTAGCTGTAAAGCCGTTCGACCTCCGCCAGCGACGCGCCCTCCATCCCATGCCGTTGCCGGAGTTCGAGAAGAGTTGGCGGCCCGATTGAGCCCTCAAGATGCAGGTGCAGCTCAGCCTTCGGCAGCGCTATCAGAAAGGGCCTGGGCGGAGAAGACGACCTCATACTCGAGATTGTAGGGGATTAGAGAGGGTACAAGTAGCAAGTCATTACAGAAGTGAAACACTGCGCGCTAAGAAGGGTCTGCTTTCGCAATCTAACCTCGACTTTCTGCAATCGAATTATCTTCCGCCCCCTTTGGCGAACTCGCTCCGGTGGCGGCTGTACACGAGGTAGATGAACAGACCAATCGCCAGCCATACGATGAAGCGCACCCACGTGATGACCGTCAGTCCAGTCATGAGGCCACCGCACAACAAAATCGAGATCAAAGGAAACCACGGCACGAACGGAACCCTGAACACGCGCGGCCGGTCCGGCTGCGTGCGCCGCAGGATGATTACGCCGAGTGATACCAGCACGAAAGCGAACAGCGTTCCAATATTCGAAAGGTCGGCCGCGTCGCTGATCGCGAAGATCCCCGCCGGAATACCGACGACAAAACCTGCGATCCAGGTAGAAATATGCGGAGTCTTGAACGTTTTATGGACCGCGCAAAACATCTTCGGGAATAGCCCGTCGCGCGACATCGCGTACCAGATGCGTGCCTGTCCGTACTGAAAAACGAGTAGCGAAGAAATCATCCCTGTTAAGGCGCCGACGATGATCACGGAGCGAGTCCAGCGGCTGGCACCCAGCACCTGCAGCGCATAGGCAACCGGAGCCGCCGCCGCATCACCGGAGACGAACGTCGTGTACTTCATCATGCCAAGCAGCACAATGGAAACGCCGACGTATAACAGAGTGCAGACAATCAGCGATGCAATAATTCCTATTGGCAAGTCGCGTTGTGGATTGCGCGACTCCTCGGCAGCCGTCGAAACGGAATCGAACCCTATGTAAGTGAAAAATACGATTGCACCACCCGTTACAACTCCGCCGAAGCCGGAAGGCGCGAAAGGCTTCCAGT
>QIAJ01000078.1:0-1875 GCA_003225495.1 Acidobacteriota bacterium
CCGGTGAAGGTAGTGGTGCGGCTAATTGTGTCAATCGTCGGAATGTAGCTGGTAAAGAGCCAGAGGCGGTCGCTGAAGAGCGGGCCACCAATTTGGAAGCCAGGCTCGACGATGCGCCGCTTGTCCTTGTTCGGCACATAGTACTCGGGTGTGCCGTCAAGACGCGTGGAGGAGTTAAGGCCAGGCTTGGTCGGGTCCAGCCGAAGACCGCAGACTGTACTGAAACCTGCGAATGTGCCTGCACCGCCCGAGGTGTAGCCGCTGGCGCAAGGATCGTCGGCATTGAGCGCGTTGGTGCGTAAGTAAGTCAGGAACTCCCCGTGCCAACCATTAGAACCACGTTTGGGAATGGCATTAATCACGCCACCCAGCGCGCCACCAAACTCGGCCTCAAAGCTGCTGGACTTGATCTGGACTTCCTCGATGAAATCGGTCTGGAAGCTCTTGCCGACACCGCCTTGATTCCATCGATCAGGTAAACATTTTCGCTGTCGCTGGCGCCGTCGATCTGGAAACCGCCATCGCGGCTAGATGTACCACTTTGCATCGGCTCCTGTCGCGCGCCCGGAGCAAAAGGAATTACGGATTGGAAGGAGCGTCCCTTCGGAATACTCGCCAGCTCATCTTGCGTAACCGTGACGGCGACCTTACTTTGGGTCACGTCCACGGCAGGCGCCTCGCCGCGAACTTCCACGATTTCGCTAGCACTCCCAATTTCCAACTGAGTATCGATGTTTGGCAGGCGGCCCACTTCCAGGGAGACGCCGTCGCGCTTTACAACACGGAAGCCCTGTGCGGTGACAGTCAACGTATAGGTGCCGGGCGGAAGACTCGAAAAGCGGTAAAACCCAGTCGCATCGGTTTCCGTTTTCTTCGCACCTAGCGCTGGGCCGGAAATCTCTACTGTCGCGCCCGCAACGACCGCCCCGGTTGGGTCCTTTACATACCCTTGAACTCCGGCGGTTGTCTCCTGCGAAAACAGTGCGGTTGGAACAAGGGCAGACAAACAACACAGAACAACCACGACCAAAACCACTCGCTTGCTTAGCATTCAACTACCTCCCGGCATCACGCCTGAACTGGGCACACTTCGACCGGCGAACTCCCCGAAGAAACAAAAGGAAGAATTTTGGAAGACTCCATAGGTCAGAAATCCACTCGCGAAACTGGGACGTGACGGGAAGCGAATGCAAGTCCCGTACCCATGCGATGCTCCACGACTTAAACTAAATTCTTTGTGATTTACACGGGACTTATGGAAAATAGCGGTGTCATCTATCTATGTTTGACCGTAACCCTATACTGACTCTCATAGATATTCTGTCGGGTTCCGCTACGCCCCTGGCTGCGGATCGGAAGGACTCAACTGACGTTCCTGACAGTTTTGTGCCCATCACTTTCAGACACCGACCGTGTAACCACAAGGTTCTATGCGGGGTATATATTGCGCTCGATTTGCTTTGTCAACACATTTCCAATTCCCGGTCAAATAGCTAAGGTTAATCTAAATTCTGAGTGACTGTGAGTACTAGCGTAGAGTAGCTTTCAAAAAGCACCTCATCCCTGGTACCAACTTTGAGGAGCCGCAACCAGTCGTCGTTTCCTACCAAGAACGAAGAGCTAGCAATTAAGCACGCTCTCCCATCGGCTCCGGAGACTCAGGCGCTGCCGCCCGGCCGACCATGTCAGCAACCAGGATTCCGGAAATGAAAAGGGGAAGGCGTTTTGCCTTCCCCTTTGAAATGCGGCGGTTGTTCGAACCGCCGCGGATTAGCTTGGCAGTGGCTACCATTGAATAGTCAAGCCGAGCTGCATGCGGCGGGGATTATTGGCCTGAACGTTTCCGCTGCCGCAGGCCCCTAGCACGCCCCATGT
>QIAJ01000078.1:1992-5415 GCA_003225495.1 Acidobacteriota bacterium
TGAATCTGATTCTCTTGCTGAGGCCGAGATCCAGGTTCCACAACGCCAGACCTCGAACCGGAAAGCCGCCAATTTGTCCATCCAAACCGAGGATCGGTGCGCGGACGGGATCGCCGAATACTCCGCCATTAACTGGACAGGACGCGTCGGGATTGCTCAATACGTTCTGACCCGGTCCGGCGGTGCCGCAGTTGGTGCCTTTCACGTTCTGCTTGCGTGTGGCACTGTAGTTGAGGTTGTCTCCAATAATCATGTTCTCATTTGCGCCCACGTAAGCCGTGTTGCACTCACCTAAGGTCCCGCAGTTGCCGTTCGGCGTCTGCACCTGGACCGGGAAGCCGCTGCCGTAAACGAATAGCGGCGAGATATTCCAGCCACCCAGCACGCGGCCGAGCACTCCCTTTTGGCTGGAGAAGAACGGGGGCGCGTAGTTGAAGAAGATGTTGAGATTGAATTTTTCGTCGTAGGACTGGAAACCGTAGTTGTTGAGTATGTTAAAGGGATCGACGGTGGAAAATGAACTGCTCGCTTGGACGACGTTTCCGGTTCCCAACGCCTTGGACCAGGTGAAGTTGCTCTTCATGGTCAGACCATGCCAGTTTGTGAAAGTCAACTGCAGGAAGGCGGCATTGTAGTTTCCATAGCCATTGCTAACGGTTGTGGCTAGGGACGGCGATTGGCCATTGCCACCGAAGGCGCTGTTGATGGGATCGCTGGTAAAGGTCCGGCCGAAGGTGAAGAAGCCGGCATTGGAGATGCTGGCCCAGGCATCGAACGGGTCAGAGACGCCCATCGTGCCGTTCGCTGTGTTGTTCGCGACGAACGCGGCCGTGCAACTTGTAGTTCCAGGCACCAGCCCGGCCCCGGCCGCGCTGCCGGTGCAGTAGGCTGACCCCGGTCCTCCCAACGCTGCTTCGAAAAAGGGCTGAACGGGCAAGGTGTTAAGATAGGCCAAATATGCGGGATTCGCTGCGCCCCCCGTTAGCTTGGGCGCTGGGACGTTAGTGCCGTAGTTGCTGGTCACCATCACGTTTTTCCAGGCATTGGCGAAGCTTTGCCCGCCCAGGGTCATCATGTAAGGCACCGCGGTGAAGCTGTAATACTCGACTTCATGGGTGATTTTGCGGCCGATGTAGCCAGCCTCGGCAAGGATCTTCGGACCGAACTGGTGCTGGATGGTGACGCTGAACTCATCCGATTGGTTCGGTTTGAAATTCGAATCGAAGGTTTCGCCCGCGCCCGTGGCGACGTCATTAACGCCCGGATACCACGGCTGAGGGAGGTTCTGACTCGGCGGAGGCAAAGGCGCGGCACAGGACCCGGCGGGACAATCCACGCCGACTCGGAAGACGTTGGCGGGAGTGGTGCCGCCACAGGTTGTGTTGTTCCCAACGATGGAGGGCGCCCCAGGACCACCGCACGTGGTCGGTTGTAGCAGTCCGGGCGTGAGCAGCGGAACCAGGAGGGGATTGACTCCGTTGATCCGGCCAAAGATGCGCGCATAGCCAGCGCGCAGAACACTATCTCTGGTGAAGTTCCAGGCGGCCCCGATGCGCGGGCTGACTCCACCATAGAACGGGTTATAGGGATACTTGTTGGAGCCCTGGACGTTGCGGATGGTCGCGAAACCAAGGGCTGGAGCATAAGCTTGACCCTGGAGCGCGGCCTGTTTGACGTTATTGAAGTATTGTTCCGCGGATACGAGGTGGTCGTTCTGGTCGACGAGGACGGTCTGGAAGCCACCCTTGGTCTCGTAAGGGGGCATTTCGACTGTGTAGCCAATGCCGTAGTTCAAAGTGAACTTTGGCTTGATGCGCCAGCTGTCGGTCCAGTAGATGCTGTAGGTAGGTAGGATGCTGTCGGCCGACACCGCTGGCGAGGACGTGCAGCCGGCCGTGACAGCAACGCCGGAGATAGCACACGACGCGCTGGGGTTGAGGGGCAGGCCAGCAGGCGTGCTCAAGCCGCGGGTGAAAAGGCCCTGGGTCGAATCAACCATGCCCAACACCATCGAGTAAAGGTTGCCATACTTATTCGCCGAAACACCCGCGGGGACGTAGCCCCCCATGTTAATGCCGAGGGAGCCGAGGGACACGCTATTCCCCTCCCCGATCAGATACTGCTCGTAAGTGTTGATGCTTCCGCCGTTATCGTTTCGCTTGTGGGTATCGTTGTTACGCTGGTACAAGCCGCCGAATTGGATGAGGTGGCTGCCTTTTATCCAAGTGAGGTCGTCACGGTACATGGTGTCGTGGCCGTTCCAGTAGCGAGTGCGCACGTTCTGGTTGTTGGTGTTGTAGGGAATAAACACGGGACTACTACCCGCACCGCTGTTTTCACCCCCGATCTCCAGAGCTGCCGGGTATCCGGCAACGTTTGGTACACCGCTGGGATCTCCGTAGGCCCACCAGTTCCGGGTAAAGCTGAAGTGGAAATCATTTGTGAGGCCCGGTCGAAACTCCTTGGTCAAGCCAGCGGTATAGATCCAGGAATTCTGAGGTTTCTGCCGGATCGCGGCATACTGACCCTTAGTGTCCCCAGGAAAGAATCCGCCGACATCCCATTGGTCTGAAACCACGTTGCTCAACTTGTAATAGTGGTAGGTGCCGTTAAAGTGCCAGCCCTTCGCGAAGTCGTGATCGATACGTGCAACGCCGAAGTTGCTGGACTGCGGCGTGGCGATAGTACTCTTGTATCCACAATAGTTCAGCCCGTCGCCATGGCTGCAGTCATTCGGCGTAGGCAAATAGGTACTCCAAAGAGTACTAATCACAGAGTTAAGACCCATGCCACGCGGGTCACAGCCCCCTGCTGCTGTGCATGGGATGACGGTGCCCTGAGGAATCGCCCCTTTGTTACATCCACTAGCACTCACACATGTCGCCGAATTGGCAGCGTAGCTCGTGCCCACGCATCGCCGCGGTGGGGAAGTTTCTCTCGAAAGTTGCGCTCGTCGGATTGCGAAAACCTTCGTAATTGCCGAAGATATACCAGCTCCCGCCCAAAAAGTCCGAGTGCGGAATTTTTCCTCCGGCGTCGGCCCCAAAGCGGTGGAAATGCGCGCTGGGCTGCAGCGTGTTTGTACGATTGTTGTCCCAAGTGTTGGCGCCGCCGAAATTGGTATCGAGATAGTATTCGTAGACGCCGCCGTGGAGGGCGTTCGTGCCGCGCTTGGTTACGATTTGGACCTGGCTGCCCGCACCGCCGCTGAAGTCCGCGGTCTGGTTTGCGGTGGAGACCTTAAACTCTTCAACACTGGTGACAGGGATGGGAACAACGGCCGACGGTGTCTGGCCGAAGCCGGCACTGTGATAGGCGCCTGTTCCTCCGGCGGTGTCCGAACCAAAGCCCTTGATATAAGTGTTGCTGTCGCCACTCATGTCATCGGTGGCATAGCCGCCGTCAAGCTGGAAGGAGTTTTGG
>QIAJ01000008.1 GCA_003225495.1 Acidobacteriota bacterium
TCCCCAAGTTTATCCGATTCGACAATCACTGGGATTGCAGAATCGTACCTACTCGATCCAATCCTGACCTGGCCAGCCGCCCCTCGCGTACAATTCGCTTTATGTCACGCACCGTCGCCTCTTTCATACTCTGTTTATGCCTATGTACCGCGGCCCCAGCCCAGGAGCGCACCTACGGCCGCTCCGTGGTCGCGACCAGCGGCGGAATCGCGGCCACCAGTCAATATCTCGCCTCTCAGGCGGGTGCGGACGTTCTCCGACGCGGTGGTTCAGCGATGGACGCAGCCATTGCTGCGAATGCGGTCCTGGGCGTCACTGAGCCGATGATGAACGGGATCGGCGGCGATCTTTTTCTTCTTTATTGGGACGCCAAGAGCGGCAAGCTCTACGGCCTCAATGCCAGCGGATGGGCGCCGCGCCAGCTCTCCATTGACTTCCTCAAGAAACAGGGTATCGCGTCGATGCCGCACGAAGGCATTCACAGCGTCACCGTTCCCGGCGCCGTCGATGGATGGAGCAAAGCGCATCAGCGCTTTGGACGTCTTCCGTGGAAAGATCTTTTTACGCCCGCGATTTTTTACGCTGAGCACGGCTACGAAGTGGCGGAAATCGCCAGCGGATACTGGAAAGAGGCGCAGGACCGACTCAAAGAAACTGTCGAGGCCACGCGCGTCTTTCTGCCGCATGGAAAAGTTCCCGAGACCGGCGAGAAATTCTCCAATCCCGATCTCGCAAGGACTCTCGGCCTGATCGCCGATCACGGTCGCGATGCTTTCTATCGGGGAGAAATTGCGCAGGCGATTCTGAAATCTTCATCCGCTCTCGGTGGAACAATGGAGGCCGACGACCTCGCCGATTTCTCCTCGGAGTGGGTCGAGCCAATTTCCATCGATTATCGCGGCTGGAAAGTTTACGAACTCCCTCCCAACGGACAAGGCATGGCCGCCCTTGAAATGCTGAACATCATGGCAACCTTCCCGCCCGATCAAGCCGGCCCTCAGGGAACCACGGAACTGCACAAGAAAATTGAAGCGATGAAGCTCGCCTACACCGATCTCTATCGCTACAATGCGGACCCGCGCTTCACCAAAGTCCCAGTCGCCGGACTGCTCGCGAACGACTACGCCAAACAACGCGCCGCTCTGATCAATGCTGAAAAAGCGAGCTGCACAACTTCCAGCGGCAGCCCCGCCCGCAGCGATACCACATACCTTGCGGTCGTCGACAAAGACGGCAACATCGCTTCGCTAATCCAGAGTCTCTATGACGCCTTCGGCTCCGGCGTCGGAGTAAGCGGGATGGGCTTCATCCTTCAGGATCGCGGCGGACTATTCACACTCGACGCGAATCATCCGAACGCGCTCGCGCCCCGCAAACGTCCTTTCCACACCATCATTCCTGCATTCATGGAGCGTGGCGATACGCACATCGGATTCGGAATCATGGGCGGATCCAATCAGCCGCTGGCACACGCGCAGTTTGTCTCCAACTTTGTTGATTACGGGATGAACATCCAGGCCGCGCTGGAAGCTCCGCGCTTCACGATCGCCGGCACCGCCGAACCAATCGGCTGCCGCCTGCTGATCGAATCGCGAGTTAAGCCCGAAGTCGTTGAAGAACTGCGCAAGAAAGGCCACAACCTCGATGTACGTCAGGAATATTCCACGAGCATGGGCCGCGGCCAGGTCGTGATGCACAACTCGAAGAGTGGGGTAAACTTCGGCGCGTCCGATCCGAGGGCCGATGGCGTCGCCGAGCCTGAGCCGCCCGCAATACCGTAGCTCGTGTACGTCACTCGTACCGTAGCGCATCGATCGGATCCAGTCGCGCTGCCTTACGCGCCGGATAGAATCCAAAAAATATTCCGATCGCAGCCGAGAATACCGCCGCGATGACAATCGCTTTACTCGAAACCAGCACTGGCCACCCCAGAGTGTTCGCAATCGTCGATGATGCTCCCAGCCCCAATGCGATTCCCACGGCCCCACCGATCAGGCTAAGCACGATCGCCTCGATCAGAAACTGCTGCTGCACATCGCCTTCCGTCGCGCCGATGGCCATGCGGATACCGATCTCGCGCGTGCGCTCAGTCACCGACACCAGCATGATGTTCATGATCCCAATGCCGCCGACGACCAGCGAAATACTCGCAATCGAAGCCAGCAGAATGGTGAACAATCTCGACTGTTCGTCGGCGAGTTGCGCGAAATCAGCAAGATTGCGGACAAAGAAATCATCGTCCTGCCCCGCACGAATGCGGTGCCGGTCACGCAACACAGCGCTGATTTGTTTCTGCGCGGCATAGCTCGCCTCGCGAGACACTGCCGAGACCATGATCCAGCGCAGCCATGTTTGCCCGTTCATCTTCTTCTGTACGGTGGTCACGGGCAGCACGATGGTATCGTCCTGATCGTCTCCCATCGGCGATGTTCCCTTCAGATCCAGAACGCCCACGACTTTGAAAGGAAGATTATTGACGCGGATCGTCTGGCCCAGGGGATCCGTCGCGCCAAAAAGATTTTTGCGAACAGTTTCTCCGATCACCGCCACATTGTTCGCGGATTCCACATCGGCCTGGAGAAAAGGACCGCCCTCCTGAAAATTCCACACCTTGATGTCGAAAAATTGCGGTTCGGTACCAGTGATACGCGTGTTCCAGTTGTCGTTTCCATAGACAACCTGTGCGGTCGCCGTAGTTCCGGGCGCAGCCGCCGCGATCGCCGGACACTCATGAAGAATTGCCGTCATGTCGTCATACACCAGCGACTTGGTGGCGCCCCAGCCCATACTCATGCCGCCGCGCGAGACCGCACCCGATCCGACGAACAGCACGTTCGATCCCATGGCTGCAATCTGGTCCTGCGCCTGTTGCTGCGCACCTTGCCCGACACTGACCATGGCAATCACCGCCGCCACGCCGATAATGATGCCCAGCATGGTGAGCGCCGACCGCAGTTTGTTGCGTGCCAAAGCGCGCATCGCAATGCGAAGAATCTGAACCAGATTCATTTCAGTCCTCCACCTTCGGCATGTTTTTGAGAATCTCTGCCGCGACCGGCCGATCCGTACCGGGATTGTCATGCCGAATCTTGCCATCCCGAAACTCGATCATGCGGCGCGCGAAGCGGGCGATGTCCGGTTCGTGTGTAACCAGCACGATCGTCAGTCCCTGATCGTTCAGCTTCTGCAAGACATCGACGATCTCAACTGAGGTGCGACTGTCGAGGTTGCCGGTCGGTTCGTCCGCCAGCAGGATGGCGGGGCGATTCACGAGCGCCCGCGCAATAGCCACCCGCTGTTGCTGGCCTCCCGAGAGTTGCGATGGGTAGTGCAGTTTGCGATCGCCCAGGCCTACGAGGTCGAGCGCTTCATTGGACCGCTGGAGTCCCTCCTCGCGGCTCACTCGCGCATACAGAGTGGGCAGTTCGACATTCTCCAATGCAGTGGTGCGCGAAAGCAGATTGAATCCCTGAAACACGAATCCGATCTTGCGGTTGCGAATCGCCGCCAGTTGCTTTTTGTCGAGGCTCGAAACTTCAATACCCTCGAGGTAATACTGTCCCGTAGTCGGTTTGTCGAGGCAGCCCAGAATATTCATGAACGTCGATTTACCGCTGCCGCTCGATCCCATGATGGCAACAAAATCGCCGCGCCCTACTTCGACCGTCACGCCCCGCAAAGCATGCACCCGAGTCTCGCCCAGTTCGTAATACTTGTGGACGTCAGTGACACGAATGATGCTCTCCGCGCCGCGACTTCCAGCACCAGTATCGACTCCGGGTTGGGTGATGGTGGCCATATCAACTCTCGCGTTTCAAGCGCGAAGCTCGTAGCTGCAACCTGCCGGCTGCGAACTATCAGCTGTGCTTTAGCTACCTCCTCATCGTCGGTCCGCCCATGCTCGGCGGACGATTACCGCTGGCCGCCATCGAACCGGTGATGACATCATCGCCGTCGTTCAACTGGCCATTCACCACCTGCACAACTTCGGTGACGGTGTGATCTGTAATGCCGGTGCGCACCTTCACAGGTTCCAGCGTTTTATCCGGACGCAACTTCCACACGATGGCAACGTCCATGCGTGGTCCTCGCGTTTGCGCCTGAGTATTTGTTCCAGCTGTGGCGCCGCCGCCGGCGTTGCCTTCACCACTCGCTCGGGCTTGTCTGCCCGAGGGCGCGCCTCCAGCCGCGTTGCCTGAAGCATGATCCGATGCAGCGGCCGCGCGCGCCGCGCCTCGATCCTCGATTCCATACTTCGCATAGATCGCGCGAATCTCATCGGCCTTCATGTCCGGCTTGAAACGCAGTGAGCCGTTCGGGATTTTCAATACCTTGCTCGCCGATGCAACCGGAATCGTCACGTACGCCGTCATGCCCGGGAACAGCTTCAGTTCCGGATTGTCAAAATTGATGACCGTGTTGTAGGTCACCACGTTCTGCACCACCGTCGCGTTCATGCGGATCTGATCCACATGGCCAGTGAAAGTATCTTTGGGAAATGCATCGACCTTGAAGGTAACGATCTGAGCCGGCCGGATCGTGCCCACATCCGACTCATCAGTATTCGCATACACCTGCATCTTGGTCAGATCCTGCGCAATCGTGAACAGTGTCGGGGCCTGCAAGGAGGCAGCGACCGTCTGCCCTACATCGACGTTGCGCGCAATTACCGTCCCGTCGATCGGAGCATGGATCGTGGTGTAGTTCAGATTCGTCTGCGCAACTTCGACCGCAGCTTCTTTCTGTTTTACCTGCGCCTCCGCCTGGATGATCTGCGCCTGAGCAGCCGACACGCCCGCAATGGCTGTGTCCGCGTTGGCGCGTGCCAGATCCTGCTGCTGCGGGCTCACGACGCCCTGGGCAGCCAGCGCCTTGTAACGCTGGTCGTCGGCCTTCGCCTGACTTGCCGTGGCCTGCGCTTTTTCGAGGTTCGCCTTGGCCGCCGCGAGATTGGCCTGCGCATTCGCCAGGTCCGACTTGTTCTGCAGCAGCGTGCCCTGGAACAGTGCCGGGTCGATCTGCGCGACTACCTGCCCCTTCTTCACGCGCGAGTTGAAATCCGCATTGAGCTTCGCGATGGTGCCCGACACCTGCGAGCCGACCTGCACCGTGATAACGGCATTGATCGTGCCCGTCGCCTCCACCACCTCTTTAATATCGCCGTGCTCCACCTTCGCGGTGAAATATTGCGACTTGTTGTCGCCCCGAGTGGAGAATGCGCCAAACAAACCGACCGCCAGCAGAATGGCTGCAGTAAGAGCGGCAATGATCCAATGACGCTTGATGAATTCCATCGTGTCGCCCCAATCCGGATGAGATGCGGCTACTCGTGAAACCTGCGCTTCATCCGTCACTTGATTAGATGAGAAAAATGCCAAATCCAACTTATAGCTTAGACGCGGCAACCCATTGTTATCGCAGGTTTTTACAAATTTTTACACCGTCTGACCACAATCAGCTGCGATTACGGCGCGTTTCACGCGTTTTGCGAAGTGCTTTCTGAAAATTGGTTAATAAATGCTTTTCTGGTAACCTCGCCACAGGCGCTCGACATCTCATCCCTCCCATGGATAAACGACGTGTCGTTATTAGCGGTATGGGCGTAGTTAGCCCGAATGGCGTTGGCCGCGAAGCATTCACGCAAGCGATTCTCGAAGGCCGAAGCGGCGTCCGTCGCATCACACGTTTTGACCCCAGCGAGCTAAACGTCCAGATCGCTGGCGAAGTGACTGGCTTCGACGAACTGGCCTGGATGGAAAAGAAAGACCGCCGCCACGTTTCTCGCGTTCTTCCATTGGCGATCGCGGCCGCCACGGAAGCCCTGGCAAGTTCCGGACTCGATCCCACCAGGCTCCCACTCGAAGATCTTCGGCGCTTCGGCGTAATCATCGGTTCGGGCGGCGGGTCCCAGGAATTTACCGAGCAACAATACGAATTGTTCTTCCACGACAAGCAGCGCCAGATGAGCGTTCACTGCGTTCCCACCACAGTGATGGGCACGCTCGCCAGCGATCTCAGCATCCGCTTCGGCTTGCGCGGACCAAGCCACGTTGTCACCACCGGATGCACTTCCTCCACTGACGCGCTCAACTACGCCACCCGGCAGATTCAAGCCGGACGCGCCGACTACATCCTGAGCGGCGGCGCAGATTCGCCGATCGCGCTAGGCATCCTCAAAGGCTTCATTCTGATGAAAATCATGACCAGCCGCTGGAACCACGCTCCAGAAAAAGGTTCGCGCCCTTTTTCAGTCGATCGCGACGGCTTTGTCCTCGCCGAAGGATCCTGGATGTATGTGCTGGAGGAATACGAACACGCGAAGGCTCGCGGCGCGCAAATGCTCGCGGAGATCGTCGGCTACGGTTCAACGTGTGAGGCGTTTCACCGTGTTCGTCTTCAGGAATGTGGCGAAGAACCAGCGCGTGCGATTGGTCTGGCGATGCAGGAAGCGGGAGTTGGCCCCCAGGACATTCACTATGTCAATCTGCACGGTACTTCCACCGACCTCAACGACCGCATCGAAACCCGCGCCTTGAAACTCGCGCTCGGGGAAGACCGCGCGCATCAGGTTCCAATGTCCGCACTGAAATCGCAGATTGGACATCCGCAGGGCGCCTGCGGAGCCGCTGGCGTCGCCGCCACAATTATCGCCATGCACACCGGGCAAATCCCGCCAACCATCAACCTCGACACCCCTGACCCGCTATGCGATCTGGATTATGTTCCGCAAAGCGGTCGCAAAGCGAAAATCGAACATGCGGTCGCGAACTGTATTGCATTTGGCAGCAAGAATTCCGCGCTTGTACTGCGGCGCCCTTCCTAAATCTAAAGCTCGTCGCCTTGAGCGAACTGATAGTCGCCGCAAAGAATCTTGCTCGCAGCTAGCACTCCGAGGCTCGTAGCTCTGTCTCTCCATTGACTCCTCCCCACTCAAGCCCTACCATTACCTCTTCCCTATCCCATGATCGGCCAGACCATCTCTCACTACCGCATCCTCAACATGATAGGCGGCGGCGGCATGGGAGTCGTTTACGAGGCGGAAGATCTTAAGCTTGGACGTCATGTGGCGCTCAAATTTCTTCCTCCTGACCTTTCGAACGATCCTCAAGCGCTGGAGCGCTTTCAACGCGAAGCCCGTGCCGCGTCGGCCCTCAATCATCCCCATATCTGCACGATTTACGAGATTGACGACCACGACCGGCAGCCCTTCCTGTGCATGGAATTCCTGGAGGGCGAAACCCTCAAGCATCTGATTAACAATCGTCCGATGGAGATTGATAAGGCTCTGGCAATCGCCGTCCAGATAGCCGAGGGCTTGGCCGCTGCCCACGCGAAAGGGATTGTGCACCGGGATATCAAGCCGGCAAATATCTTCATCACGACCACCGGCCAGGTAAAAATTCTCGATTTCGGATTAGCCAAACAAACCTCTGCGACCGGCAGCACTGAATCGTCTCCCACACTTTCGCAGGAGCAGTTGACCAGCCCCGGCACCAGCATAGGAACGATAGCGTATATGTCGCCGGAGCAGGCGCGCGGCAAAGCCCTTGACGCCCGCACTGATCTCTTCTCTTTCGGTGCGGTCCTTTATGAGATGGTCACCGGCTTCGTTCCCTTCCGCGGCACGGGTACTGCCGAAATTTTCGACGGCCTCCTCAATCGCGAGCCCACGCCACCGGTCCGGCTGAATCCAGCAACTCCTTCCGACCTCGAACGCATCATTTCGAAAGCGCTGGAGAAAGATCGCGACGTCCGTTACCAGCATGCCTCGGAGATGCGCGCAGACCTGAAACGGCTGATGCGCGATACCGAGTCGGGACGCGTTACATCCGCCAGTCCTGCCGCCGACTCGAAGCGTTCCTACCTGAAGTGGGGGATTTCCACCCTGTCCGCACTTGTCATCGTCACAGCGATTTTCTTTGGCTATTCGCGCACGCGCACTGAAGATCATCACCACGCAGACGCCGATGACCACGACCATTCCGCCTCGTCTGCGAGAGCCGGAGTCCGCACTGTCGCCGTTCTTCCCTTCCGCTCTCTTTCCGGATCCACCGCCGACGAAGCCTGGGGCATCGGCATGACCGATGCGATCATTACCCGCCTCGCCACTCTGCAAAATCTGGCCGTTCGCCCCACCAGTTCAGTTCTGAAATATGTGAAGACGCCGACCGATCCTTCACAGGCGGCTCAGGAACTGCAAGTCGATTCGGTGGTCGACGGAACGTACCAGCGGGCGGGCGCGGTGATTCGTGTTTCCGTCCAGTTGATCGACCAGCACAATAAAGCTGCGCGATGGGCGGAGCATTACGATCTGCATGCCGACGACATGCTCAAATTTCAGGACGAAGTATCCAAGAAAGTCGTCGATGGTCTGCAGGTCCAGGTTTCCGGCAATGAGCAGCAGACTCTGGAAGCGCCGCTGACGACTTCTCCGCAGGCCTACAACCTCTACCTTCAGGCCCGCTTTTATCGCAATGATTACTTCATGCGTACCCAAGCGGAGAGCCTCCGCCACGGCGAGCAACTCGCTCAAGAGGCCATTGCCAAAGATCCCAACTTTGCAGAAGCCTACGCCCTGCTTTCCACTCTCTATTTCATGGAGGCCGCCAACATCCCGGAACATGCGGCCGAGAATCTGGTGCTCGGAGAGAAAGCCGCTCGCCGGGCTGTGGCCCTGAAGCCCAACTCAGCCGAAGCAGTGATTGCGCTCGGCGGAGCATTGACCGAACTGGGCCACAATCTCGAGGCTCTGAAAACATTGCGGCAAGCGATCACCATGGCCCCCAACTCCGAAACAGCGTGGGACCTGATCGGATATCTCTATCACTACACCGGAATGCTGGACCTCGCGGAAAATGCGTATGACCGCAGCGTCGAACTGAACCCGACCACCACGCGCATCCATTGGATGCACGCCCGCATGCATCTTTACCAGGGGCGTCCTGAAGAATCCGAAGAAGAGATGAGGCGCCTGCTGGCCGCCAATCCCAACCAGTTCAAAGCTCTGGCCTATCTCGGCGAATTTCTCTATTACGAAGGAAAGTACGACGAGGCCGAGAAAGCATTCAGCCGCGCCGTGGAACTCGGCCGCGGCAGCGGCGACGAAGCTCCTCCCATCCTCGCAGCATTTCTTTATGCTTCGCGGGGACAGCGCGACAAGATTGACCCCGTCGTGTTCCAGCACAAGCCCGATGAATACGTGGACGGCGACGGCGCCTACTGGATCGGCGGTGTTTACGCGATGCTGGGAGAAAAGAAGCAGGCAATCGCCTGGTTGCGTCGGGCCGTCACACTCGGGAACCACAATTATCCATGGTTCCAGCGCGACAAGAATTACAACAACCTGCGCAACGATCCCGAGTATCAGAAAATCATGGAAGAAGTTCGCGATCATCTCGAGCAATACCGCAAGGCCGTCGCGGCCGGCTAAAATCTCTCACCCTTCCTTGTTCTGTGAAGTGCAACAACTTGCACATCCGGGATTTTCTTCGTCCGCCCCGCTAGACACGCGGCCACAGCAGATGTACTATCCGCGCTAGTAGATCTGGATCTCCCTCGTGCACTGGCAAAAACTCCTGGTTATTTCAAACCATCCCTCTCGGAGGAAATTGCAATGCGAGTTAAGAAATTACTCACCCTGGTTCTGATACTTGTTGCGATCGTATGTTTGAGCGGTCTGTTCACCGTCGCGATCGCGCAGGTTTCACGTCAACAAAACTTTCCAGCCCCAACGGCCAAATTCTCAAAGGCCATAGCCTTTGATGTTTCCGCTCCCCTGCGCGACCTCGCTGCAGCGCGGAAGATTACAAAGTCGGCTTTCCCCGAAGAGCGGGAGATTCGACCGGAGCGGGGTGAAGTGGCCACCAACTCGAAACACTCTGCTGACAAAGCCCTGCAGGCAGGCGGACTTCGTCCTTCTGGGTCACTCGCAATTCCGCCCCCGTCGCTGACATTCGAAGGTCTCTCCAACCAGGATAATTTCGAAACCTTTGGGTTCCGCGTCGCCCCGCCGGATCCGGTCGGCGATGTCGGGCCCAATCACTACGTGGAAATGATCAATCTGGTGTTCGCCGTATATGACAAAACAGGGCACCGTCTGCTCGGCCCCGTCGATACCGGAACCCTGTGGGCAGACTTCGCCGTTCCTGACTGCACGGATCCCTCGGGCGACCCCGTCGTTTTATATGATCAGTTCGCGGACCGCTGGCTCTTGAGCCAATTCACCACCCGCGGACCTATCTACTACAATTGTGTCGCGATCTCGCAGACGGGCGATCCCACAGGCGCCTACTTCCGCTACGCTTTCTCTGCGGGCCCGTTCTTTCCCGACTACCCGAAGTACGGCGTGTGGAAGAAATCGTACATCCGCGCCTATGCGCTGGAAAGAGCCAAGATGTTGAAAGGCAATCCGAAGGCTCGCGCCGTCCATTTCTTCCTTGACTCCGCAGTGGTCCCGCTCAACCTGATCGGCGACGGACTGCTACCGGCGGATATTGATGGCAGTCGCGTACCGACCGGAACCGCACCCGCGCCCTTGGTTGGGACGCAGGATGATGACATCCCGTACGGCGCTACATTCGACGCCCTCAACATCTGGGACCTGTCGGTGGTATGGATGCAGACTCCCGTGGCTTCCATCACGTTCCGAGGATCATTTGGAACTGCCCCATTTGATTCAAACTTCCCCTGCGGGGTAGTCGCAGGCTCTCTGCCGCCCGATGCTCGCGATTGCCTGCCCGAGCCCGGAGTAACGGATGGCAGCCGGTTCCTGGACATCTTGTCCTATCGGCAACGGCCGACGTGGCGCCTCGCCTATCGCAAATTTGGAGCCTACGAGTCGCTGGTGACCAACCAGTCCGTCGAGGCGCTGCCCGGCGTCGCCGGTGTGCGCTGGTATGAAATTCGCCGCATCAATGGCGACTACTCCATCTACCAGCAGGGTACGTTCGCTCCGGACGACGGCGTGCACCGTTGGATGGGCAGCATCGCGCAGGACCATGCAGGCAACCTGGGGCTCGGCTACAGCGCGGTCAATGGGCTAGATGTCTTCCCGGGAATCCGCTACACCGGACGCCTCAAGGGAGATACGCTGGGCGAAATGACTCTCGGAGAGGGTACGATCAGAAACGGATCAGGGGTGCAGGTAACAGTAAGCTCGCGCTGGGGCGATTACACCTCAATGAACATTGATCCGACCGATGATTGTACCTTTTGGTATGTCAACGAGTATTACGAGCTGAGTGGAGTCATCGGCGTGAACACTGCGCCTTTTCAGACTCGCATCGGCAGCTTCAAGTTGCCGAACTGCCAGTAACCGATGCCAATGGTCTCGACTAGCCCTTTCTCCGTGGTGCGCGACGCATTGCGGAGAAAGGGCTTTTTTCAATCTTAGATTTAGATAACGATACAAGCGCCAAGCACTCCCAGCGATCGCTCGCCTGCGATCTCGCCCGCTTCTTTCCAGCGTCGAGCGCTACACCTTCCGTGAAACTCCTCGAATTTCCGTCAACATAGGAAAGACTGATCGCGTTTGCGAACCTCGGAATCCGGTGAGATCATCTACTACGTTGCCCATCGAAGGAAACTCTATTGGGCAACCGATCATCTTCTATTACTGAGCGTCATGGCCCGATCCACCCCCATCGCGCATCGCCCTTCCGGACACAATGGCAGCGCTCTTCCTCCGCATACAGGCGGTGGCGACGACGGACGCGGCGGCACCGGCAGCGGCGACAGCATGCCGAACTACGGCCTGCGTCTGCGCCATGCGCGTTTGGCGCTCGCTGTCTTCATGACGCCGATCCTGATGCTGTTCATTTCGTTCACGGTGGTCTACCTTGCCAGGCGCGGCTTTGTGGGGCCGAACCCCACCGAAACCTTCACTCAGACGTGGATCCCGGTGCGCCTGCCCTGGACCCTTCTGTTCGCCAACACGGTCGCTCTACTTCTGAGCACCGTGACGATCGATCTGGCGCGGCGCTCTATCACACGCGAGGCTGCTCTTGCGCCAATTAAATCCATCCCCGGAGTTTCGCTCGGCAACGAACGATCGATCCCGTGGCTGGGCATCACAACTTTTCTTGGGCTACTATTTTTAGCGGGTCAACTTTTCGCGTGGCGTCAACTCTCCGCCGGCGGGTTTCATCTGCTCGGCGGCACCAGCAGTTCGTTCATTTATGTCCTTACCGCGATGCACGGAATTCACCTCGCCGGTGGAATTCTCGCGCTATCGTTTGCGAATATTGCCGCCGTCATGGGACGCCCCGTTGAATCCCGCCGCCTCATTGTGGACATCACCGCCTGGTATTGGCACTTCATGACCGCGCTCTGGATCTACATCATCGCGCTGTTCTCATTCGCTGCGCGGTAATCGGATCACCGTTGGGCACTGTTCACGGCGTGACGACAACCGCCATCGCTGCCGACGCACCGGCATCCTCTGCGATCTGGCGGATAATATGCCACGTGAAAATCGCCACCAGGCTCAGCCTCTCTTCTGGCAACCGCACGTCTCCCGTTAACTCCACTGCCTCGTTACGTGGGCGGATGCTTAAGATCGATTGTCCAGTGTCCGCCAGTACACTCCAAACCGGATGCCAGAAACCCTTGTAAGTCAGCCGAAATCGCATGCCGTCGGAAAACGCCAATATTCCGCCGCCCGTCCAGTTGGGTTTGAAGACGGCAATTCGCGCGCCAGATTTTTGATCAGTGATTTCTGTTCCTGTACGGAACCATCCCGTGCGCCGGAATTTCCAGGTTCCAGCATTCGATTCCGCTCGAAATTCCGATGACCAGCAACTCTTCCGTTGCAGCGAACCGACAATTCCACCGTTGCCCCGGAGTTCGTAACCACGTTTGTGAGGAGTTTTCGACCAGAGAAGTCCGCCGGCGATGGCGGAAGAGATGGGAATGGGAATCATTAACACCTCCGAAAGGTATCTTGACTCAAGTCGAAATTAACAGAGTTGTGTGAATAACCTGTGAATGCGCTTCGCGGGAAAAACCAGGCTATGTTCCAGGCCCAACACAGCGCCAATTGACGCTCCCCGCGCCGGCCTCGAGCCTCGTATAATAGAAAGATTCAGTATCTCTTCGGAACCCATCTGTGTGGGTGCTCGCGTTCTCAGAATGGTCTGAAGCTTATTCAGGGGAAGATGTCCACGGAAAGCATTGTTGTACGCGGGGCCAGGGTACATAACCTCAAAAACATTGATTTCGAGATCCCGCACAACCAGCTTACGGTCGTCACCGGAGTCTCCGGATCCGGCAAGTCGTCGCTCGCCTTCGATACAATTTATGCCGAGGGCCAGCGCGGCTATGTCGAGTTGCTCTCTGCCTATGCACGGCAATTTCTGGAACGCATCGAGATGCCTGACGCCGACCTGATCGATGGCATCGCGCCGGCTGTCGCCATCAAGCAGAAAAATTCCACCCGGAACCCGCGTTCCACGGTCGCGACCGCCACTGAAATCTTCGACTACCTCCGGCTCCTGTTTGCCCGCGTTGGAAGAACCTACTGTCTGCTCTGCGGACAGGAAGTGAAGAAAGATACCGTCGACGAAGTCGCCGACCGTATTCTCGCTCAGCCCGAAGGCACGAGATTCAACGTGCTTTTTCCGGTGCTATCGGCGGCTCCTGTATCAGAAGAATCGGCCCGCAAGAAAACTCGTGGCAAAAAGAAGGCAGACGCGGAATCCAGCCAGCTGTCCGAAGCGCTCAAAACCAGGCTTTTCGATCTCCGCAAGCGCGGTTTCAATCGCCTCTTTCAGAACGGACAGCTGTTCGAGTTCTCGACTCCCGAATCGCTTCTCGACATCAATTTTGCAGAACCAGTTTTTGCACTGATCGATCGCCTAGCTGTCTCCCCCGATGCCCGCGCCCGTATCGTCGATGCCGTCGAAATCGGATACCGCGAAGCTTCCGAAGTGATCTTTGAAACCGCTCCCCGTGACGGCGAAAGAACCGAGCGGCTGCGCTTCTCTCATCGCTTTGAATGTAAGAACGACGGCACCCGCTACGACGAGCCTGAACCGCGTCTGTTTTCATTCAATAATCCTTACGGAGCCTGCCCGCGCTGCCAGGGCTTTGGTAATACGATCGATTTCGATCTCGACCTCGTCATTCCTGACAAAGGCAAGACGTTGAACGAAGGCGCGATTGAGCCCTGGACCAAGCCAAAATATCGTCCGCTCTTCACCGAACTGAAGCGCTTCGCGCGGCAGGCTGAGATTCCCCTCGACGTACCCTGGTTTGAACTCGATGTGGAACACCAGAAGGTGATCATCAACGGCGAGGGCCGCTTCGGCGGAGTGCGCGGCTTCTTCCAGCACCTCGAGCGCAAGAAATACAAGCTGCACGTCCGCGTCTTCCTGAGTCGCTATCGTGGATACTCTCTATGTTCGACCTGCGGCGGTACTCGCCTGCGTCCCGACGCGCGACAGGTCAAGATCGATGGCAAAGACATTTGCCAGGTCTGCAGCATGACCGTCCAGGAAGCCGCAGCTTTCTTCGATCAAATCAAACTGTCGCCGCAGCAGACGGCCATCGCGGAAATCCTGCTCACGGAAATTCAAGAACGCCTGCGTTTCTTGAACGAAGTCGGGCTCGAATATCTCAGTCTGGACCGCCTCGCCTCCACCCTCTCCGGTGGCGAAGCCCAGCGCATCCAGCTCGCAACTTCGCTTGGATCACGCTTGGTCGGCACACTCTACGTGCTCGACGAGCCATCCATCGGCCTGCACAGCCGTGATACCGAGCGCCTCGTGAAAATTCTCCACGGCCTTCGCGATCTTGGGAACACCATCCTCGTCGTCGAGCATGACCCCGACATCATGCGCGCCGCCGACCACATTCTCGACCTCGGCCCCGGCGCCGGTGAAAGTGGCGGGAAAGTAATCGGCGCGGGAAGCTATGACGAGATCACCAAACTTCCACACTCGCTCACCGGACGTTACCTTGCAAACGATCTCCACATTCAGATCCCTGTCGCGCGCCGCCAACCAGGCTCGCAGAAAATTCGCATCTTCGGTGCGCGTGCGCACAATCTCAAACGCATCAACCTCGAAATTCCGCTCGGGATGTTGGTGGCCATCACGGGCGTGTCAGGCTCAGGCAAGTCCACGCTTTTGCATGACGTCCTCTATCAGGCGTTAGCGATCGCCAAAAGCCAGACCAATGGCAGCGTCCCGGCCACCGTTACATGGGACGATGTCGAGGGCGATCAGTATCTCGACGAAGTGGTTCTCGTCGACCAATCGCCCATCGGACGCACGCCGCGTTCGAATCCCGTTACCTACATCAAGGCGTTTGACGTCATCCGCGACCTCTTCGCGTCGCTGCCTGAATCGAAAAAACGCGGTTTCGCAGCCGGACATTTTTCCTTCAACGTTCCCGGCGGGCGCTGCGAAAACTGTCAGGGCGACGGCACCGTCACCGTCGAAATGCAGTTCCTCGCCGATGTAGAACTGATCTGCGACGAGTGCAAAGGCACGCGCTACAAGCAACAGGTGCTGGACGTCCGCTACAAAGGCAAGAACATCCACCAAGTATTGAACATGACGATCCGCGAAGCTTTGAAATTCTTTGCCGACGTCCCCAAGCTGACAGAAAAACTCCGCGTCCTCGACGAAGTCGGCCTCGGCTACCTGCGCCTGGGCCAATCCGCAACCACCCTTTCCGGAGGTGAAGCTCAGCGCATGAAGCTCGCCTCGCACCTGCAGCCCGCCGCCCGCGAAAGCCAGCGCCGGTCCGGGGGTGAAACCCCTCGGCGCAAGCGCCGCATGCTGTACATCCTGGACGAGCCCACTACCGGCCTGCATTTTGACGATGTCAGCAAACTACTTTCCGCCTTTCGACGTCTGATTGAAGTAGGGGGATCGATCGTCGTGATCGAGCACAACCTTGAAGTCATCAAAACAGCCGACTGGGTCATCGACCTCGGCCCCGAAGGCGGCGATCGTGGAGGGAACGTAGTAGGGGCTGGCCCTCCAGAAGCCATTGCAGAATTGAAAAACTCATACACGGGACAGTATCTGGCTCGAGTGTTAAACGGAAACGGCCACCCAAAGGGCACTAAGTAAGTTCCGATCTCGCTTTGAGTGGAAGGCGAGAATCGTAAGACACCAACGAACATGAGCCGCGCGATCGCCACTACAATCTTTTTGTTCCTTACAGTCGCGGCCTCCGCCGCTCAAACTCACTCGCCGCAACGTAAAGAACCGATCCGAGTCCCGGTTGAAGACCAATCCACCGAACTCTCCCGCGCTGAAGAGGCGATCCAGAAAAATGACCTGGCTGCCGC